>CAUSAG010000005.1:0-101730 GCA_963529665.1 uncultured Kingella sp.
GACACCCTTGCTTGTTGGAAATGTTATTGGGTGTTTCTTATTTTGTTTAACTATACCATTGGTTTTCAGGCTGCATCAATGGCTTGCCAGCGCCAGCGTTATTATGGTGGATTAAAATAAAAAACCGCGTGCAAATAGTATTGCTGTTCTCTGTGGGATAAAAGTTTCGCCAATGTTTCAGGCTGCATTTGGACTTGCAAAACGCCTCGCCCAAGGCAACCTGAAAAGTCTATAATCATCGTGTTATCCACCAACCGAAAAGGATTTGCAAAATGAGTCATTTAACCCAAGACCAGCTCAAACAAATCGCCGCTGCCAAGGCGGTGGAATTTGTGCCCGAAAATGAATACATCGGCATCGGCACGGGCAGCACGGTGAATTTTTTTATTGAAGCGCTCGGGCAAAGCGGCAAGAAAATCAAGGGCGCGGTAACCACGTCTGTTAAAAGCGCGGAGCTGATGGCGAAATATGAAATCCCGCAAATTCAGCCCAATGAAGTAACGCGGCTGGGCATTTATATTGACGGCGCGGACGAAATCAACCATATGATGCAGATGATTAAAGGCGGCGGCGCGGCGTTGCTGCCTGAAAAAATCGTTGCCACGCTGTCTGAGCAATTTATTTGCATTGCCGATGAGAGCAAATATGTGAGCAAGCTGGGCAAGTTTCCCTTGCCGGTGGAAGTGATTCCGATGGCGCGTTCTATGGTGGCGCGCGAGATTGTTAAACTGGGCGGGCAGCCTGAATTGCGCATTGGCTGCAAAACCTTGCATGGCAATGAGATTTTGGATGTGCATGGGCTGGATTTGTCTGAGCCGATGAAGATGGAAGATACGCTTAACAGCATCACGGGCGTGGTGGAAAATGGCTTGTTCGCGCACTGCTATGCCGATTTGTTGATACTCGCCAAAAAAGACGGCGCGGAGATTATCCAAGCGAATGTGCGTTGATTGGTAAAAACCACGCGTTATCGGTTTTCAGGCTGCCTTTTGTGGATAAGAAAGGCAGCCTGAAAACGCTTTATCGCTTATTTGTGCACTTGCTATGTGCCAAAAAAGGCAGCCTGAAAATCTTTTAAAAGCAGTTTTAGCTTCGCTCGTTTTCAGGCTGCCTTTGCGCGCCGCATCGTTTTAACAATCAAAACTGCGGCAGCTTCACCGCTAAATCCGCCGACCAATCCGCCTGCCCATTGGTGCGCACATAGCCGTTGCCCACCATGCCGCCTTTGAGCAAGCCTTTGTATTGCAACGCCGTTTCTTTCGGAATGCGCAGTTTCACTTTAAACATCAGCTTCGCCCGCTCGCTTGCCGTTTCCACGTTTTTCGGCGTGAACTGCGCCTCGGTGGCGATAAAGCTGATTTTGGCAGGGAATACCGCATCCACGCCGTCTAGCTTAATCCGCGCCTCGTCGCCCACTTTCAGGCTGCCTACTTGTGCCGTGGGCAAGAAAATCGCCATGCTGGCATCGCTAAAATCCAGCAGGCTCACTACCTTGCTGCCCGCACCAATCACATTGCCCACCTGCGCGATTTTGTATTCCACGCGGCCATCTTTCGGGCTGGTGATTTGCATGTCGCTGTTGGCAGACTGCGCCAATTTAAGCTGCGCCTGCCGCGCCGCCACGCCCGCTTGCGCTTCCGCCACTTGCGCTTGCGCCTGCCGCACCGCCGCCAAGGCTTCCGCTTTCGCCGCCTGCGCCGCTTTCACCGCAGCCGCCGCGCCATCGCGTTGCGAACGACGACGCTGCGTTTCCGCAGGCGAAACCAAATCTTCGCTTTGCATTTTGCCCGCGTTATCCAATTCCATTTGCGCCAATTTTTGCTGATGCAACTGCGCGGCAATCTGGGCATCGGCGCGCGCCACCGCTTCTTGCGCCTGTTTCACGCCCGCTTGCGCCCGTTGCACCGTCTCTTTCGCCGCCAATTCGCCCGCTTCGGCTTCTTCCACGCGGCTGGATGCGGTGTCCGATGACAATTCCGCCAACACATCGCCCGCCTTCACTTCGCTGCCTTCATCCACATTCATCGTTTTCACGCGCCCAGCATACAAGCTGGCAACATCAATGCGCTCCAATTCTAAGCGCCCATTGGACGCAACAATGTTTTCAGGCTGCTCATTGGCGTGCTGTTTTTGGTAAACCGCAAAACCCGCCGCACCAGCAGCCACAATCACAACAGGAATAATCCATTTTTTCATAGCGATTCCCTCGCACTAAACAAAGCATTTATCATCCAATCCACCCGCTGCGCCAGCGCATTATCCGTCAGCTGCTGCAAAACAGGCTGGCGCAATTCATCGGGTATCACGCGAATGCGGCTAAACGTGTTCGCCGCCAAAATGGGCAGCAAAATGCTGGTTTGCAACTGGCTAATCACGTTTATCGCGTGTTCATCCGACATCTGCGGCGCGATTTCGGCAATGATTTGCCGCACCAGATGAAACATGTGCAACACCAAATCCTGCATACTTTTCTGCGCCACTGCCACATTATCCGCACTGTCAATCAGCATCCGCGTAACCCACGGCACTTCATCGCGCAACGATAAGGCAGCCTGAAAATACAATTGGCGCAAACGCTCAATCGGCGGCTGATTGGCGGCAAATTCGGGCGCAAGCCAGCCAAACGCCTGATCAAAATGCTGCGCAAACACTTGGCTTATAAAATCATCTTTGTTAGCAAACAAATGATGAAACAGCCCCGAGCTGAGCTTGGCTTCTTCTGCCAGTATGCGCACAGATAATTTTGGGTAGCCCAGTTGTGGATAAAGTTTTTCCGCAGCCAAAATAAATTGCTGAGAAGAAGAAATATCAAGCGACATAAAAGCGGTTGGACAGTTGTCCAATAAGAGTTAAAAAATTAAGGCAGCCTGAAAATCACACGCTTGCCTGTTGATAGCCAAATGATTGGTTGGATTGGTTTTAAAAACAAGCGGATTGTAGCCCAGCCAACAAGTTTGGCGCAATGTTTTCAAGGATTTCAGGCTGCCTGAAACCAACGAAACCTTGTATAATCCGCCGCGTAGGCAAAACAGGCAGCCGCCGCGTGGCAACACGGGGAGGAAAGTCCGGGCTACACAGAGCACAATGCCAGCTAACGGCTGGGCGTGGTAACACGACGGAAAGTGGCGCAGAGAGCAAGACCGCCGATGGCGCAACGCGCACAGGCAAGGGTGAAAAGGTGCGGTAAGAGCGCACCGTGCCGTTGGTAACAACGCGCAGCAGGCTAAACCCCATTGGTAGCAAGACCAAACAGAACGCATTGACGCTGCTCGCCGAGCGTTCGGGTAGGTTGCTTGAACTTTGTGGCAACGCAAAGTCTAGATGAATGGCTGTTCAACGACAGAACCCGGCTTATCGTTTTACCTGCGCCCCTATTATCCAAGCATAAAAAGGCAGTCTGAAAACTGGTTTTTCCGTTTTCAGGCTGCCTTATCTTGCGCGGTTAAACTAAATCAGAAAATCGCTTTAATCATGCCCGCAGTAGCAGCGATACCGCCAATCAAGCCCACTGCGCCAGCGGCTGTGCCCATTGCACCGTTGACTTGATCGCGTTTGTTAGCACGTTTTTCGCGCTCCAAAGCCAATTCTTCAGACACGTTGGCACGTTGGCGGCGGTGTTGTTCCAACTCGGCGCGAGAAAGTTGCGCTTCTTTGCGGTTGCGACCAGCTTTGATGGCGGCAGAGTCGCTACCAATTGCCATATCGCCCACAGAGCTGCCGCTGGTGGTGCAGCCTGTTGCGATGAACGCAGTTAAAACCAAAAATAGAATGTTGTTTTTCATGGCATAAGCTCCAAAAGATTAAAAATTAGTGAACGATGTACACTTTACGGTTGCCGTAAGCGCGGTTGATGGCATCGGCTTCATCCATCATTTCTTCGCGGCGTTCTGCACGGCGCTCGCGGCGTTCTGCGCGTTCAGTTGCTTGCACAGCGCGAGAATCTGCTTCCATGGCGGCAGATTGCTCAGGCGTTGGATTGAAGTGTTGTGTGCCGTAGGTTACGCAGCCAGTGAGGCTTGCAGCCAATACCAATGATAATAGAGTGTGTTTTAACACGATGGTTACTCCGTTTTAAGAAAGGAAAATGGCGAGAAAATTCAGCCATGTGATGAAACGCTTATTTTACCTGAGTCTTGTGGTTTTCTTATTATATTTTTCAAATTGTGCGGGTTTTGTTGATAAAAATACCACATGAAATAATTGTTTACATTCAGGGCAGTAGCGAGTGCGAAAAAAGCCTGATGCTTGCCTTTTGAGGCAGCCTGAAAACCGTTTTAAAACTGCGTATAATCGTTGGCTTTGAACTCGTTTCAGGCTGCCTGAAAACGCGTAAAATCCGCGCATTGCTTCTGAAATGGCAGCCGACCTGCAAAACCTTCAGCAAAACATCAAGGATTGCATCTGTATTGCATCTACCAACGAGCGGGCAAGGTTTTATTTCACCTATTAGGGGCGTTATTACGCCGCCCAAGCCGATACGGATTACCGCATACTCGGCATGAAAAAAATGAACACCCCGATTAATGTTACCCACGAACGCCCGAGCAAATCGCACGCCGCCGCCAAAGCCGCTGCGGTCATGCTTACACCGTTTACTGTTACGATTGACGCGCTGATGCTGCCAGCGTATCCGATTATCCGCCAAGGGCTAAAAGGCGTTCCGCACGGCTGATGCAATGCCTAAACGGTTTTCAGGCTGCCTTTTGATGCAGTATTCAGGCAGCCTGAAAACATTTGCGCAACGCCCAAGCAATCTGATTTCTATTTTTTAGCTTTTCAGGCTGCCTGCGATGATTTAGGCAGCCTGAAACCCAACCGAAAGCACAATATGACCACACCCATCACCTATCCCAAAACCTACGACGTGATTATCGTCGGCGGCGGACACGCAGGCACAGAAGCCGCGCTCGCCGCCGCCCGCATGGGCGCGCAGACGCTGCTGCTCACACACAACATCGAAACGCTCGGACAAATGTCGTGCAACCCGTCCATCGGCGGCATCGGCAAAGGCCATCTCGTGCGCGAAGTCGATGCACTCGGCGGCGCGATGGCGCTGGCAACTGATATGAGCGGCATCCAGTTTCGCCGCTTAAACGCCAGCAAAGGCGCGGCGGTACGCGCCACCCGCGCCCAAGCCGACCGCCTGCTGTACAAAGCCGCCATCCGCGAAATGCTGGAAAACCAGCCGAATCTGGATTTATTCCAGCAGGCGGTGGACGATATTACTTTGGACGGCAACCGCGTATCGGGCGTGAAAACCGCGATGAATGTTGAGTTTAAAGCGCGCGCCGTGGTTTTAACCGCAGGCACGTTTCTCGCCGGCAAAATCCACATCGGTTTGGAAAACTATTCGGGCGGCCGCGCGGGTGACCCTGCCGCACAGTCGCTTTCAGGCTGCCTCAAAGAGCTGAAGCTGCCGCAAGGCCGTCTGAAAACCGGCACGCCGCCGCGCATCGACGGACGCACGATTGATTTTTCCGTGTTGGAAGAGCAGCCGGGCGATACGCCGATACCCGTGATGTCGGTGCGCGGCAACGCCGATATGCACCCGCGCCAAGTGTCGTGCTGGATTACGCATACCAATTTGAAAACACACGAAATTATCCGTACAGGCTTCGACCGCAGCCCGATGTTTACCGGCAAAATCGAAGGCGTAGGCCCGCGCTACTGCCCGTCCATCGAAGACAAAATCAACCGCTTCGCCGACAAAGACAGCCACCAGATTTTCCTCGAACCCGAAGGCCTGACCACCAACGAATACTACCCCAACGGTATCTCCACCAGCCTGCCGTTCGACATCCAAATCGCGCTCGTGCGCAGCATGAAAGGCCTGGAAAACGCCCATATCCTGCGCCCCGGCTACGCCATCGAATACGACTACTTCGACCCGCGCAACCTCAAAGCCAGCCTCGAAACCAAAACCATCCAAGGCCTCTTCTTCGCCGGACAAATCAACGGCACCACCGGCTACGAAGAAGCCGCCGCACAAGGCCTGCTCGCAGGCGCAAACGCCGTGCAATACGTCCGCGAACAAGACCCGCTCCTGCTGCGCCGCGAACAAGCCTACCTCGGCGTGTTAGTCGATGATTTGATTACCAAAGGCGTGAACGAGCCTTACCGCATGTTTACCAGCCGCGCCGAATACCGCCTGCAGCTGCGCGAAGACAACGCCGATATGCGCCTGACCGAAGACGGGCACAAAATCGGCTTGATCGGCGAAGCCCAATGGCGCGCGTTCAACGAAAAACGCGAAGCCGTCGAACGCGAAATCCAACGTTTGAAAACAACGTGGTACACGCCGCAAAAACTCGCCGAAGACGAACAAATCCGCGTGTTCGGACAAAAACTCAGCCGCGAAGCCAACCTGCATGACCTCCTGCGCCGCCCGAACCTCGACTACGCCGCACTGATGACCCTACCCGATGCCATGCCGTCTGAAAGTCTTTCAGACGACGTAGCCGAGCAGGTGGAAATCCAAGTCAAATACCAAGGCTACATCGACCGTCAGCAAGAAGAAATCAACAGCCGCCGCGACATCGAAACCCTGCGCCTGCCTGCGGACATTGATTACGCCAAAGTCAAAGGTTTATCCGCCGAAGTGCAGCAGAAACTCAACCAGCACAAACCCGAAACTGTCGGACAGGCATCGCGTATTTCGGGGGTTACGCCCGCCGCCGTCGCACTCTTGATGGTGCATTTGAAGCGGGGGTTTAAAGAGGCGAAGTAAACGATAAAGGCAGCCTGAAAAGCGCGTAAACCGTTTTCAGGCTGCGCCGCCATCACATCAGCCCAACTGCACGGCATCATCAAACCCGAAACCCTGCGCGAAGCCGCAAGCTATCAGGGCAAAGTGCGCCGGACAAATCCAAACCACACAACCGATAGGCAGCCTGAAAAGCCATTACCCCGTTTTCAGGCTGCCTAAATGCTGTCTTTCAGGTAGCCTGAAAATTTTTTCTTATTTAAAAACAGTACACAAGAAAATTTTTCACCTTCCCCCGTAAGAAACTTTTCAGGCTGCCGTCCAAAGCTGCATAAGGCAATACAAACCCCCAAACAGAAAGGAACCCACCATGCCCCGCATTGCCAAAAAGCAGCCTGAAAAACTGTATCCGCTCATCGGCGAAGCCGTCGGCCAGCTCGGACTGCGCCTCCTGCTGGCGTATGAATTCTTCGAATCCGGCCTGACCAAATGGAACGGCGAAAACTGGTTTGCCGAAATCCAAGACCAGTTCCCCTTTCCCTTTTCGCTGTTTTCGCCCGATGCAAACTGGTACGTGGCCATGGGTACCGAGCTGCTGTTTCCCGTGCTGCTGCTGTTGGGGCTGTTCACCCGCTTTTCCGCTTTCGCGCTGATGGTGCTGACCGCCGTGGCGTGGTATGCCGTCCACGCGGGCAACGGCTACAATATCGGGCAGGGCGGCTACAAGCTGTCGCTGATGTACATTGTGATGCTGCTGCCGCTGCTGGGGCAGGGCGCGGGCGCGCTGTCGCTGGACTATCTGTGGAAACGCTACCGCAGCGGCAAATAAACCGATTTTTTAACGCCGACGAAGCCGGGCGTTTTCAGGCTTCATTTTTTATCTTTTTTATTGGAGTACACCATTATGAAAAAATCTTCCGCAATCGCATTGGCCGGCGCTTTGGCGCTGACTTTGGGCAATCAGGCCGTTGCCGCTCCCGCCGCGAAACAAGACGCGCCTGCCGTGAACAAAACCATGAAAGCCAAAGCCAAAACCAAAGCCGCCGAAGGCAAATGCGGCGAGGGCAAATGCGGCGCGTCGTCCAAAGCTGCCGAAGGCAAGTGCGGCGAAGGCAAATGCGGCAGCAAAGCACCCGCTACCAAAGCCGCCGAAGGCAAATGCGGCGAAGGCAAATGCGGTTCGCACTAAGCCCGCAGGCATAAGCCGACCCTGTTTTCAGGCTGCCTCTGCCAACTGCCTCGGGCAGCCTGAAAACCCCCGCAAGGGCCAAACCGCCCTGCCGCCGTTTGGCGGAAAACCGTGCCGCCGCGCCGTTTTCCGCGAAACGGCAGCCTGAAAAACCACACGGCCTGCTCCCAGAGGCAGCCTGAAAACCACAATAAGGACCGCCATGACCCGAACACTACACGGCGCCGGACTCGGCTACCGCCGCGACTTGGCAGACGATTTTCTTAACCTGTCCGCCAACAGCCCCATCGCCTTTATCGAAGCCGCGCCCGAAAACTGGCTGAAAATGGGCGGCGCGGCGCGCAAACGCTTCGACGAAGCCGCCGAACGCCTGCCGCTGGCCTTGCACGGGCTGTCCCTCTCGCTGGGCGGGCAAGCCCCGCTGGACACCGAACTGCTCGCCGGCATCAAAGACATGATGCGCCGCTACGGCTGCACCTTCTTTTCCGACCACCTGAGCTACTGCCAAGACCTCGGCGGGCATTTGTACGACCTGCTGCCGCTGCCCTTCACCGCCGACAGCGTGCGCCACACCGCCCGCCGCATCCGCCAAGTGCAGGATTTCCTCGGCTGCCGCATCTCGGTGGAAAACACCTCCTACTACCTGCACAGCCCGCTGGCGGAAATGAACGAAGCCGAATTTCTCAACGCCGTGGCGCAGGAAGCCGACTGCGGCATCCATCTGGACATCAACAACATCTATGTGAACAGCGTGAACCACGGGCTGCTCGCGCCGCACGATTTCCTCAACACCGTCGATATGGCGCGGGTGGACTACATCCACATCGCCGGCCACGACGACGAAAACCCGCAAATCCTCATCGACACCCACGGCGCGCCGGTGAAAGACAACGTGTGGGACCTGCTCGCCGCCGCCTACCGCCGCATGGCGCACATCCCGCCCACCCTGTTGGAGCGCGATTTCAACTTCCCGCCCTTTGCCGAGCTGGAAGCCGAAGTCGCCTGCATCGTCGGCATCCAAGCCGCCGCAATGAAAACGGAGTGCGCCCATGCAGCCTGAAAACGCCTCCGCCGTCTTCCAAGAAACGCTTGCCCGCGCCGTGCGCCAAGGCAGCGCCGATGCCGATGCCAATACTCCGCTGGATGCCGAACGCCTCGCCGTGTACGCCCGCCTGGTGCGCAACAACATCAACGGCTTTATCCAACGCTGCTACCCGCAGGCCGCGCGCTACGCCGACCCCGAGCAATGGGCGGCCGCCAAAGAAGCCTTTGTGGCCGAAGGCAGTGCCCACAGCCCCTATTTCCAAGACATCCCCGGCGAATTTCTCGCCTTCTGCCGCCAAGGCCGCGCCGCTTTCAGGCTGCCCGAGCACATCTTGCAGCTGATGCGCTTCGAGCACAGCCAATTGGTTGCCGAAATCGCCGCCACCCCGCCCAACGCCGCCTTCGAATGGGACGAAGACACCCCCTTCGTACTTTCCCCCGCCGCCGGCATCGCCGACTACCCGTTCAACGTGTGCGCCGACGAACCCGATTTTCAGGCTGTCCCCACCACCGTAGCCGTGTGGCAGGACGCGGGCGGCAGCGTGTACCACAGCCCGCTGGACGAAATAGACCGCATCCTGCTGCAATCCGCCGCCCAGTCCCCCCTGTCGCAGGCGCAAATCTGCGAAAGCCTCGCCAGCGTGTCCGAACAAGCTGCCCAATGGCAGCCTGAAATCGAACGCCGCTGGCAGCAATGGGTGGACACCGACGTGCTGCTGCCCGCGGAGCGCAGCGCGTGAGCGCCGCCCCGCAATGGGACGAAGCCGATTTGGTGGCGCTGCAAAGCGACTTGCTGCGCTTTGCCCGCATCCAAACCGGCAACGCTGAAACCGCCGAAGACCTCGCCCAAGAAACCCTGCTCGCCGCCCTGCGCCACCGCGGGCAGTTTCAAGGGCGCGCCCAGCTCAAAACCTGGCTGTTCGCCATTTTGAAAAACAAAATCAACGACTACCTGCGCCACAAGCAACGCCACAGCAGCGTGTTCGCCGAAACCCCCGCCGAAATGGAGCTGGACGAACTCTACGAAGCCCAGTTTGACAGCAGCGGGCATTGGTATGCCGACGGCATCCCCGTCCACCAGCGCAGCCCCGAGCAGGATTTGGAAAACCGCCAGTTCCAAGACGTGTTCCAAGCCTGCCTCTACGGCCTGCCCGAAAACACCGCCCGCGTGTTCATGCTGCGCGAAATCATGGGCTGGGACGCGCCCGACATCCAAAGCCACTGCGGCATCAGCGCCGCCAACTACTACACCGTGATGCATCGCGCCCGCGAAGCCCTGCGCCAATGCCTGCAAATCAAATGGTTCAACCATCGGGAGCCGACATGAAAAAATGCCGCCAAATCACCGCCCTCATCTCCCAGCGCGCCGATCGGCCGCTCACCCGCAGCGAACGCCTCGCCCTGCGCCTGCACCTGATGATTTGCCCCCACTGCCGCGAATACGCCCGCCAGATTGAGCTGGTGCAGCAGGCGGTGAAGAAATTTGAGCCGTAAACCCGCGACTACAAACAACGGATGCGCTGCCCGTGCGCACGCGGACAAGCAAAAGGCAGCCTGAAAAACCACCTATCTGGTTTTCAGGCTGCCTTTTGTCTTTTGGATTAGCTTGTCGGCTATTGCGACAGCAGCCAAAACTCGTGCAACACCTCGCACGGGCAGATTTCGGTTTGAAGCAGCAGGCTCACTTTCACCTGCCCGCGCACCGCCGCCACCCCTTTCACCATCAAATGCAGCGTATCGCCCCCGCGTTCCGACACCACGCGCAAACCGCTGCCCGCAGGCAAAATCCGCGCCCGCGCCGACACAATCTTCCCCTCGGGCAGGCTGATATGGGCGCAATAGCCGTGCCCCACGCGGGCGGGCGGCAGGCGGTGGGTGCACGCATCATCCAGCAGCAGCAAACATACAGACAAATCTTTCATCATTCACTCCGTTTCCTTGATTTTCTGCCAAGCAAATGGTGGCGTGGCGCAATTTTATAAAGAGTATGAAGTAAGAACCTGTATTCACTATTTTCATAGGCATCTTTAATGCCCTAAAAACGCGGCTACTGCGTTAAAAATGCTCGCAAGGTGTCCAACCTTGCTGTGCTTTTTGCCTTGTATCCGCGCTTTTATGTCATCAAATCTGCCTATGAAAATAGTGAATACAGGTTCAAAAGGCAGCCTGAAAACCGTTCGCCGCGCGCGCCTATGTTTCAGGCGGCCTTTCAAGGTATGTGAATTTCGGTTAAAAGCGGAAAGATTATAACGCTAATAAGGAGCAACGCCATGTCTCAATCAGACGGTAAGACCTTTTTCGGGCACCCCATCCAACTCTTCACGCTGTTTCACATTGAATTGTGGGAGCGGTTTTCGTTCAGCGGTTTGCAAGGCATTTTGATGCTGTATCTTTTACTACTAGCTGTCCAAAGGCGGCTTGGGCATAGATAAAACCGTGGCAGGCGGCATTGTGGGCGCGTATGGCGGCAGCGTGTATTTGTCCACCATCTTTGGCGCGTGGCTCGCCGACAGCGTGTTGGGCGCGGAAAAAACGCTGTTTCTTTCGGGCATTGTGATGATGCTGGGGCATATCGCGCTGTCGTTGATTCCGGGGGGTAACAGGGCTGCTGATTGGGCTGCCGTTGATTGAGCTGGGCAGCGGCGGTGTGAAGCCTTCCGCCAGCACCATGGTGGGCTCGCTGTATGAAAGCGAAGAAAAACGCCCTTTGCGCGATGCAGGTTTTTCCATTTTTTATATTTCGGTAAACATCGGCAGCTTTTTCGGACCGTTGCTTACTGGCTTGCTGCAAGAAAAAATCGGCTTTCATTATGGCTTTGGCGCAGCGGCGGTGGGCATGGCGTTGGGGTTGAGTATTTATGCGAGCAAACGCGCCGCGCTGCCGCACACGCCACCACCTAACCCCTTGCCTGATTCGCAGAAAAAACCGCCGCTGCCATTGCATTGGCAGGCGTTGCCGCCGTGGTGGGCGCTGCCGCTTCGGGCGTATTGAACACGAACAATTTCCTGCAAGTTTTGCTTTCGTGCGTGTTGCTGGCGGTGTTGGTGTATTTTGTGCGTCTGTTCACCAGTCCGCGCATTGATGCCTAGCATAAGCGTTATGTGGTGGTTTATATTCTGATGTTTATCGCGGTGAGCCTGTTTGTGGCGCTGTTTATGCAGTTTTACACGGTGGTAACTGTATTTTGAAGAAACGGTTAATCGCAATTTCTTGGGCTTTACCGTGCCCGTGTCGTGGAAAGATTCGCTGGAAAGCGTGTGGGTGATTTTGCTCTCGGGCGTGTTTGCCGCGCTGTGGACAAAAATGGGCAAACGCCAGCCCAAAACGCCGCTGAAATTCGCCCTGTCGCTGATGGTTACGGGCGTAACCTTTCTCTGCTTTGTGCCGTTTGTGGCATCGGGCAAGCCGATGTCTATGCTGGTGTTTGCGCTGTTGTTGATTATTTTTGTGGTGGGCGAATTGCTGCTCTCGCCAATTGCCACATCGTTTGCCACCAAAATCGCCCCGCCTGTGTTTAAAACGCAAATGGTGGCGCTGAACTTCTTGGCGTTTTCTATCGGCTTCACGCTGGGCGGGCTGCTGTTCAAAAACTTTTATGACGCCAAACAAGCCGCTGATTTTTATCAACTGCTGTTCTACATCGGCATAGTGGCAGGCGGTTTGATGCTGGTTTGCGCGCCTGTGTTGAATAAAGTGTTGAAAGATGTGGACTGATTAAGCCATAAAAGGCAGCCTGAAAGAGTGTTTTCAGGCTGCCTTTGGATAACCCCCCAAGCAAACAAAAACACACTTTGCCTAGCACAAAGCGTGTTTTTCCGTTTTAGCTTCGCAACTCCGCTTCGCTACGCAGGCTGCCTTAAATCCTATCGCTTAATCGGCAGCTTAATATGCGGCTTCACTTTCGCCGCTGTCTCAACAGGCGCAGGCGCAGGTTCTGGCTCGGGCTGAATCAAGCCCAACTCAATTTGCTGCTCCTTGCTCAGCAAGCTGCTCCAATCGCCGTTTTTGTACCACTCAGGGCCATCCAGCTCAATCGGATGCTGAATGCGCTCGCAGCCATTGCCGCACAGCAAATCATCATCCTTGCAATATTTATCGCAGCCCCAGCAAATCCGTTCAGGATGTTTGGGGAAAATAGGAAATTTTTTAGCCATTTTTGAGTTCCTCTTGATTATTGTTTTGCTGATAAAAAGGCAGCCTGAAAGCAAGTTTACGCGCTTTAGCGAAGCCAAAATTACGGCGCCAGCCGCATTTTCGTCCACGCCGCGCCATCCAACACATAACACACGCGGTCATGCAAACGACTTGGCCGCCCCTGCCAAAACTCCACGCGGTCAGGCTGCACCACATAGCCCCCCCAATGCGGCGGACGCGGCACCTGCAACGGATGCTTCGCCCCAAACATCGCCGCGCGCGCCAATAGCACCGCCTTATTGGCAATCGGCTGGCTTTGCTCACTCGCCCAAGCGCCCACGCGGCTGGTGTAAGGGCGGCTGGCAAAATACGCATCCGATTCGCTTTCAGGCAGCCTGAAAACCCGCCCTTCAACACGCACTTGCCGCTCCAATTCAGGCCAAAAGAAAGTGAGCGCGGCAAACGGATGCTGCGCCAGCGCCTGCCCTTTTCGGCTGGCGTAATTGGTAAAAAAAACAAAACCCTGCGGGTTCACTTCTTTCAACAGCACCACGCGATTAGTGGGGCGATTATCCGCGCCCACCGTGGCAACATTCATTGCCGTCGGCTCGTTCACCTGCGCTGCCATTGCTTCGCTCAGCCACACTTCAAACTGCTCAATGGGGTTCGCCAAACATTGCGTTTCAGATAATTCCTGCTGGCTGTAATCCAGCCGAATCGCGTGCAAATCCATGAGCAACCCCAAACATTCGTGGAAAACTCCGAATTATATGCCTATGCAAAACGAAGGGCAAAACGAAGGAAAAATCGCCACAAAGTGAGAATGAATATCATTTAATAGTTAAAATCTTAAATTTGCGATAAATGCTTAATTTTTTGCTATAATCTTGCCCATTCATTTCCAATAAAAAACCACGCCATGAAACTCACCGTTATCGGGCTAAACCATCACACCGCCCCCCTAGCCATCCGCGAACAACTTGCCTTTGCCGCCGACGCGCTGCCCGAAGCCGTGCGCGATTTAAGCGTAAACGCCGCTGCCGAAGCCGTTATCCTGTCCACTTGCAACCGCACTGAGCTGTATTGCGTGGGCGAAGCCGATATGATTATCAACTGGCTGGCGAACTACCAAGGCGTGAACGCCGATGACATCCGCCCCTATCTTTACACGCTCGGATGCAGCGAAACCATCCGCCACGCCTTCCGCGTTGCTTGCGGTTTAGACAGCATGGTGCTGGGCGAAGCGCAAATTTTGGGGCAGATGAAAGAAGCGGTGCGCATTGCTCGCGAGCAAGGCAGCATCAGCACATGGCTCAACGCTTTGTTTCAACGCACGTTTCAGGCTGCCAAAGAAGTGCGCAGTTTGAGCGGCGTGGGCGATAACGTGGTTTCTATGGCCAGCGCGGCGGTGCGCATGGCAGAGCAAAGCGTGGGCGACATCAGCAACCTGAATGTGCTGTTTGTGGGCGCGGGCGAAATGAACGAAAACGTGGCGACCTATTTTGCCGCCAAACAACCGCGCAGCTTAATGATTGCCAACCGCACGCTTACCCGCGCCGTAAACCTATGCAGCAAGCTGGGCAACGGCGCGCAAGCCTGCAAGCTGGAAGCCTTGCCCGAAATCTTGCACCGCTATGACATTATTATTTCTTGCACGGGCAGCGAATTGCCCGTGATTACGCGCGAGATGGTGGCACAATCCGCCGCGCAGCGTTTCGATAATCAAAAAACGCAATTTATGCTGGATTTAGCCGTGCCGCGCGACATTGAAGCCGAAGTGGCGCAGTTGCCGCATATCGCGCTGTTTACCGTGGACGACATGGCAGAGCGCGTGGCGCACGGCAAAGAAGCCCGCGCCGCCGCCGCCGCCCAAGCCGAAGCGATGGTGCAAGCCAAAGTGAACGAATTTGTGGCATGGCAGCAAAGCCGCCAGCGCGTGCCGCTGATTTGCGCCCTGCGCGATGAAGGCGAACGCGCCCGCCAGCAAGTGCTCAACCACGCCATGCGCCAGCTTGCCAAAGGCACGCCGCCCGAAGAAGTGCTGGAACGGCTGTCGGTGCAGCTTACCAACAAGCTGCTGCATTCGCCCACCCGCGCGTTGAACAAAGCGGATTCGCATGATGTGCATGTGGTTAATGCGCTGGCGCAGGTTTATCACTTGCCGCATTGATGGATGCTCAAATAAGTTTTCAGGCTGCCTAATGAGATACGTTAGGCAGCCTGAAAGTTTGTGGCGAATAGGGATGGGATGATTTTCAGGCTGCCTTTGTGTGTTTCATAAAGGCAGCCTGAAACCTTATTTTTTATCAAAATCAATAATCTCCGACACCATACTTTTCTTGGCAACCAAGCTCAGTTGCAGCGCGGCAAGCTGGCTAAACAGTTTGTCTTTTTTCACTTCGGGATTTTTTTGCAGTGCGGTAAACACGCGCTTGGCTTCGTCAAACCGCCCCAGCTTGCGCAGCATTTCGCCGCGCAAAAATTGCGTGTTAATGGCATCTTTGCTGCTGATTGCCTTGTTTGCCAACACTTTATCGGCATATTCCAGCGTTTTGCTAAACGATTCTTGGCTCTCGCTTTGCCAACTGGCTTGCAGAAAAATATTCATCATTTGCTGGGCATCTTGGTTTTCGCCTGCCAGCTCCATCATGCGCCCCCACGCAAAATAGCTGGGCGATTGCGCGGCGATTTTTTGGTATTCCGCGCTGTTCACCACGCGCTCAAATTTCGCTAATTCTTCTTTGCTAAACGTGTCTTTAAACATCACAAACTTATTGCCCGGGCATTGCGCGATGGAAAAGGGCGCGGCGATTGGTCCGACTGGGCGCGTGTCGGTCATCATGCCGAAGCTGGTGCCCGATGTATCCATCACTTGGGTGAATGTTTCGCCGCCAATTGGGCAGGTGAATTTTTGCTCGGCGGCGGTGTGCGCCCATGCGGATGCGCTGGTGGCGGTAAACAGAAGGGCAAGCAGCTTGGTTTTCATGGGATTCCTTTCGTTCTGGGGATGCGATGAAGGGGCGGATTGTAAGGGGTTTTAGGCAGCCTGAAAATTATTTATCCGTGCGCTGGCGCAGAAAAGTGGCGAAGCGCGGCGTGCCTTTATTGGTGAAGCCGCGGTATTTATAGGTGATGGTGCTGCCGATTTTAGGCGGATTTTTGCGCTCGGCATCTTTAAAACCCGAGCCGATGCGAAATTCGCCTAGCTGGTTTTTGCACGACAACGCGCCGAGCATGCCTGCGTATTTGCCTTTGCCTTCATGGTGTTGTGTTACCACGCATTCGGCATCGTGCGCGGATTTGAGTTTTAGCAAATTGCTACTGCGCCCGCCTTGATACGGCACGTTTGGATTACGCAGCATCACGCCTTCGCCGCCTTGTGCTTCAATTTCGCGCAAAAATTGCCGCGCGTGGGCTTCGTCTTTAACGGGCGTTTGCGGCAGCACGACAAAATTGGCGTTGGGATGCTTCGCCAGATATTGCTTTGCCTTGTCTAGCCGTTGATACAAATTGCCGCTTTCGTTTGGCGCATCAAACACATAGAGCTTGATGCCTTGCCACGAATGCCCCGTTGTGCGCACCGCCGCCGACACAGCTTCAAACTTGCCGCGCCCAATATACAATTCGCCATCCAAGGCAAAGGGCGGAAAGTTTTGCGTGAAGCCTGCGGGCGGCGTGAACACATTGCCTTGGCGGCTAATCAATTGCTTGCCATCCCAATAGGCGCGCACGCCGTCTAGCTTTTCGCTCATCGCCCAGCCTTGGATATTTTGGTTTTTGTATTCTTGCGCGAGGATGAGATTGGGCGCGGCTTGGGCGAGAGAAATGGATGCAACAAGGGTGAATAGGGGGAGAGATGTATGGCGCATAAGATTTCCTTTGAATGATAGATGGCGGCGAAGGCAGCCTGAAATAATGCGGCAGCGGTTGAACGGGCTTTTGGCATGGCGCGCAATGCCGTAAACTTCGCCCGCCGTGGCAGCCGCGATTTGTTTCGTAGAAGACTATAAACCCGCTTTAGCTTCGCAACTCCGCTGCGCTACGCAGGCTGCCTATTTTGTTTTTTGTAAACGATTTAAACCATGAAACATATACTTATTTTGCTTGCGCTGGGGCTGCCGCTGATTGGCTGCGCCCAGCCTGTTGCGCACTACACCGCCCGCGTTACCAGCGTGCACGATGGCGATACGGTGCGTGTTGTTGATCAACATGGTGCCAAACGTCGCATCCGCCTTGCTTATATTGATGCGCCCGAGATGGATCAAGCGCACGGCGTCGCCAGCCGCGATGCGCTGCGGCAGCTGATTGACCAACAAACTGTGCAGCTCACCATTCACGATACCGACCGCTACAAGCGTCAAGTCGCCACCATCACGCTGGGTGGGCAAGACATTAACCTTGCGCAAATTCAACATGGCAACGCGTGGCACTATCGCAGCATTGCGCGCAAGCATCAGGACAAGGCGGATTTTGCGCGATACCGCCAAGCCGAGACGCAGGCGCAGCAGGAGCGAGTAGGCTTGTGGCGCAGTAGCCAGCCGCTTGCGCCGTGGATGCATCGGCGACAACAACGCGAGATGCGGGGCGATTATCCGTAGGCAGCCTGAAAATGGTTTTGCCGAAGCTGGCTTCATTTGTTTTAACTTCGGTGCGGCCTTTGGTTTTCAGGCTGCCTTTGTTTCCCTAACCCAAAGGCAGCCTGAAAACGCTGTTCAACTCAATCACACAAGGGCAGATTCTCGCTGCTCTTTTTGTTTGCACGCGATTAGGGCAGCGGCAACGCCTTGCCTGCTTCGCCGATAATCTGCAAGCCGCCGATTAGGTTGTAGCGCAGCAGCGTGGCGCTGGCGTTGGGCACGCTGCGATAGGGGATGGCTTGCGGGTTGATACTGCGCAGCAGCGCGGTAATCGCCATGCCGTGGGAGACGATTAACACGTTGGGCGTTGGGATTTCGCCGCTGCTTTCGGTTTTCAGGCTGCCTTGGGCTGAACGCGCAAGGCTGTTGGCAATAATGTGCTGAATGCCGCGATGTAGGCGCTGGATAAACTGGCTTTCTTGCTCGGCGCGTGGGTCTATGCGGTGGAGCGTGTGCATCAGTTTGTTGTTGCTGTGTTTGCCGCTGCGGTAGTCGGCAAGCCAGTCTTCCACGTTGCCGTAGCCGAGTTCTTGCGCGATGGTTTGGTGGATGCGGGCGGAAGGCTGTCCTTCAAACGAGCCGAAGTGGTATTCGCGCAAATCGTCCAAGGGCGCAGGTGCGATGTGCGGCTGCTGCGTGTGTTGCAGGATGATTTGCGCGGTGGCAGCGGTGCGCGGGCTGGTGCTGCAATAGGCGGCAGCAAAGCGGATTTGGGCTTGGGCGATGGCGTTGCCCGTTTGCGCGGCGCCTGCTTTGCCTTCGGCGGTGAGCGGGGAATCGCACCAGCCTTGCACGATGCCTGCGGTGTTGTATTCGGTTTGCCCGTGGCGGATGAGATAGAGATTGAGCGTGGTGGGCATAGGGTTCTCTTTTGGTTGGGTTTGTTTAACGGTGTTTCAGGCTGCCTTGGGATGTTTGGGGCAGCCTGAAAACGCGTTTGCGGGCTGTTGCGAAGTGAAAAGCGCAAACTGCAATGGGGTTAAAACAGTTGAACAAGATAAACCAAAGACAGCCTGAAACAATAACCCCATTTCAGGCTGCCTTTTGCGCTATGCCACCCAGCCATAGACCCCATAAGCCAAGCAACCGAGCAGCGCGCCTGCGGGCAGGTCTATCAGATAATGCTGCTTGGTGTAGATGCACGATAGGGCGATAAACAGGGGGAACAGCAAGCCCCACGCGCCCAAGCTGCTCCATGCGTGCAAGGTGGTGAGCATGGCAACGGAAACGTGCATGCTGGGAAAACAGTTGGTGGATTGGTCAAATTTTTGCACAAACAATAGAAATTTTTCGGAATAGGTTTTGCCCGTGTTGATGCTGCGCCAATGCTCGGGCGTGGAGACGGGAAACAGCCAGAAAAAAATCATCTGCATAAACAGCAATACCAAAAAGCTGAACGCCATTTTGTTGAAATGGGCGCTGTCTTCGGCAAGCAGGTTCAGATACAAAATGGCGGGGTAATACAAAAAGCTGTACACCCAAGACCATTGCGGTTTGAACGGGATGGATTCATCAATGGGCGAGCGCCAAACAATCGGCTTGCGCAGCGGATGGCGTTGCGTGAAAAAATAAAATTGATAAGCGCCCACAATTAAGATGCTGCTTAACACGAGATTAACAAAATAATCGCTCAATTCCATGAGTTGCGTTCCTTGGGTTTGAAAGCGGCTGATGCTGCCTGAAAACAAGGCTTTGTGCAAGGTTTTCAGGCTGCCTTGGGCGCGAAACGGCTATAATCGCGCATTTTTTGAGTTTACGAGTGAGCAAGATGGTTCAACGTTTGATTATTGGCATCAGCGGCGCAAGTGGCTTTGCGTATGGCTACAAGGCATTGCAATTGCTGCAACCGCTGGCGCAGATTGAAACGCATTTGGTGGTTTCCAAAGGGGCGGAACTCACCCGCGCTGCGGAAACCGCGCTCAGCCGCGACGAAGTGTGCGCGCTGGCGGATGTGGTGCACCCGATTGGCAACTTGGCGGCGAGCATCGCCAGCGGCTCGTTCCGCACGGCGGGTATGCTGGTTGCGCCCTGCTCCATGCGCACGCTCTCGGCAATCGCCCATGCCACAAGCGACAATTTGCTCACGCGCGCGGCGGATGTAACGCTGAAAGAGCGGCGACGGCTGGTGTTGATGGTGCGCGAAACGCCGCTTAATCTGGCGCATTTAGACAATATGCGCCGCGTGAGCGAAATGGGCGGCATCGCGTTTCCGCCTGTGCCCGCGTTATACACGCAGCCTGAAAGCGTGGACGATGTGATCACGCAAAGCGTGGCACGCGCGCTGGGCTTGCTGGACGTGCAACTGGATGCGCTTAAAACATGGCAGCCTGAAAAATAAGCGCCCATCTTGATTTTTAGGCAGCCTGAAACTATATAGCAGCCCACTGTTTACATTATTTAAGGAAATAAAATGAACAATCAACGCACGCGTTTTATCTTTGACGAGCAGCCCATTCGCGGCATTCATGTTCAGCTATCGGATGTTTGGCAACACATCGCCCAGCAAAAAAATTATCCCAAAGCCATCCGCCGCGCCTTGGGCGAATTGCTGGCAGCGGGCGCGATTTTATCCAGCAATTTGAAACTGGATGGCACGCTGATTGTGCAAGTGCAAGGGCAAGGCAGCCTGAAAATGCTGGTGGTGGAAGCCACATCCGAAGACACCGTTCGCGCCACCGCCCGCTGGGACGAAACCGCCGCCATTGCCGATGATGCCGATTTAACCCAACTGTTGGGCGATAACAGCGTGTTTGCGCTCACCGTGCAGCCGAAAAACGGCGAGCCTTGGCAAGGCGTGGTGCCGCTAGAAGGTGGCAGCATTGCCGATATGCTGATGCACTACATGACACGCAGCGAGCAATTGCAAACCCACATCGCCCTCGCCGCAGACGACAACTATGTGGGCGGCTTGCTGCTGCAACGCCTGCCCGAACAAGAGCTGGACGATGCCGCATGGGAACACGTTACCACGCTCGCCAGCACGCTCACCGCCACCGAGCTGCTGCATCTGGACGCGCAAAACCTGCTCTACCGCCTGTTCCACGAAACGCCGCCGCGCGTGTTCCCTGCGGAAAACTTGGAATTTGCCTGCACTTGCTCGCGCGGCAAAGTGAGCGATATGCTGCTGATGCTGGGCGGCGAAGAAGTGGGCAACGTGGTTGCCGAAGAAGGCAGCATCACGGTGGATTGCGATTTTTGCAACCAACACTACACTTTCGATGAAACCGATATTAACGCGCTGTTTGGCATGGATGTGGTGGCGGCGGTGCGAGAGCATCATGCGCATTAAACCGCGTTGTGATTTTCAGGCTGCCTTGGTTGATTAGATGGGCAGCCTGAAAAGTTGTGGGTCGGGCATTTATGCCCGATAAATTCTGTTTACAAAGGATGAGTATCTGATGTTTGCCAGATAGGCAGCCTGAAAAGTGGGTTAGCGGTGATATGAACACGCGGGCTTCTGCATCCTCGCCACGTTATCGTTGTTGGCATCAAATCAAACACACAAAGGCAGCCTGAAACTGATTTTCAGGCTGCCTTTTGCTTTATGGTTTATCCCACGCAATCAATCAAATTTGTAAGTGTATTGCATGCCTAAAATAGTGGCAGATGCTTTAAATTTGGCAGAAGTCGCCCCTTTGCTGTCCACATCCGTGCCGATGGCGCGTGGCGCATTGAAGCGGCTGCTGTTGATGTGCACATACGAGAGCGCGGTGTCAAAAACATGGCGTTTTTTGTAGGCATAGCGCGCGCCCACGGAGAACCATAGGCGGTTGGCATCGGGCATGGTGTTCAAGCGATCTGCCGCGCTTTTCACGGGGCTTTGGTCAAAGGCGATGCCCGCGCGCAGTTGCAAGGGTTCGCTGTATTGATACGAGCCACCGAGCGCAACTTTATAGGTGTTGCGCCAGTTGGGCGAGATGGTGGTGCGGTCGGATTGCCCGTTGATCACGTTTTTGCTGTTGCCAAAAATCAGGTCGGCTTTGTTGAACCGGCTGTGGCGCGTCCAGGTGATGTCGCCGAATAGATTGAGCTTGTCGTTGGCGCGATACATGGCGTGCAGCGAGAGCGATTCGGGCGTGGTGATGTGCACTGATGCATCTTCGCTGGGCAGATAGCCGCGCCCTGCGCCCAAGGGCGTGTTGGTGGTGGTGGGTGATTGGATGTAGTTCGCCAATGCAGGTGCTTTCACCACCGCGCCCGCAGGCTGCCATTTTGCCGTGCCTTTCAGGTTGTGGCTGATTTTGGAGCGGTAGGCAACGCCCACGCGCAATTTGTCGTTCACATCAAACATCCAGCCCAAATGGTAGCCAAAGCCCCAATCGTGTCCTTTCACATCGCCACGCCCTTGCCAGTTGGCGCGGTTGGTGGTGGTGGCAGCAGGGATGCCTTGTCGTTGCAATACGGCGGCGGTGGCTGCCAGTACGCGGTCGTTGCGCGCGGCGCTCCAATCGGCGTATTTGGTCAGCTCGGCTTCCGAATATTGGGCAATCACGCCTACGGCAAACGAATGCTGCTCGTTGAATTTGAAGGCAACGGCAGGTTCAAGCGCGATGCTGGTTAGCCCGAGTTTTTTGATGTTGTAGCGCAGCACGGAATCGTCTTGATAATTGGTTTTGGAGCCGAAGGGGATATACATCCCCATGCCGAGCGTTACGTGGTCGTTGAGCTTGTATGCGCCGTAAACATGGGGCGCGGCGGTGGTTTTGGTGATTTTGCCGCTGGTTGCGCCTTGCACGTTGCCGCCTTGGTAATAGGTGGCGCGGGCGTCTTTGTATTTGAGCGATGGCGCAACGATGTTGAGCGCGCCTGTAATCTCGGCTTTGCCGTCTAGGTGGGTTAAACCAGCGGGGTTGTAGAACAAGGTGCTGGCATCGGCGGCTTCGGCTGCGGCGGCGTTGGCGGTGCTTTGCGCGCCCACCGATTGCGTGCCGAAATGGTAGCCCGATGCGGCGGCGTGTTGCGCGAGCGCGATGCCGATAACAGCGGCGGTGATTTTAATGTGTGTTTTCATGGTCATAACCTGTTTAATAGGCAAAAAATTCAGGCGGCGTGAAAGGTTCAGGCTGCCTGATGTAAAGGAGTTAAACTAGAAGCATTATTCTAGTGGGATTTGTTTGGATTGTGTAGTGCTTTGTTAAGATTTGTGGCGGAAATTTTAGAGAATACGGTATTTTGGGCGCAAAAGGCAGCCTGAAAACTTTGGCGCAATGGGTTAGCGGTTTGTTGGCAACGCATGGGGGATTGGCGGGCTATTGGGCGATGAGCCGTTGCCGTTCTATGTGGCGTGCCGTGGGCAAAGCAATGGATTGGGCAGCCTGAAAACGCTTGGCAGCGCGATGGTTGGTTTGCTCGCGGCGGCAGATGGTTTTCAGGCTGCCCTAACGGCTTGCCCCAAGGCAGCCTGAAAACCGCAAACTCCCACAATAAAACAGGTTTGCGGCTGCGGCGAAATCCATCTTATCCATCTAACAAAAAACCGTTTGGCATTTCCCAAGCGGTTTTGTTTTTCAGGCTGCCTCACACCATTTTCCCCGTTTCCGCCGCGTCTTGTTCCAAATAATGAATAAACGCTTCTTCCATATTGGGCTGCCCGCTTTGTTTAACGATGTTGGCAGGGGTGTCCATCGCCAGCACGCGCCCGCGGTGCATTAGGCTGATGCGATCACAACGTTCTACTTCGTTCATAAAGTGGGTGGTTACGAAAATGGTGATGTGGTCTTGGCGCGAAAGTTTCAGCAGCGTGCGCCAAAACATCGCGCGGGCGGCGGGGTCAACGCCCGATGTGGGTTCGTCCAAAATCAGCACTTCGGGCGAATGCAGGCAGGCGGCGGCGAGTTGCAGGCGCTGGCGGATGCCCAGCGGCAGGCTGGCGGGCTTGGTGTGTTCCACGTCGGATAGGTCAAAATCGCGCAGGGCTTGGCTGATGGCGGTTTTGCCGTCGGCGATTTGGTAGAGCTTGGCGTGCAGTTCCAAGTTTTGGCGCACGGTGAGCTCTTCGTATAACGAGAAGGCTTGCGACATATAGCCCACGCGTTTTTTGGTTTCTATGCTGCCTGCGTCGATGGGTTCGCCCAGCAGTTTTGCCGTGCCCGATGTGGGTTCCAGTAGCCCAGTGAGCATTTTCATGGTGGTGGATTTGCCGCAGCCGTTTGAGCCGAGAAAGCCGAAAATCTCGCCTTTTTGGATTTCAAAGCTCACATGATCCACCGATGTAAAGCTGCCAAATTTTTTGGTTAAATCGTGTGCTTCCATCGCCAGCGGCGCATCGGCTTCGGGGATAAATGGCGGCAAAACCAAATCGGCGGCGTTGTCTTGCTTGTCTTGTGGCAACAATTTGATGTAGGCATCTTCCAGCGTAGCCGCGCCCAGCCGTTGCATCACGGCTTGGGTGGGTTCGTTGGCAAGCAAATGCCCCGCGTCCATCGCCAGCAGGTGTTTGAATTGTTCGGCTTCGTCAATATAAGCGGTGGCAACGATAACCGTCATGCCGCTTTGTTCTTGTTGCAGGTCGTGCACCAGCTGCCAGAATTGGCGGCGCGAAAGCGGGTCAACGCCTGTGGTGGGTTCGTCCAGAATCAGCAAGTCGGGGCTGTGCACTAGCGCGCAGCACAGGCTGAGTTTTTGTTTCATGCCGCCCGATAGCTTGCCTGCGGCGCGGTTAGGGAAGGGGGCGAGTCCTGTGGCATCCAGCAGGCGTTGGATGCGCGCTTGGCGCTGGCTGAGGTTGAGCCCGAATAATCGGGCGTGGAAGTCTATGTTTTCTTGCACGGTGAGCGTGGGGTAGAGATTTTTGCCCAAGCCCTGCGGCATATAGGCGATGCGGTGGGATAGTTCTTGGCGGTCGCGTTTGCTTGCCATGTCGCCGCCGAGCACGCACACGCTGCCTGTTTGGATTTTGCGCACCCCTGCGATGATGGAGAGCAGGGTGGATTTGCCCACGCCGTCGGGTCCAATTAGCCCAACGGTTGCGCCTTGCGGAATACTTAGGCTGATGTTGTTCAGGGCTTGGGTTTTTTTGTTGTAGTGATGGGATAGGGCTTGGATTTGGACGGCGAAAGACATGGGGAATACTCGTAAACAAGGGATGTGGTTGGCAATGGGTCGATTATAGTTGGCGCTTGGACGGGTGTCCAAAGTGGGGCCGCATAAGGCAGCCTGAAAACGCGTTTACGCGCTGCTGCAAAGCGAAAACGGGCGGCGGTTTATGGGATAAATCAGCAGATGATGGTCATCACTTGATAGGGCGTGGCATCCAGCAGCGGCTCGTGTTCTAAAGGAATATGGCGCTCGGCGCAAAAGGTTTTGATAAGCCGCAGCTCGGGCGTTTCGTTGCGCGGGGCGATGAGCACTTTTTCAGGCTGCCTGCGCAAGATGGCGCGGGTGGCTTCGGCGATGCTGGGTTTTAGGCGGTTAAGGTCGGCGATGCGGTGTTGGCGTTGGATTTGGGCGAGACTGGCGAGCAGTTGTTTTTGCGGAATTTTGTGTTCGCAGCTCAAATCGGGCAAAACGGCTTGCGGCAAAACTTGCTCCACTTGGGCAACGAAGTGGTTGAACGGCGCGGTCTCGGCGGTGTAATGCTGGGCGATTTGGTCGTAATAATAAACCGCGTGTTGCTGGGGATAGGCTTGGTATAGGCTGCGCGAGATAAAGCCTGCGATGGGGCTGCCGAGTATGCCGAAGGGGATGAGCCAGTCGCCGCCGTAGGGGCTGTAATCGGATAGGTCGCTTGTTGGGTCGGATAGGGTGAGCAGCTGCATGGGGATGCGCGGGGCGAGTTGTTGCCAGCTTTGGCGCAGGTTGGCGCTGATTGCGCCTTTGCCTATCCAGCCGTCTATGCAATAAAAGGCGGCTTGGGGATGGCGGGCGAGAATGGTTTCCAGCGAGGCACGGTCTAGCCCTTTGTCTTTGATGATGGAGATGCCGTAGTGGTGGGTGGGGTGTTGCTTGGCGAGATGGCGTTTGAGCAGCACGCCCAGCGGCAGTCCTGCGCGAATCAGCGAGAGCAGCACGATTTGCGGCTGTTTTTGCGTTTCAGGCTGCCTGAAAATGTAGTCGCTCAGGGCGATGATGCCTTGGGCGATTTTGTGGCGATAGCGGGCAAGGTATTCGTGGTAAATCGCCATTTGCAGCGCGGTCGGCGGCACTTCGGGCTGGATGAAGTCGGCATAATGGGCTTTGCCGCTTTGGATCAACCGCTCTTTTTCGGCGATGGGCAGCATTTTGAAGTGTTTGGGGTTTTGCGCGGTGAGCATTTCCAGTTGCAGGATAACGTCGTCGGGGGAATAGGTGAGCTGGGTCATGGTGGTTTGGGGGCAGCCTGAAAAGGGGTTAGCGGTATAGGTCTTCTTGGAAATGTTGCTCGGGGCGGGTGTGTTGCAGCAGGCGGTGGATTTGCGGATTGGTTTGGCTGGGGGTGATTAGGTAGTCCATCAGCAGCATAAAGGGGAGATCGGATGTGGCGTTGCCAAAGCCGATGTTTAGGCTGTTGGGCGGCTGCTGTTGCAGGATTTGCGCGACGCGGTGTTCTTTGGTGTAGGCACGGGGAATCAGCACATAGTAGCCGTTGCGCACTTTGCGTAGGACGAAATCGGCAAGTTGGTTTTGCGGCGCGGCGAGACGGCGGCGCAGTTCGGCATCGGCAAGGCTGTCGTCTTTGATTTTGATGTAGCAGGGGATTTGGTTGTCGGTTTTCTGCTCCGCGCGGGCGAACAGGGGGCGCAGCGCGGTTAAGGCAGCCTGAAAATCGGCTTCGGCGCTGTGGTTGCGGATGTCAAACAGCTCTATTTGCTCTGGATTTGCCGCACTCGGGCGCAGCTTGGCTTGAATTGCGCCGAAGTCGGCGATAACGTGGATATGCGGTGTGGCGCTTTGGGCGAGAAAAGGGGCGAACAGCGGGGCGATGGCGCGGACGTTGTCCAAATCGCGCGCGGTTACGGCATAAAAATGGGCGGGGTGGCTGGCGAGCAGTCGGGTGAGCAGGTGTTGCTTGCGGCTGATGAGTAGGTTGTCGCTGATGCGCTGCTGAATTTGGGCTTGGGCGTTGCCGGCGGTTTCGCGTGCGTGGCGGTTGGCGGAGCTGGCGACGGTGTCGTCAATATCAAAAAACAGGTTGAGACGCATGGGTGTCCTTTGGGGGCGATAGGCAGCCTGAAAATGGGGTGGCGCTGGTTTTGGCTTTGCTACATTAGGCTAAATAGGCGGGGGATATGGTGGATTAAGCCGTGTGAATAAATGCCTTGCGCGTTGGTGGCATAGGGGGCGACGAAGACGGCATCGTAGTCGTGGTCGGGCGGCAGGTTGTAAACAAAACGGCTGCCTTGCGGGGTGTCTATTTCGGCTTTGTGGCGGATGGGGTAATCCGTGCGCGGTTGGCACAGGATGGGCGAGCGGGTGATGGAGCCGAGCCAGATTTGCGCGTGCGGCGCGTGGTGTTGCAGGGCGTGTGCGGCAAGTTCGCTGTAGTAGTGGTTTTCGCCACAGGCGAGCACGAGCACTTTGCGCCATGCGTGGCTGTTGTCCCAGTTTTGCGGATTGAGCCGCTGCGCGATTTGGGCTTGGTGCGCGCGGATGTGTTGCGCGTATTCGGCGCTGGCGGTTTGCCGGTGCAGGGCAAGCTGTTCCGTTTGGAAACGCTCGGGCAACGGCGCGGCATCGTGCAGCCAGCTTTGCGCGTGGTCTAGGCTTGCCACATCGGCGCAGTTATCGGCAGCCTGAAAATCAAACCGCCCTTGCGCGAGACTGAATGCGTGTTCCGTCCATGTGCTGTGCGGCGCGTGTTGTTCGGCGATTTGGCGCAGCTCGCCAATTTGTTCGCGCCAGTCTAAAAAAGACAGGGTGATGATGTGTTTGGGGCGCGCGTGGGCGAAGCATTGCGGATGGCGAGCAAGGATGCTTTTCAGGCTGCTTTTAAGCGTGTTGCCCGTGCTGTATTCGTCGTCGATGAACACCAGCGCGTCAATCTGTTGCAGCGCAGGGTCGGGCAGGTAGTGGCGCGTGTGGTGGCTGTGGCTTTCTTCAAACTGCGCCCAGATGTGCGCGGGGCTGGGGAACAGCGCGGTTTCGCGGGTGCTGGCGATGTGGGTGATGTGTTGATGGGGCTGGGGGCGCAGCTGTTCTAGGATTTTCAGCCCGATTTGGGTGGCGGTTTCTGCCATGGAAATCATCAGGATGCGGCTTGGCGCGGTTGCGTTGGGCGGTGCGATGCGGGCGAGATATTGGCTGAGCGCTTGGGCGAGCGATTGGTAGGCGGCGGCGATGGTGGGGTGGTTGATGGGCTGGGGGATATGGCGCGATAGGATTTTGCTGACGAATAAATAGGCGCGCTTGGGGTTGATGCGCTCGGCAACGGCGTAAAGCTCATCGGGCGCGAAGGGTTGCCCCGTGCGGTGGTCGGGCACAAGGGTGCGCTGGGGGTGGTTGGATGGGGTGTGTTGGATGATGAGCGTGCCTTGGTGCAGGCGGTGGATGTGTTGGGACATGGTTGGGTGGGCTTGTTTGGGTGGATGGCGTGGTGCGGCGGCAGTCTGAAAACGGAGTTTCAGGCTGCCGTTGGCGCGTATGGTTTGGATTGCTAGTCGGGTTGCTGCATGGCAAGGATGCGCTTTGCCCATGCGTAATGCGTGGTGGGTTCTATCATGGCTTGCTGGTGGTTGGACACGCCGCCGTGCAAGCCGCCGTTTTGTTCGGTTTCTTGGCAGATGCGTCGGGCAAGGGCAACATCTTCTCCCGCCACGGTAAATTGTTGGTTGATGGCGGGGCATTGGCTGGGGTGGATGGCGGTTTTGCCCCAAAAGCCGAAGGTGTAATCCTGTTGCAGCTCTTGGGCGAAGGCGTGTTGGGTGTCGGCATCTTGGGCGAAGTATTCAAACACGGGCGCGCTCACTTCAAAGCCGTTGAGCCGCGCATGGATGATGATTTGGCTAAACAGCCCGATGAGCGGCGTGTCGTATAGCGTGTGTCTGCCTTGCGGGCGTTTCATCCGTATGCCGCGCAGCAAGTCGTTGCCGCCGAGCCGAATGCTTAATATTTGCGGCGCCAGCGGGCTTTTGCGCAGTTTTTTGAAGATTTTGGCGATGTTTTTCGGCTGGTAATAATCTTCGGTTTCCAGCGTCATCATGTAATACAGCGGATTTTGTCGGGCAGATAGGGCGTCTTGCCAGGCTTTGAGATTGGCGGGGGTGAGCTTAGGGATAACGATGCCAGTGAGCTGTTGCAGGCAGGCGGTGTTGAGCTGGTTGAGCAGGTCGTGAAAATTGTTGATATGGCGCACGCGGATAAAGATATAGGGGCGGCGGATGGGCTGGCGGATTTGGGCAAAGGCGTGGTTGAGATTGGCGATGCCTTTATTGATGTCGTTGATGGGCAGCGCGTCTTCAAAGCACAGCACGATGGCATCGGCGTGGGTTTTTTCGGGACGGCTGATGATTTCGGCGAGCTTGTTTTGCGTGGCGGGCATGTATAGGGTGGAGCGGATAGCGTAGGGCGTCATGTTCAGGCTGCCTTTGGGGGATTAAAGGGCAGCATTGTGGCATAGCCGCTGGGTTTTACCAAATAACGGCAAGACAGCGCAGCGCGTTAAGCCAAAGGCAGCCTGAAAACCGTGTAAACCCGTTTTCAGGCTGCCTTTTTTGCGCGGATGATTAGTCCAACAGCGCGTCCACAAAATCTTTGGCGTTAAACGGGCGCAAATCGTCAATGCTCTCGCCCACGCCAATATAGCGCACGGGAATGGCGCGGTTGCTTGCCAGCGCCGCCAACACGCCGCCTTTGGCGCTGCCGTCCAGCTTGGTAACGATTAAGCCCGTTACACCGAGCGCATCGTCAAACGCAACCACTTGGTTAATCGCGTTTTGCCCGATGTTAGCATCCAGCACCACGATGATTTCGTGCGGCGCATTGGGCATGGATTTTTGCAGCACGCGTTTCACTTTTTTGATTTCTTCCATCAGGTGCAACTGCGTGGGCAAGCGCCCTGCGGTGTCCGCCAACACGATGTCAATTTGGCGCGCTTTGGCGGCTTCCACCGCATCAAAACACACCGCCGCGCTGTCGCCCTTGGCTTGCGAAATCACGGTAACGCCGTTGCGCTCGCCCCATTCTTGCAACTGCTCGCGGGCAGCGGCGCGGAAGGTGTCGCCCGCCGCCAAAATCACCGATTTGCCCTGAGCTTGAAAATATTTCGCCAGTTTGCCGATGGACGTGGTTTTGCCCGCGCCGTTGATGCCCGCCAGCATAATCACAAACGGTTCGCCGTTTTCGGGCAAAACAAGCGGCTGTTCCAGCGGTTTGAGCAATTCGTATACCGCATCTTTCAGCGCTTGGCGCAGCTCGTTGCCGTCTTTGAGCCCTTTGAGCGACACGCGGTCGCGCACTTCGTTCATCAGCTGCTCGGTGGCTTCTATGCCCATGTCGCTGGTGAGCAGCACGGTTTCCAGCTCTTCGTATAAATCTTCATCAATCTGCCCACCACCAAACACGCTTGCCAACGATTTTGCCATGTGGTTGCGCGATTTGGTTAGACCTTGTTTTAGGCGGGCTGCCCAGCCGAGTTTTGGGGATTCGGGGGTTTCAGGCTGCGTCGTTGCAGCGGCTTCGGCAGCGTTTGTTGCGCTGGTTTCAGCCGCTTCGGCGTTTTCAGACTGCGTTTCTGTTGCAACGGTGGCTACGGTTTGCGCTGCATATTCAGCTTTGCTTTCATCTTCTACATGATTTTCAGGCTGCCTTTGCTCGGCGGATGCTTGTTCTACCGCTGCTTGCGCCTGCGCTACGGTTTGAGTAGGCGCATTTTCGTTTGCCGCCGTTTCGGCTGGCGTGTTTTGCTCGGCTTTATTGGCTGCGCTTTCGTTTGTCGCGGTTTCGTTCGCGGCGGCTTCGGGCTGTGCGCTTGCTGCTGTTTCGCTGCTGGTGTTTTTGCTTCGCAGAAGCTCGCTTTGCTCACGTTCAGACTGCTGTTTCTCTGCCGCGCTTGCCCAACTGTTGTGCTTTTCGGCGATGGCGGTCATCGTCCAATTGCGCACGGGTGGTTCGTTTTCAGGCTGCGTTTGGCTTTGCGCTTCGGTGGTTTCAGGCTGCTCTTGTGTTGCGGATGCTTGCTCCGCTGTTTCAACCACGTTCGCTGCGGTTTGAGCAGGCGTGGCTTTGTTCGCCGCATTTTCAGGCTGCGTTTCGGTTTTATCTGTGGCTACGGCTGTGGCTTCATCCGCAGCGTTTTCAGGCTGCCCATCCGCTGCTGTTTCTGCTTCCGTGGTTGCAACGGCGGATTGCTCGGATGAATCGGCATCGCCATCAGCATCAGCAGCCACTTCGTTCTCAGCCGCATCGCTATTTTCAGGCTGCCCTTGTTCGGCAGTATCAACATCAGCAGTATCAGCATCAACAGCCTGCGCGGTTTCAGCCGCTGTATTCTCGTTTTCAGGCTGCGTTTCGGCGGTGGGTTCGCTTGCTGCGCTGTCGGCAGGCAAAGGTTCGGCAGCTGTTGGGTTATTGTTTTCAGGCTGCGTTTGGGGGTCTTGTGCTGGGGTTTTTGATTTAAACAGTTTGCTAAAAAAGCCTAGCATTGGAAGTGTCTCGTGGCGGGTTAATAAACTGCGCGATTGTAACCGATTTCAGGCTGGCTATGGGTTGTTGGCACGCAGTTTGCGCGCTGGTTTGGGGCGGAAAAATCGGCTTGGGCGCGATAGGCGCGGATTTTGCCAACAGCGCCGCGCTTATCGTTTGCATGATGCTTTTGCAACAGGCGCAACGGTGTTTCAGGCTGCCCCTTTACCCCCTTGGCGTAATCCAGTAAATTCCCGCCTTTCCCACCCATTGCAAAAGGACAACGCTATGCCTGTTAATCTGAAAAATCGGCATTTGCTCAGTCTCACGCGCCACACGCCGCAAGAAATTCAATTTTTGCTGGATTTGGCGCGCGATTTAAAACAAGCCAAACGCGCGGGCAGCGAGCAGCCGCGTTTGCAAGGCAAAAACATCGCTCTGATTTTTGAGAAAACGTCCACGCGCACGCGATGCAGCTTTGAAGTGGCGGCGGCAGATCAGGGCGCGCGCGTTACCTATATAGACCCCGTGTCGTCGCAAATTGGGCATAAAGAAAGCATGAAAGACACCGCCCGCGTGCTGGGGCGTTTGTATGATGCGATTGAATATCGCGGCTTTGCGCAAAGCACGGTGCAAGAGCTGGCGGATTGGGCGGGCGTGCCCGTGTTCAATGGGCTCACCGATGAATGGCACCCCACGCAAATGCTGGCGGATGTGCTCACCATGCTGGAACACAGCAACAAGCCGTTGCACGAAATCAGCTATGTTTACTTGGGCGATGCGCGCAACAACATGGGCAATTCGCTGCTGATGATCGGCGCCAAGCTCGGCATGGATGTGCGCATTGCCGCGCCGCCAGCCTTGCAGCCCACGGCAGAATTGCAGGCGATGTGCCGCGAAATGGCGCAGCAAAGCGGTGCGCGCGTGCTGGTTACTGATGATATTCAGGCTGCCATTGATGGCGTGGATTTTGTGCACACCGATATTTGGGTGAGCATGGGCGAGCCTGTTGCCGCTTGGGGCGAGCGCATTGCCGCGCTGCTGCCGTATCAAGTAAACAGGGCGCTGCTGCAAGCAACGGGCAATCCGCGCGTGAAATTGATGCACTGCCTGCCCGCGTTTCACAACTGCGAAACCACCGTTGGCAAAGAAATCGCCGCGCAATATCCCGCGCTGGCAAACGGCATTGAAGTAACCGAAGACGTGTTTGAATCGCCCTATAATATCGCGTTTGACCAAGCCGAAAATCGGATGCACACCATTAAAGCCGTGATGGTGGCAGCGCTGGCATAGGCAGCCTGAAAACGCGTTTCAGCGTAGCCCATATCCTAAACAAATTTTCAGACTGCCCATCGCAGCCCTATCCATCCCACCCCCTTTAACAAGGAAAGCAAAAATGAACAAAAAAACCCTGATTGCCAGCGCAGTTGGCATCGTCTTAGTCGGCGCAGTTGGCGGCAATGTTGTCGCAGGCAAAAAGCTGGAAAGCGCGTATCAAAACAATTTCAACATCCAAGACAAGCGCTTTAAAGTGCAGCTTGCCGAATTCAACATGGGCGTGCTATCGGGCAGCGCCAACTGGACAGGCGAAATCGCCGCCGATTTGTGCCAGCCTGAATATCGCCCCGTTTTCCGCAGCGAAGACACCATCACACGCGGCTTAACAGGCTACACCATCGTTTCCAAAATCTACGCCAAAAATCCCAACAACCAAAAAGAAACCTATCTGTTTGACATCCGCAGCAAAACCACATGGAGCGGCAATATAGACAGCGAAATCGTTATCCCCGCCAACTCGTTCACCGAAAACAGCGCCACGGTTGCATGGGAACCCATCAACGCCGCGTTCACGCTCAAAAGCGGCAAAGACGGCAAAGAGCTGCATAATCTAAAAATCAAAATCCCCAGCATCACGCTCAAAGACCCGCAATACAACGGCGCGATTAAAAACGTCAGCTACCAAGCCGATTCGTTTAATCTCGCCATGCTCGCAACAGGCAAAGCCAGCGGCAAGGTGGAATCCATCACCTTCTCCGCAGCAGGCGACACGCCGTTTGAAATGAGCCTGAGCAATCTGGAAAGCAGCGCGGAAACAGCCATCAAAAGCGGCAAATTGGTTTACACCAGCACCAGCAAACTGGACGAACTCAGCTTCAAGGGCATGCCGCAGCAAAATGTTAAGCTGGAACAAATCCGCTACAATCTAAACATGAAAGATGTGGACGCCAAAGCCTTTGAAATCATCGCCAACCTGTTTAAAGCGCAAGGCGAACGCTGCGTAACCGCTGCCGAAAGCAAAAAAGCCGCTGAAGAATTTGTTAAGGTGTTGTTGCAATCGGGCGGCGCGTTTGAATCCAAAGACAACCAAATCGTGCTCAACGGCAGCAAAGCCACCATGCAATGGGAAGGCAGCCTGCCTGGCAACGTTGTTAGCGAGAAAATGACAGAAGAGAAAATTGAAGAGTTGGCGAAACAAATAAAAGCCCAAGGCGAAGTGCGCATTGATAAAAAATTCATCCGCGAGGGCTACAAAACGTTTACGAATGTAATCGGTACGCCTTTGAATGAAGCTCCAATTGAGCAGTTTGCACAAGGGGTTGAACAAGCCATACTGAACCTGAACGACAGCGAATGGAAAGACACCGTGCAAGCCAAAGCAGATGGCGAGCAGCTGGTAATCACCTTCACCAAAGAAGCAGGCAAACTGCCCGCCGCGCTGGATAAAGCGGCACGCCGTGGGGCGCATTCTTCGGCGGAAGCGATGCCGTAATTGGATGGTTAAAACGCAAAGGCAGCCTGAAATGGGAAATCTTGTTTTCAGGCTGCCTTTTGCTTGGGATAGGGCAGCCTGAAAATACTCTGCACGCCGCGCGGCGATAATGTTCACACAACGCTGTCGCCAAAATTAAAAACGACTGGGAAATATGAAGCCAGTCGTTTTTGTTGTTTACACGTTTTCAGGCTGCCTTGTTGCTTCAATTAAGGCAGCCTGAAAAACAAAAAACCCCGCATCAAGCAGGGTTCTTATTTTGGCTTACTTATTTTTCTTCTCTTCTGCCGCTTTTTTCTCATCGGCTTTCTTTTTCTCTTCCGCTAATTTTTGCACGCCCAAGCCCAAAGATTTTTGCCATTCGCTTGGGTTGTTCAGTAAATCCAGCGCCTTGCGCAATTGCTCGTCTTTGCTGGGGTCGGGTTTGCGGCGTGAAGACAATTCTTCCAATTTGGGTTTAGGCTCGCTGGCAGCGGCGGGCTTGGTTTCTTCTTCCTTGCTTTCGGGCTCGGAAGCGGAAACTGCGGTTTTAACGCCGTTTTCGCCCAATGGGTTGTCAATATGCCCTGATAAATCTGCTTCGTGGCTTTCAAAAGTGCGTGTTTTGTCTTTCACTTCCACATCGGGCACGATGCCAGTGGCTTGGATGGAGCGATCGTTTGGCGTGTAATACAGCGCGGTGGTGATTTTCAACGCGCCGCCGCTAGACATCGGAATCACCGATTGCACCGAGCCTTTACCAAAGCTGCGCGTGCCCACGATTACCGCGCGTTTGTGGTCTTGCAATGCGCCTGCCACAATTTCCGAAGCCGAAGCCGAGCCCGAATTAATCAACACGGTAATCGGCATATTTTTGATTTCCGCAGGCAGCGAAGCCAAGGGGTCGGTGCCCACCGACAAAATATAATCTTCGGGGCGCGCTTTGAGCAGCATGCCTTGCTTGTTATCGCGTCCTTTGGTGCTCACCACCACCGCATCTTTGGGCAGGAACACGGCGGATACGCCCACCGCGCCGTTGAGCAAGCCGCCAGGGTCGTCGCGCAAATCCAGCACCAAGCCTTTGAGCGGCGCTTTGTTTTCTTGGGTTAATTTGTTCACCATTTCGGCAACCGAAGCCACCGTGCGCTCTTGGAATTGGGTTACGCGGATGTAGCCGTAGCCGTTTTCCAGCAAATGCGAGCGCACGCTTTGCACTTTAATAATGGCGCGGGTTAGGTTCACGATAATCGGCTTATCCGCATCTTTGCGCGAAAGGGTGAGCGTGATTTTGGTGCCGGGTTTGCCGCGCATTCTTTTTACCGCGTCGTTCACCGTCATGCCGCGTGTGGATTCGTTGTCAATTTTCACGATAAAGTCGCCGCTTTTTACGCCCGCGCGCTCGGCGGGGGTGTCTTCAATCGGCGCAATCACTTTTACAAAGCCGTCTTCCGAGCCGACTTCCATGCCCAAGCCGCCAAATTCGCCCGTGGTGGACTCTTTCATTTCGGCGTAGCCTTTTTTGTTCATGTATTCTGAATGCGGGTCTAGCCCTGCCACCATGCCTTTGATGGCTTCTTCCAGCAGTTTTTCGTCGTCGGATTTGTTCACATAGTTGGCTTTAATTTGCCCATACACTTCCGCCATGGTTTTGAGCGATTGGATGGGCAAGTTGTCGTCGTTTTTTTTGTCGGCGGCGAAACTTTGTGCGCCGATGCTGAGCGCCACGCCGCTAATCGCGCCACAGGTGTAAAGTGCAATTTTTTTCCAAGTTTGAGACATAGTTGTGTGTCTTTCCTTTTGTTGTCGTGTTGTTTCAGGCAGACTGAAAAATGCAAAGGCGTAAGAGTAGGCGATTTTGCGGGTTTAGGAAAGGGCGTAAACGAAAATTAACGAAAAATAAGGGGATTAGGTGTTTTCAACCTTGCGCTTTGCACTGCGGCATAACCATTAGCTTTGCATAAGTTCGCATGGCTAAATCAAAGATTTAGATGCTTACTTAATACCCAAATCAAAGATTTGGACAAATGGATAAGGCTGCTTTTGTGGGGTAGGGTAGGTTGGGAATGTTTGGTGATTGGTTTGATGGGTGTTGGGCTATGTGGATTGTGAAAGGCAGCCTGAAAATAGGGAAATCTGTTTTTCAGGCTGCCTTTATCGTATTGATGCCGTTAGGCTTCTCGTCAAACAGCAAAACAGGCGAATGCCAAAATCTAACCGATTAGGCTTGCTTGGAAAATTGGCGCAATCATCTGAACTATGGGGCAGCCTGAAAACCTAATCCGCACTTAAAATAAGGCAGCCTGAAAAACGAAAAATCCCTTTTCAGGCTGCCTTTCCATTAGCAAAAAGCATTAGCCGCGAACTCGCTCAATCTTCGCGCCCACGCCGTTCAACTTCTCTTCAATATGCTCATAACCGCGGTCAAGATGGTAAATCCGATCCACCACCGTTTCGCCGCTGGCAACCAATCCCGCCAGCACCAAGCTCGCCGAAGCGCGCAAATCGGTTGCCATCACCGTTGCGCCCGACAGCTCGCACACACCTTTCACCAACGCCGTGTTGCCTTCCACTTCAATATCCGCGCCCATGCGGTTCAGCTCGGGAACGTGCATAAAGCGGTTTTCAAAAATGGTTTCGGTAACCTTGCCCACGCCTTCTGCCACCACGTTCATCGCCATAAATTGTGCCTGCATATCGGTGGGAAACGCGGGATGCACGGCGGTGCGGATGTTCACTGCTTTGGGGCGGTCGTTCATTTCAATCGCAATCCAATCGTCACCCGTTTCAATAATCGCGCCCGCTTCGGTTAATTTGTCTAACACTGCTTCCATGGTTTTGGGCGCGGCATGGCGCAGGGTTACTTTGCCGCCCGTCATCGCCACCGCGCAAAGGAAAGTACCCGCTTCAATGCGGTCGGGCACCACGCTGTGCTCGCAGCCGTGCAGTTCGTCCACGCCTTCAACCGTCATGGTTGCCGTACCGATGCCGCTGATTTTTGCGCCCATTTTCACCAAGCATTCCGCCAAATCCACCACTTCTGGCTCAACCGCGCAGTTTTCCAAAACGGTTGTGCCTTGCGCCAGCGTTGCCGCCATCAGCAGATTTTCCGTGCCACCCACGGTTACCACGTCCATCACCACGCGCGCACCTTGCAGCTTGCCCTGCGGCGCAACGGCTTTCACATAGCCGTGTTCAATGGTGATTTGCGCGCCCATTGCTTCCAAGCCTTTGAGATGCTGATCCACAGGACGCGCGCCAATCGCGCAGCCACCAGGGAGGCTCACTTCCGCCTTGCCAAAACGCGCCAGAGTAGGCCCCAGCACCAAAATGGACGCGCGCATGGTACGCACCAAATCATACGGCGCGCAGGTGTTATTGACTGCGCCGCCGTTGATTTCAAACTCGCTGATGTTGTCGGTCATCACGCGCGCGCCCATGCCTTGCAGCAGCTTTTGCGTGGTTTTCACATCCGCCAACATCGGCACGTTTTTGAGCCGCAGCGTGCCGTTGGTGAGCAAGCCTGCGCACATCAACGGCAGCGCGGCATTTTTTGCGCCTGATACGGTGATTTCGCCGTTGAGTTTGCCGTTGGCGGTGATTTTGAGTTTATCCATGGTGTGAGTTTTCCTGAGATGGGAATTGAAAAATGGGCGCGATTATAGCTTAAAGCGATTGCGTGAGTGGAGAAAAGGCAGCCTGAAATGGGGTTTTCAGGCTGCCTTTTTATGCTTCAATCCAATTGTCCAACATCAAGCCATCTACGCGTTCAAACTCTTTGGTGTTATTGGTTACCAGCGTAACGCCCAGCGACAGTGCATGGCTGGCAATCAGCAAATCCAACGCACCGATGGGCGTGCCACGGCTTTGCAGTGCGTGTCGCGTTTGGGCGTAATGCCAAATGGCGCGTTCATCAAATGGCAAAATTTCCAAAGGCGCAAGAAATTTTAATAACGAATTTTTATTGCGCTGCGAACCCGATTTTTCTACACCAAATGCCAATTCGCTGGCGGTAATGCTGGAAATGGTGATTTCGCCAATTTGGTATTGCTCAAACTTTTCAAATACATATTGCGGTTTTTGATTGATGATGTAGATACAAATATTGGTATCCAACATAAAACGAATGCTCATCGCAGCTCTTCTCGGATTTGCTCGGCTTGTTCGCCGCGCTCTAGCACAAAATCGGGTTCAAACTCGGCAACGGCTTCGCGCAGGCTTTGCCAATCGTTGTTTTTGGGGATAAGCAAAACGCCGTTGCCAAAATGCTGAATAATGACTTCTTGCGTGTCAAACTGAAAGGCTTTGGGCAGGCGAACGGCTTGCGAGCGCCCTGTGGTGAATATTTTGGCAGTTTGCATGATGTTGTCCTTTTTTGATAGGTATTGGCGCAGTATATCACGCATGATTTAAGGCAGCCTGAAATGGGGTTTTCAGGCTGCCTCTGCTTATTTGCGCAACTCTTTGGGCAACACAAACACCATATTCTCTTCCACCGTGTTGCCTTGTTCTACATTATCCAGCCCCCAATCCCTAATTTGCTGAATCACCTCTTGCACCAAGACCTCAGGCGCGCTCGCCCCCGCTGTTACGCCCACCTTATTCTTGCCGTTAAACCACTCGCGTTGCAGCAAAGCCGCGTTGTCCACCATATACGCTTCCACGTCGCGCTGCGTTGCCACTTCACGCAAGCGATTGCTGTTAGACGAATTGGGCGAACCCACCACAATAATAATATCGCAATCGGTCGCCAAATCTTTCACCGCCGCTTGGCGGTTAGTGGTGGCGTAGCAAATGTCTTCTTTGTGCGGATTTTTGATGTTGGGAAAACGCGCGTTCAGGGCGGCGATGATGTCTGCCGTTTCGTCTACCGACAGCGTGGTTTGGCTCACATACGCCAGTTTTTCGGGATTGGGTACCACAAGATTCGCTACATCGGCAACCGTTTGCACCAGCTGCATTTTGCCGCTGGGCAGTTGCCCCATCGTGCCTTCCACTTCCACGTGTCCCGCGTGCCCAATCATGATGATTTGATAGCCCTGGGCATCCAGCCGCGCCACTTCTTTGTGCACTTTGGTAACCAGCGGGCAAGTGGCATCAAACACGCGAAAACCGCGCTCAGCAGCTTCGGCTTGCACCGCTTTGGATACGCCATGTGCCGAGTAAATCAGTGTTGCGCCTGCGGGCACTTCTGCCAAGTCGTCAATAAAAATCGCGCCTTTATCGCGCAAGCCATCCACCACAAATTTGTTGTGTACGACTTCGTGGCGCACATAAATCGGCGCGCCAAACAGCTCTAACGCGCGTTCTACAATGGAAATGGCTCTGTCCACGCCTGCGCAGAAACCGCGCGGGTTGGCGAGCATAATGGTTTTTTGGGTCATGGTTTTTCTCTTGATGATGTTGGCGTTTTCAGGCTGCCTATGGGTGCACCGAGCTAGGCACAATGCTTTTTCGCACACGACGCTTGCGAAGCACAAAAATTTTCTGTTTTTCCAACCATTCATACACATAAGTTGTTCTGTGCTGGGTAATCACATCTTCGCTCCCAGCGATGTTGCTGTAATGGCAGTTTTCAGTGATAAATAGGCGACTGTTAGCGCGATAGTGGAAAATTTCTGTGTCTTCTTTGTTGGGAGCTATGTAGCAACCCCATAATGGATAATCAGTACCATACGGAGTCAATTCATACATTTTGCCATCGCGCACATCCACTAATGCACCGCTCAAACATCCCGTTCCGCACCCCCACGAAGCCGTAACGTAATAGCTGGCAAAATCAATTTTGCCCTGTTTGACTTCCTTATAAATGGTTTTGAATCTATCGTTGCCTAAAAAATTTTTCAATTGCTTAGGCATTTTCACCGCAGCGCGTTTGCCTTGATAAATTTTGCCGCTGGAATAGCGAGCAAAATCATATTTCGGCGCGGCAACGGCGGCACAGGATACGCCTGCGAGCAAGAGGAATAACAAACGATTAAACATAATAATAATACGTCCTTATGTTTCAGGCTGCCTTTTTATGCTTCATGCTGTCAATTGCCAGTAACACCGCGCCCACGCAGATAAAGCTGTCGGCAACATTAAACGCGGGGTAATAATGTTCGCCCCAATAAAACAGCAAAAAATCCACCACTTTTTCGTGCACAAAGCGATCGATCACGTTGCCAAACGCGCCGCCGATAATCATCGCCGCCGCCCAGTTGCCCAGCTTGCCAAATTCGTTTTTGGCAATGCCGCGCGCCAGATAGCCACTGATTGCAAACGCTAGCACAATAAATAAATATTTCTGCGCCCCGCCCATGCCTGCAAGAAAGCTAAACGCTGCGCCGGGGTTATACACCAGCGTGAGGTCAAAAAAATGCGGGATGATGTTGAGCCGCTCTTGGTATTCAAAGCGGGCGAGAATGGCGTATTTGCTGATTTGGTCAAGGATGATGGCGGCAATTGCCACCAGCCAATAGGGTAGATATTTCATGGGTTTGCGTTGGGGAAAATAAAGCGGGGGATTGTACTGGATTTTCAGGCTGCCTTAAACATAGGTTCTTGCCAAACAAATGAAAAATCGGGATAATGCGCGGCTTCGTTCAATGTGGCGTAGGCAAAATCCCTACGCTCGCTTTTTTAAGGAAAAAACATGAAACCTGAAATCCATCCTGATTACCATGAAGTAAACGTTACTTGCTCTTGCGGCAACAAATTTGTAACCAAATCTACCATGGAAAAAGAAAACTTCAATATTGAGGTTTGCTCAAACTGCCATCCTTTCTACACAGGCAAACAAAAAATCGTGGACACCGCTGGTCGCGTGGATCGCTTCAATCAAAAATACGGCAATATGTTCAAACGTTCTATTTAATGTATTGCAGCAGAGGCAGCCTGAAAACGGGTTATTCGTTTTCAGGCTGCTTTTTTGTTGGTGTGTGGAATGGGTGCGGGGTGTTGATGCTGAGACAGCCTGAAAACCGTTTGCGCGGCTTTAGCTTCGCAACTCCGCTACGCTACGCAGGCTGCTTTGGTTTGTCCGTCCTTTTTCAGGCTGCCTTCCGCCCGCCCACCCGCGCAAAAAACACCGCCAGATAAACCAACAGCAGCACCCCATTAAGCGCCCCGTGGCGGTCTTCCGTATTTTTGGCGGCGGTAAAAGCGGCGGATACCGCAACCAGCCGGGCAGACTGAAACGCCAACGCGGAGGCTTGGTGCGAAGCGGGCAGAATAAACAGAAGGCTGTTGGCGGCAACCACCAGCGATACCGTCAGCAGCAACAGATGTTTTTTCCTGATTTCGGCAAGGCAGAGCAGCAGGCTGCCGCCAACCAGCAGGGCAATGCCAGGCAGGGTGGCGGTGGCGACAATGTTGTCGACAAAATACCGCTGCCAGTAAAAGAACGCGCCATCCTGCACGCGCGCGCCCTGATTAAGCGCGGCAAAGGCAAGCGCGCTGCCCGCCAGCAGGTTGCCGCCGATAAAAAGCAGCACGCGGGCGGCTGTGTGAAAGTAGGGCTTCATATTTGGTCTCCGTTTACATCATGCGCTGCAAAATTTGTTCGCCCTTGCGCTGGTGGACAACCGTCATGCCGACGTGTCCGACAATCAGCAACAGCAGGGCAAACGCTAATGCGCCGTGTGCGACGCCGAGCGGGGCTTGAAACTGCCGCGCCATGCCGCTGGCGGGCACGGCAAACATCAGCGCATACAGGGCAAGATGCCCCAGTTTCACTTTCAGGCTGCCTGCGGGGTGACGGCGCAGGTTGCGCAACGCCCAAACAAAACGCACCGCCGCGAGCAACAGCAGTAGCACGCCAACCGCCTTATGCGGCGCAATTAGGAATTTCAGGCTGCCGTTGAGATGCCACGCCAGTGCGCTGGTAAACATAAACGCATAGCAAGCAGCCATGCCCCAATGCAAAAAGCGGGTGAACGGGGCGTAACGTTGCGGGGTGTCAGGTTTCATGGTTTCCTTTGCGTAATAATTTGGAAACCAGTTTACAAATATGGAAATCAGTTGTCAAATTATTTTACTTGAAAACCGCAACTATTTGACAACCGTTTTCCGCATTTTTTAAACTCACCGCCGAAAAATCATTTGGGAAACACAGCATGGACAATCAGTTAAACAGCGAAGCCCTCAGCCGCATCACCGCCGAAATTTTCTACACCAACGGTTTACTGCTCGCATGGGGCGACCGTTTTGCCGCCGATTTGGGACTAACCTCGGCGCGCTGGCAAATGCTCGGCGCGCTGGCACACGCCGCCGAAGCGCAAACCTCGCCGCAGCTGGGCGAGCGCATGGGCATGAGCCGCCAAGGCGCGCAAAAGCAGCTCAATCTGCTGCTAGCAGACGGTTTGGTCGCCGCCGCCGACAACCCCGCGCACAAACGCTCGCCACTTTATTCGCTTACCGAACGCGGCGCAGCGGTGTTCGCCCAAGTGCGCCAACGCTGGATGGCGCAGGCGGCGGAATGGGCGCAGGATTTGAGCGTGGAAGAATTGGCGGTGGCGGAGAAGGTATTGCTGGCGCTGGGGCAGCGGGTGAAGGCGGCGGGGTAGCAACACGCTTGCGGCAAGGTAACCAACACAAAGGCAGCCTGAAAAGCATATTTCGGCTTTTCAGGCTGCCTTTTGCGCATCCGCCATGCTAATCGTTTGCACCAATGCCAACAATCGCAACCACCGCGCATCATCGTCTCTCCCCCAAACTACCAATCCCACACCAACGCAAAAAACTTCCCCATCGCCCCGCCACCCTTTATACTCCCCCATTCACCACCCCATCAGGAGCCCCCCATGAGCGCCGCACACCATCACCACAACCACGACCACAGCCATGTTCACACCTCCAACAAAAAAGCGTTGGCGGTATCTTTTGTCATCATCGCAGGCTATATGCTGGTGGAAATCATCGGCGGCTGGCTCACAGGCTCGCTGGCGCTGCTTTCGGATGCAGGGCATATGTTTTCCGATGCTCTGGCGCTGGGCTTGGCGCTGGTGGCGTTTAAATTTGGCGAAAAAGCCGTGAACGCCCGCCAAACCTTTGGCTACAAGCGGGCGGAGATTTTGTTTGCGCTGTTTAACGGGCTCACGCTGATTGCCATCGCCGTGTTCATTATTATTGAAGCGGTGGAGCGCTTTAAGCAGCCGCCCGAAATCGCAGGCGCAGGGATGCTGGCGGTGAGCGTGCTGGGGCTGCTGGTGAACATGGTGGTGGCGTGGTATATGCTGCGCCACAGCGACACCGAGGGCAATCTGAACATGAAAAGCGCGTATTTGCACGTTCTCGGTGATTTGCTCGGCTCGCTGGGCGCGATTGTGGCGGCGTTGCTGCTGATGGCGTTTGGCTGGAAACTCGCCGACCCGATTGTGAGCCTGCTGGTGTCGCTGCTGATTGCACACAGCGGGCTGGGCGTGCTGAAAAACACCTTGCATATTTTGATGCAGGGTGCGCCCCAACATATAGACCAAGCCGTGCTGGCGGACGAAATCCGCGCTGTGCCGCAGGTGTTGGGCGTACACGATTTGCATTTGTGGACGCTCACCAGCGATCGCCATCTGTTTTCCGCCCATCTGGTTTTGGATGGCACGATGACAGTTGGCGAAGCGCAAAGCGTGCGCCAAGCGGTGGAGCGGTTAATCCAAGCCAAAGGCATCGCGCACGTTACCTTGCAGCTGGATGCGCAAAACCATGAACACGACGAGAATTTGTATTGCAGCGATGCGGCAAGTAAAAGCCACGCGCACGAACACGCGCATCATCACGAGCATTAACGCGCAAACTCCGTTTTCAGGCTGCCTAATCCCAAGCCAAAAGGCAGCCTGAAAACGAGTAAACAACAAAAAAACGACTGGATTCATATTTCCCAGTCGTTTTTAATTTTGGCGACAGCATTGTATGAACATTATCACCGCACGGCGTGCAGAGTATTTTCAGGCTGCCCCGCCCACATACGGATTAAACTGCTTCTCATGCCCAATCGTGGTGGTGCGGGCATGGCCGGGGATAACCAGCGTGTCATCAGGCAGCCTGAAAAGTTTGTTGCGGATGTTGTCCAGCAAATCCTGATGATTGCCGCGCGGAAAATCGGTGCGTCCGATGCTCTCGTAAAACAACACATCGCCCGCAAGCAGCAGCTTGGCGGCGGCGCAGTAAAACACCACGTGCCCCGGAGTATGCCCAGGAATGTGCAACACTTGAAACGTGAATTGCCCAACGCTCAGCGTATCGCCATCGTGCAGCCAGCGCGTGGGCGCGAACACAGGGCAAACGGGAAAGCCGTAAGACGCGGTGGTTTCAGGCAGCGCATCCAGCAAAAATTGGTCGTCGGGATGCGGTCCGATAACGGGCACATTTTGCCTTTCCAACAGCATGGGCACGCCGCCTGCGTGGTCAAGATGCCCGTGCGTGAGCCAGATGGCGTTCAGTTTCAGGCTGCGTTTGTTCACTTCGGCGAGCAGATGTTCGGCATCGCCGCCCACGTCCACTAACACCGCATCGCGCGTTTCATCGTCCCACAGCAGCGAGCAGTTCTGGCGAAACGCGGTTACGGGCATGATTTGAATTTGCAATGCCATCAGAGTGCTCCTTAGGCAAGGGGATTTTTGCGCGGGCGGCCGCGGCGGCGGGGCAGGTTGGTGGTTTCGTTGCTGTTTTGCTGCGTGGCGGTGGGCGCAGCGGTTTTCAGGCTGCCTTGGGCGGTATTGCCGCTGTTGCCATTGTTTGCATGATTGGTGGCATGGCTTTTGCCTGCGTTATTGCTGCCGCGCATCAGGTCAAAAAAGTCGGCGTTGTTTTTGGTTTGCTTGATTTTGTCTAACAAGAATTCGGCGGCTTCCACGTCGTCCATCGGATGAATCACGCGGCGCAGCATCCACATCCGTTGCAACTGGTCGGCGGGGACGATAAGTTCTTCGCGGCGCGTGCCCGATTTGTTGATGTTGATGGCGGGGAACACGCGCTTTTCGGCAAGGCGGCGGTCTAGGCTCAATTCCATGTTGCCCGTGCCTTTAAATTCTTCAAAAATCACGTCATCCATGCGGCTGCCTGTTTCCACCAACGCGGTGGCGATGATGGTGAGCGAGCCGCCTTCTTCCACGTTGCGCGCCGCGCCGAAAAAGCGTTTGGGGCGATGCAGCGCGTGCGCATCCACGCCGCCTGTGAGCACTTTGCCCGACATCGGCACCACGGTGTTATACGCGCGGGCAAGGCGGGTGATGCTATCCAGCAGAATAATCACGTCTTTTTTGTGTTCCACCATGCGCTTGGCTTTTTCAATCACCATCTCGGCAACTTGCACATGGCGTTGCGCAGGCTCGTCAAAGGTGGAAGCCACCACTTCGCCGCGCACGGAACGCAGCATTTCGGTTACTTCTTCGGGGCGCTCGTCAATCAGCAATACGATGAGCTCGGCGTTGGGATAATTGGCGGTGATGGCGTGGGCGATGTTTTGCAGCATCACGGTTTTGCCTGTTTTGGGCGGCGCAACCAGCAAGGCGCGTTGCCCAAAGCCGATGGGGGAGATTAGGTCAATAATTCGCCCTGTGATGGTTTCGCTGGATTGATTATCGCGCTCTAATTTAAGCTGGCGATTGGGGAACAGCGGGGTAAGGTTTTCAAACAAAATTTTATGACGACTGCTTTCGGGGTGGTCGCCATTAACGCTATCTAGCCGCACCAGTGCGAAATATTTTTCATCGTTTTTGGGCACGCGCACCGTGCCTTCAATGGTGTCGCCTGTGTGCAAATTAAAACGGCGAATTTGCTGAGGCGAAACGTAAATATCATCAGGATTGGCAAGATAGGATGTGGCGGCGTTGCGTAAAAAGCCGTAGCCATCGGGCAGCACTTCCAGCGTGCCCGAGCAGATAAATTCTTGCCCGCTTTGAATCAGTTCGCGCACAATTTGGAAAACAAGGTCTTGTTTTCGCAAACGGTTTGCGCCTTCAATGCCCATTTTTTCGGCTTGGGCGATGAGTTCCGTTATGTGTTTGGTTTGGAGTTCGGTAACGTGCATGGTGTTTGGGATTGTTTGTGAAATCAATAGGAATAGGCAGCCTGAAAAAAGGTTTGTTGCGCTGCCAAAAGGGTTGAATGGTTAAATGGGAAAAGTGCCTGATATGGCGTAAGAAATTTGAAACGCGCGGATTTTAGGGATGCGGCGAGAAATTGTCAAATAGGGTTGGTGTAAATGGCTTGGCGCTGGCTGTTTTAACTTTGTTGCAGCCTTCGGTTTTCAGGCTGCCTAAAAATTTGTTGGGCGCGGTGGGTAAACAAAGGCGAAATATGTAGTAGAATGTAGTTGAAATAAACTTTCAGGCTGCCTGATGCGTGTTGTGTTGTAAATTACACGGCAGCCTGAAAAGGATGGAGAGCGAATTATGTGGAAATTTTTGTTGATTGTGCTGGTGATTGGCGCGTGGCTGGCTTGGCTGCGCAACAACAGTATGTCGTCGGCGCGGTTTTTGTATGAGAGCGTGAAAAGCAATCCGAAAACGCATGAATGGCTGCGGCAGAATGTGTCGGGCAATCGTATCAATGATTTGGTGGCGGTGCGGCAGCGGTTTGGTTTGTCGTTGCGGTATGCGAATGAGTTGCTGGATGAATTTCAGGCGCGGCGATAAGCGCAAAGCCCACAAAGGCAGCCTGAAATTGAATAACAATAAGGAAAACACAATGAGCTTTTTGGATACGGAACAACAAAAACCCGAAGTGCTGGCGGTGCGCTTGGCGGCGAAAACGCGCATTTTTGAAGTGCAGGAAGTGGATTTGCGTTTTGCCAACGGCGCAGAGCGCACGTATGAGCGTTTAACGCCGTCGCGCAAGCCTGCGGTGATGGTGTTGCCAATTGAAAACGGCGAATTGATTATGGTGCGCGAGTATGCGGTAGGCCCTGAGCGCTATGAGTTAACCTGCGTGAAAGGGTTGATTGATGCGGGCGAAACGCCCGAGCAGGCGGCGCGGCGCGAGTTGCAGGAGGAAATCGGGCTGGCGGCGGTAAAATTAACGCCGCTGCGTGCGCTGTATTCATCGCCTAGCCATATGTTTGGGCAGATGTTTGTGTTTGTGGCGGAAGATTTGCGCGCGTCCAAGCTGGATGGCGATGAGCCTGAGCCGTTGATTCCTGTGCGCATTCCGTTGGTGCGCTTGGATGAGCTGATTGATGATGACGCGCTGGGCAATTCGCAAACTTTGTCGGCGTTGATGTTGTTGCAGCGCAAGTTCCCAGAGCTTTTTCAGGCTGCCTGATTGATTGTTATGAGTATGGAAGATGTCATGATGTTAAGCAAAATTAGTGAGATTTTGGATTCGTTGTCCAACGCGGAGCGCAAGGTGGCAGAATGCGCGTTATCCGACCCCAAATGGTTTGTGCACGCGGCGGTGGCGGAGATTGCGGAGCGGGCGGAAGTGTCGCAGCCTACGGTGATTCGGTTTTGCCGCAGCTTGGGCTACAAGGGGCTGCCTGAATTTAAACTGGAACTTTCTGCCAGCATCAGCCACAACGGTTTACCGTTTGTGCACGCCGAATTAAACACCGACGACAACATGGGCGATGTGATGGAAAAAGTGTTGGGCAACACCGCGGCGGCGTTGTTGGGCGCGCGGCGCACTTTGGATGAAAACGAGCTGGAAAACGCGATTGCCATGCTGTCGCACGCGCGGCGCATTGAGTTTTATGGCATGGGCAATTCGGGCATTGTGGCGCAGGATGCGCAGCATAAATTTTTCCGCTTTGGCGTGTCCACCGTGGCGTATTCGGATACGCATATTCAGCTGATGGCGGCGGCGGTTTTAACGGCGCAGGATGTGTTGGTAGTGGTTTCCAATTCTGGCTCGTCGATTGAGCTTTTGGATGCGGTGAGCATTGCCAAGGAAAACGGCGCGAAGGTGATTGTGATTACCCGCGCGGGCAGCCCGCTGGCACAGCTTGCCGATTGCGTGCTGGCATTGACGGTGCAGGAAGACGCGCATCGCTATTCGCCGATGGTGTCGCGCTCGTTGCAATTGGCGGTAATTGACATCTTGGCGATTGGGCTGGCGTTGCGCTTGGGCGAAACGGCTTCGTTGCAGCTGGAAAAAGGCAAGCGCAGCATTTTGAGCCACCGCATGAGCGATTGATGCACCAAAATGGTTTTCAGGCTGCCTTTGTTGATGATGCAAAGGCAGCCTGAAAATGATGAATAACGATGTAAACACACAAGGCAGCATTTTCAGGCTGCCTTTTTTTGCTTCCATTTCGCCCCCAAACGCAGCCTGAAAATCACTATAATTCCATCTCCAAATCAACCCAGCAAAGGAAAACGACATGACTACCCCCGCCAACCTGCCCGCATGGCAAGCGCTGCAAAACGACTACGAACAAACCAAAAACATCCAAATGCGCGACCAATTTGCCCAAGACCCCGAGCGCGCCAACCGCTATTGGCTGGAAGTGGGCGGCCTGGCGGTGGATTTTTCCAAAAACCGCATCAACGACCAAATCATCGCCGACCTCGTTGCCCTAGCCGAGCAGGCGGGGCTGCCCGAGCGCATTGAGCAAATGTATAGCGGCGAAAAAATCAACGAAACCGAAAACCGCGCCGTGCTGCACGTTGCCCTGCGCAACCGCAGCAACACGCCGATTAAGGTGGACGGTAAAGACGTGATGCCCGAAGTGAACCACGTTTTGCGCAAAATGGGCGACTTCACCCGCGCCGTGCGCAGCGGAGAGTGGCTGGGCTACACCAATCAAGTCATCACCGATGTGGTCAATATCGGCATCGGCGGCTCGGATTTAGGGCCGTTGATGATGTGTTCCGCGCTGAAAAACTTTGGGCATCCGCGCCTGAATATGCACTTTATTTCTAATGTGGACGGTGCGCAAATGCGCGATGTGTTGGAAAAAGTGCACCCCGAAACCACGCTGTTTATCGTTGCATCCAAGACCTTCACCACCCAAGAAACCATCACCAACGCCCACACCGCGCGCGATTGGTTTTTGCAAGCCGCCAGCGAGCAAGACATCGCCAAGCACTTTGTCGCCGTTTCCACCAACCAAAAAGCTGTCGCCGAATTTGGTATAGACACCGAGCATATGTTTGAATTTTGGGACTGGGTGGGCGGACGATACAGCTTGTGGTCTGCCATTGGCTTGCCCATCATGCTGTATCTTGGCGAGGAAAATTTCATCGAACTGCTGGAAGGCGCGCATTTGATGGATCAACATTTTCTCAACGCGCCCTTGTCGCAAAACCTGCCTGCGCTGATGGGGCTGCTGGGCATTTGGTACATCAATTTCTACGGCGGCGGCAGCCATGTGATCGCGCCATACGACCAACGCCTGCACCGCCTGCCCAAATACATCCAACAGCTAGACATGGAATCCAACGGCAAGCAAGTGCAAATGGACGGCACGCCCGTTGCCACCGAAACAGGGCCAATCATATGGGGCGAAACGGGCATCAACGGGCAGCATGCCTTTTTCCAACTGCTGCACCAAGGCACGCACATCACGCCTATAGACCTCATCGCCAGCTTGGAAAAACGCAGCAATCTGCCCGGGCATCACGAAATCCTGCTCAGCAACGTGTTCGCCCAAGCCGAAGCCTTTATGCGCGGCAAAACGCCCGCCGAAGTCCGCGCCGAACTGCAAGCGCAAGGCGTGCCCACCGAGCATATCGAAGCGCTTGTGCCGCACAAAACATTCAGCGGCAACCGTCCTACCAACGTTATCCTGCTGGATAAAATCACTCCGCGCAACATGGGCAGCCTGATTGCCATGTATGAACACAAAGTCTTCACCCAAGGTGTGATTTGGGGCATCAACAGCTTTGACCAATGGGGCGTGGAGCTGGGCAAACAGCTTGCCAAAACCATTCTCGCCGAGCTGACGGGGGCAATCGACCCGCAGCCGCACGACGCTTCCACCAGCAAACTGGTGCGCTTGTATCGCAAAGCCAACTGCGAAGCGGACGGCACTTGCGCGCTGTTCCAATAGCTTGCCCTTGCATGCTTGCGGATAAAAAGGCAGCCTGAAACGGGAAATACCGTTTCAGGCTGCCTTTGTGTGGTGGTCGGGCGGATTGGGCGTTCGGCATCGTTTTCAGGCTGCCGTTGCACCACCTGCAACCAATGGAGCGTCGGCGGCTCGTCGATGTTGCCAACCGGTAAAGCCCCGTTGCATACATCATTTGGCAACGAGCCGCCGTTCCATTTTAAGATTTCAGGCTGCCTTTGCATCGTTAGGCAGCCTGAAAATGAAATACCCTCGTTTTCAGGCTGCCCCAACCATCATATAAGGCAGCCTGAAAACCGGTTAACCCGTAAGCTGTTTGCTAATCAGCTTTTTCAACGGCGGCAAATTATTGCTCACGCGCAACACCGCCCCGCGCAACAATTTCGCAGGCGCGCTGTCGTTGGTGAAAAACGACACCATCGCATTGGTTCCGTGATACAGCGGGCGCGTGTGCAATTGATGCTTCACGTTATACATCTCCAACACGTCTTTAGACGCAATATCCTTGCCCTTCGCATCCGCCTGCAACACTTGTTTTGCCAGAATCTCCGTGCTTTCCAAGCCCAAATTCCAGCCATGCGCGGTAACGGGATGCATTCCTACCGCCGCATCGCCCACCAAGGCGCAGCGCGTGCCCACAAACGTGCTCGCGTGCGCTCCCACCAGCGGATAATGGTGCACCGTGCCCGCAATTTCCATCTCACCCAAGCGGCCATTCAACATTTTTTGCGCTTCCGCCGTCAAATCTTCGGGCGACAAATCCAGCAATTCATGCGCCTTGGTGTTGGTAATCGTAATCACGCAGTTGGTCAAATGCTCTTCCAGCGGCAGCAACGCCAGCGTGCGCCCATAAAAGAAACACTCGCTCGCCGTATGCTGATTAGAAATCGTATGCTTGGTGCGGAACACAATCACCGTGCGCCCAAAATCGTGCATATCCGCCGCAATCCCCAGCTGGCGACGCGTTTGCGAAAAACGACTGTCCGCCGCAACCAACAAGCGCGCCGTAATCGTATCGCCGTTTTCCAGCTCAACCAACGCGCGGTTCTCGTTCGTCTCCACGCTTTTCACGCCCACACCGCAACGCAGTTCCACATTGGCACACTCCGCCACTTCTTCATACGCCGCGCGGCGAATATTGTGATTAGAAATCAAATTGCCCAAGCGGTCAGTTTCGCCGCCCCGTGCCTTGCTCGGTTGCGGAAAATGCAAAGTGTAATCACTCGTACCATTAAACACTTTTGCATCGCGCAAACGATAAATCTCGTTTTCAGGAATGCGCTGCCACATCCCCAAGCGCTGCATAATTTCGCAAGACAAATGCGTCAGCGCAATCTCCCGCCCGTCATACGGTGGATTTTTCAAAGTCTCCAACGGCGCTTTCTCAATAATCGTTACCCGCAAACGGCTATCTTTCAACTGCCGCGCAAATGCCAAACCAACAGGGCCCGCGCCCACAACAACAATATCAGTATCCATAATGTTTCCTTTACAAAAATAGGGCAGATAAACACGCCCATTATTAAAGCAGCCTGAAAACACAGCAGCCAATGTTTGCTCAAAAAGCTTTTTCAGGCTGCCGCGCACCATGTGCTCCAAAAAAACCTATTGTACTATTTAAAATAAACAATCGCTAATGCAGCGTGAAAAATACTTGCATGCGCAGTCGCTCCATATTGTAACCAAAAAACAGCCCAACCTTATGCGCCGATAACCACGCATCATTCATCAAAGCAAACCATCTCGGCAAACAATCAAACATCCAACGCATCCTGAAAACCAATTTACGCTTGAAAAACATAAACATTTTATTGGAAAGCGCAGATAAATATGATATAGTGCGCGACTTGGCATTCGTGCCAAGTAATTTTTTGTCCATTCAAGATTGCTCAATCGTAAGTAATCCCTTTGTTAAACAAGGAAATAATCATGGCTTTAGGTCTGGTTGGACGCAAAGTAGGTATGACCCGCGTATTTACAGAACAAGGTGCATCTGTTCCTGTAACCGTGTTGGAAATGTCTGCTAACCGCGTTACCCAAGTAAAATCCAAAGAAGTGGATGGCTATTCAGCCGTTCAAGTTACTTTTGGTGAGAAAAAAGCAAATCATGTAAATAAAGCAGAAGCTGGACACTTTGCAAAAGCAGGTGTTGAGGCAGGTCGCGGTTTGCACGAATTTGTTGTTTCTGAAGAAAAAGCAGCTGAATTGAAAGCTGGCGATGTAATCACCGTATCTTTGTTTGAAGCAGGTCAATTGGTTGATGTAACAGGCACATCCAAAGGTAAAGGCTTCTCTGGTACGATTAAACGCCACAATTTTGGCGCGCAACGCACCTCTCACGGTAACTCACGTTCGCACCGTGTTCCTGGTTCTATCGGTATGGCACAAGATCCTGGTCGCGTGTTCCCTGGTAAGCGCATGGCTGGTCAGTATGGTAATACTAAATCTACCGTGCAGCATTTGGAAATTGTACGCGTAGATGCAGAGCGCAATTTGTTGTTGGTTAAAGGCGCCGTTCCTGGTGCGGTAAACAGCAATGTTGTGGTTCGCCATAGCGTTAAGAAAGCAGGTGCGTAATGGAATTAAAATTAATTGATGCAAAGGGTCAAGTTTCAGGCAGCGTTAATGCTTCTGATGCGTTGTTTGCCCGTGAATATAATGAAGCATTGGTTCACCAATTGGTAGTTGCATTCTTGGCAAACGCCCGTTCTGGTAATCGTGCTCAAAAAACACGCGCAGAAGTTAAACACTCCACCAAAAAACCATGGCGTCAAAAAGGTACAGGTCGTGCTCGTTCTGGTATGACTTCGTCTCCATTGTGGCGTAAAGGTGGTCGTGCATTCCCTAACAGACCTGATGAAAACTTCACTCAAAAAGTAAACCGCAAAATGTATCGTGCTGGTATGGCAACTATTTTGTCTCAACTGGTTCGTGATGAGCGTTTATTTGTGATTGAAAACTTGTCTGCTGCAACGCCTAAAACCAAAGAATTTGCTGAGCAAGTGAAAAATTTGGGCATGGAACAAGTGTTGTTTGTTACCAAACAGCTAGACGAAAATGTATATCTGTCTTCACGCAATTTGCCTAATGTATTGGTGCTAGAAGCAACACAAGTTGATCCATACAGCTTGTTGCGCTACAAAAAAGTAGTTATCACAAAAGAAGCGGTTGCGCAGTTAGAGGAGCAATGGGTATGAATCAACAACGTTTAATGAAAGTGATTTTGGCTCCTGTTGTAACTGAAAAAAGCAACTTGGTTGCCGAAAAACGCAATCAAATGGTTTTTAAAGTGTTGAAAGATGCAACCAAAACCGAAATCAAAGCAGCCGTTGAATTGCTATTTAATGTGAAAGTTGCTTCTGTAACGACTACTTGTACAAAAGGCAAAGTAAAACGCTTTGGTCGTACATTAGGTCGTCGCAGCGATGTAAAAAAAGCCTATATCAGCTTGGTGGCTGGTCAAGAGCTGGACTTAGAAGTTGCGGCAGCAGCTGCAGATAAGGAATAAGCATGGCTATTGTAAAAATGAAACCAACTTCTGCTGGTCGTCGCGGCATGGTTCGCGTGGTAACAGAAGGTTTGTACAAGGGTGCAGCCTATGCTCCTTTGTTAGAAAAACAAAGTTCTACTGCAGGTCGTAATAATAACGGTCATATCACTACTCGTCATAAAGGCGGTGGTCATAAACACCATTACCGTGTTGTTGATTTCAAACGTGATAAAGATGGCATCGCTGCAAAAGTAGAACGCATTGAGTATGATCCTAACCGTACCGCGCATATTGCGTTGTTGTGTTATGCCGATGGTGAGCGTCGCTACATTATTGCTCCACGTGGTATTCAAGCTGGTGCTGTGTTGGTGTCAGGTGCAGAAGCTGCGATTAAAGTAGGCAACTCTTTGCCTATCCGTAACATCCCTGTAGGTACCACTATCCACTGCATTGAAATGAAACCAGGCAAAGGTGCGCAAATTGCTCGTTCTGCTGGTGCTTCTGCAGTATTGTTAGCAAAAGAAGGTATCTACGCTCAAGTCCGCTTACGCTCTGGTGAGGTTCGTCGTATTCACGTTGATTGCCGCGCAACCGTTGGTGAGGTGGGTAATGAAGAGCAAAGCCTGAAGAAAATCGGTAAAGCTGGTGCAAACCGTTGGCGCGGTATTCGTCCAACTGTACGCGGTGTAGTAATGAACCCAGTAGATCACCCACACGGTGGTGGTGAAGGTAGAACAGGCGAAGCTCGCGAACCTGTTAGTCCATGGGGTACACCTGCTAAAGGTTATCGCACTCGTAATAACAAACGCACAGACAACATGATTGTTCGTCGTCGTTTTTCAAATAAAGGTTAATTAACATGGCTCGTTCATTAAAAAAAGGTCCATATGTTGACCTACATTTATTGAAAAAAGTGGACACAGCTCGTGCCACAAACGACAAGCGTCCAATTAAAACATGGTCTCGTCGTTCAACTATTTTGCCTGATTTTATTGGTTTGACTATCGCTGTTCATAATGGTCGCACTCACGTGCCTGTATTTATTAGCGATAATATGGTTGGTCATAAATTGGGTGAATTCTCATTGACTCGCACCTTTAAAGGTCATTTGGCTGATAAAAAAGCTAAGAAATAAGAGGGTAAAACATGAGAGTATCTGCACAACATAATAATGCCCGTATTTCTGCTCAAAAAGCTCGCCTAGTAGCAGACATGATTCGTGGCAAAGGCGTTGCTCAAGCTCTAAACATTCTGGCATTTAGCCCCAAAAAAGGAGCTGAATTGATTAAGAAAGTATTGGAGTCTGCAATCGCTAACGCTGAGCACAATAATGGTGCTGACATTGATGAATTGAAAGTGGTTACAATTTTTGTAGACAAAGGTCCTAGTCTGAAACGTTTTCAGGCTCGTGCAAAAGGTCGTGGTAACCGTATTGAGAAACAAACTTGTCATATCAACGTGACAGTAGGCAACTAAGGAACAACAATGGGACAAAAGATTCATCCAGTTGGCTTCCGTTTGGCCGTAAATAAAGACTGGTCTTCAAAATGGTTTGCTAAAAGTACTGATTTTGCAACAATTTTGAAGCAAGATATTGATGTGCGCGAATATTTAAATAAGCGTTTAGCTAATGCATCGGTTGGTCGTATCGTGATTGAACGGCCTGCTAAATCTGCACGCATTACCATTCATTCGGCTCGTCCGGGCGTGGTAATTGGTCAAAAGGGTGCGGATATTGAAATCTTGAAAAGAGATTTAGAAAAGCTTCTAGGTGTTACGGTTCATGTTAATATTGAAGAAATTCGCAGACCAGAGTTAGATGCTCAAATTATTGCTGATGGTATCGCGCAGCAGCTAGAGAAGCGCGTTCAATTTCGTCGCGCGATGAAACGGGCTATGCAAAATGCAATGCGTGCTGGTGCAAAAGGCATCAAAATCATGACATCAGGTCGTTTGAATGGTGCTGATATTGCGCGTAGCGAGTGGTATCGTGAAGGTCGTGTGCCATTGCATACATTACGTGCTGATGTTGATTATGCAACCAGTGAAGCTTTAACAACTTACGGTATCATTGGTTTAAAAGTATGGGTTTACAAGGGCGAAATGGGTCAAGTTCAAGCTCAGCCTGAACGTGAAGGTCGTCGTAGTAACAGAAAGGGTGCTAGAAATGCTGCAACCAACTAGGCTAAAATATCGCAAACAGCACAAAGGTCGTAACACAGGTATTGCTACTCGTGGTAACGTGGTAAGTTTTGGTGATTTTGGTTTAAAAGCAACTGGACGTGGCCGTTTAACTGCTCGTCAAATTGAGGCTGCGCGTCGTGCAATGACACGCCATATTAAACGTGGCGGTCGCATTTGGATTCGTGTATTTCCTGATAAGCCAATCACTGAAAAACCTATTCAGGTTCGTATGGGTGGCGGTAAAGGTAATGTAGAGTATTACATTGCTGAAATACAGCCTGGTAAAGTATTGTATGAAATGGATGGGGTAAACGAAGTATTAGCTCGCGAGGCATTTGCTTTGGCTGCTGCTAAATTGCCAATCCCAACTACATTTGTAACAAGACAGGTGGGTAAATAATGAAATCCAATGAATTGAAAGAAAAATCAGTAGTAGAGTTAAATGAAATTTTGACTGATTTACTTAAGCAACAATTCGGTTTACGCATGCAGCATGCTACAGGTCAACTGGGGCAAACTAGCGAAATAAAGCGAATCCGTCGCGATATTGCTCGTGTAAAAACTATTATCTCTGAAAAAGGTGTCCAATAATGAGTATCGAAAAAAATGTTCGTACTTTGCAGGGTAAAGTAGTAAGCGATAAAATGGATAAAACCGTAACTGTATTGATTGAACGTAAGGTAAAGCATCCATTATATGGCAAGATCATTCGTCTCTCTACCAAGATTCATGCACATGATGAGCACAATCAATATGGAATTGGTGATGTGGTGGTGATTCAAGAAACTCGTCCTTTGTCCAAGACTAAATCTTGGGTAGTCAAACAGTTAGTAGAAAAAGCACGTATTGTATAAAGCAAAAAAATGGAATTTACTGGAATTAGTAAATTCCATTTTACTTTATTTATTAATGCGCAAAATAGCGTGTTACGGCATGAAATCCTCCATCTTTGGTATTGAAAAATAAAAAAGTGGGAGTAGGTGTTTAAGATGAAACTTGCGGAAATTTGGAAATTATTTGATTGAGATTTCCTTTAGTTGCCAAATTATTGAAAAATAACGGCATGATTTTTTATTGAGAGCTTGTCAATATTAGAAAGTGTGATATAATTCAAAATTCTTGAGCCCTTTCTGGGTATTCTCTCTTTTGAGAGCCAAAACTGATCCAGGTTGTTGTGTAAGATATTAAATTTATCATGCATGATTTGTAAGTGATGTAATGGATTAAGTTGGATTTTTAAAGGTTATTTAATATGATTCAAATGCAAACTATTTTAGATGTTGCTGACAATTCAGGTGCGCGTCGAGTGATGTGCATTAAGGTGCTTGGGGGATCTAAGCGACGGTATGCTAATGTTGGCGATGTTATTAAGGTGGCGGTGAAAGATGCTGCTCCTCGTGGGCGAGTAAAAAAAGGTGATGTTTATAATGCCGTTGTGGTTCGTACCGCAAAAGGTATCCGACGGGCAGATGGTGCGTTAATTAAATTTGACAATAATGCAGCAGTGTTGCTAAATAACAAACTTGAGCCCATGGGTACTCGAATATTTGGTCCTGTGACTCGTGAGTTGCGTACAGAGCGCTTTATGAAAATTGTTTCGTTGGCGCCTGAGGTATTGTGAGCTATTTAGGAAGGGCTATAATGAAAAAAATTATTAAAGGCGATCAGGTTGTTGTTATTGCTGGTAAGGATGGTGGCAAGCAGGGTCGTGTAATCGGTGTGCTGGGTGATAAGGTACTTGTGGAAGGTGTTAATGTTGTTAAGCACCATCAAAAACCTAATCCTATGCGTAATATTGAAGGTGGTATAGTTATTAAAGAGGTGCCGCTTTCTATTTCTAATGTGGCTATTTTAAACCCAAGTACGAATAAGGCAGATCGGGTTGGTATTAAAATTGTTGTTATTAAGGGCAAGACGAAACGTATTCGTGTGTTTAAATCAAGCGGGGCAGAAATTCCTGCTGTTAATCGCGGAGTATAAATAATATGACACGCTTACAAGAATTTTATAAAAATGTGGTTGTGCCTGAGTTGGTAAAACAATTTGGATATCAATCAATTATGGAAGTGCCTCGTATTGAGAAAATCACTTTAAATATGGGTGTAGGTGAAGCTGTAACTGATAAAAAAATAATGGAGTATGCGGTTGGTGATTTGCAGAAAATTTCTGGTCAGAAGCCAGTGGTTACTGTAGCACGTAAATCTATTGCAGGTTTTAAAATTCGCGATGATTATCCAGTTGGTTGTAAGGTTACATTACGCAGGGAGAGAATGTTTGAGTTTTTGGATCGGTTAGTAACTATTGCCTTGCCTCGCGTGCGTGATTTCCGTGGTGTGAATGGTAAGTCATTCGATGGGAGTGGTAATTATAATATGGGTGTACGTGAGCAAATTATTTTTCCAGAAATTGAGTACGATAAAATTGATGCGTTACGTGGGTTGAATATTACTATTACAACTACAGCGAAAACCGATGAAGAAGCGAAAGCTTTATTATCATTGTTTAAATTTCCATTTAAAGGTTAATTATGGCTAAGAAGGCACTTATTAATCGTGAAGTAAAACGTGTTGCACTGGCTAGAAAATATGCTGCAAAGCGTGCAGCTATTTTTGCGGTTATTAACAATGCAGATGCAACAGATGAAGAGCGCTTTGAGGCGCGACTTAAATTCCAATCAATTCCTCGTAATGCTGCTCCAGTTAGACAACGTCGGCGTTGCGCTATAACGGGTCGTCCTCGTGGAGTATTCCGGAAATTTGGTTTAGGGCGTATTAAAATTCGTGAAATCGCCATGCGTGGTGCAATTCCTGGCGTTGTTAAGGCCTCTTGGTGAATAGGAGTATAGAAAATGAGTATGCATGATCCTATTTCCGATATGTTAACTCGTATTCGTAATGCACAGCGTGCGAATAAAGTTTTTGTGACTATGCCTTCTTCAAAACTAAAATGTGCTATTGCAAATGTTTTGAAAGAAGAGGGATATATTGAAGATTTTTCTGTATCAGTTGATGGGAAGCCTGAATTATCTATTACTTTAAAATATTATTTGGGTCGTCCTGTTATAGAACAAATTAAACGTGTTTCTCGCCCAGGGCTCCGTATTTATAAGGGAGTGAATACTATTCCTTTTGTTATGAATGGATTGGGTGTTGCAATTATCAGCACTTCACAAGGAATCATGACTGACCGTAAGGCGCGCAGCTTGGGTGTTGGTGGTGAGTTGTTGTGTGTTGTTGCTTAAAGTGAGAGAGGATTGTTGAAATGTCTCGCGTAGCAAAAAATCCAGTAGTAGTTCCTGCTGGAGTTGAGGTGAATTTTGGAACTGATTCGTTAACTGTTAAAGGTAAAAATGGTGCATTGTCTCTTCGTTTAATTGATGGTGTAAGGGTAGAATTGAATAGTAATCAATTAGTTTTTGCGCCTATTGATAACAGTAAGCAAGCAAATGCAATGTCTGGTACTTTGCGTGCACTGGTTGCAAATAGTGTAAAAGGTATATCAGAAGGTTTTGAGAAGAGATTGCAATTAGTTGGGGTGGGTTATCGTGCTCAAGCACAGGGTGCTACACTGAATTTATCTTTAGGTTTTTCTCATCCTGTTGTGTATGAGATGCCAGAAGGTGTTACTGTTTCTACTCCTTCTCAAACGGAAATTGTATTAACTGGTGCAAATAAGCAAGCAGTGGGGCAAGTTGCGGCGGAAATACGCGCTTATCGTCCTCCTGAGCCATATAAAGGTAAAGGGGTGCGCTATGCAGGCGAAGTGGTGCTTATGAAAGAAGCTAAGAAAAAATAATTGAGGTTCTAATTATGAATAAAAAAACTGCGAGATTGCGTCGTGCACGTAAGACGCGCATGAAAATTTCGGATTTAAAGGTTGTGCGTTTATGTGTATTGCGTACTAATAACCATATTTATGCGCAAATTATTGATCCAAGCGGAAGTGGGGTGCTAGCTTCTGCATCTACGTTAGATAAAGAGATTCGTAACCAGGTAAAATCTGGGAGTAACAGTGAATCCGCTGCGGTTGTGGGCAAATATATTGCAGAAAGAGCCAAATCAGTAGGAATTGAAGAAGTTGCTTTTGATCGATCAGGATTTCAATATCATGGTCGAATAAAAGCATTAGCTGAGGCTGCTCGCAATAATGGATTAAAATTCTAAGATTTTAAGGGCTAAATATATGGCAAAAAATGAGATAGAAGAACGCAACGATGGTTTGATTGAAAAAATGGTTGCCGTAAATCGTGTAACAAAAGTGGTCAAAGGTGGTCGCATTATGGCATTTTCCGCATTGACGGTGGTTGGGAATGGCGATGGTCAGATTGGTATGGGAAAGGGAAAATCTCGTGAAGTGCCAGTTGCTGTTCAGAAAGCAATGGATCAGGCGCGGCGTAACATGATTAGAATTCCATTAAAAAATGGAACGATACATCACGAAGTACTTGGTAAGCATGGTTCTACAAAGGTTTTTATTCAGCCTGCAAAAGAAGGTAGCGGTATTAAAGCTGGTGGACCAATGAGATTAGTATTTGAGGTTATGGGTGTTCATAATATTTCTGCTAAAGTACATGGTTCAACAAATCCTTATAATATTGTTCGCGCTACTTTGAATGGTTTGGCGCAGTTATATACTCCTTCTGAAATTGCTGCTAAACGCGGCTTAACAGTGGAAGAAGTTTTAGGAGTTAAATAATGGTAGAGCAGAAAACTATTAAAATTACTCTAATAAAGAGTTTGATCGGAACAATTACCACGCATAAAGCGTGTGCATATGGGTTGGGGTTACGCCGCTTAGGACAGACGGCAATGGTTCTAGATACTCCTGAAAACAGAGGTATGATTAACAAAATTAGTTATTTATTAGATGTGGAGTCGTGATATGTTTTTGAATACAATTCAAAATACTTTGGGTGTTCATGCAGCACGTCGTGTAGGTCGTGGTATCGGTAGTGGTTTGGGTAAAACTTGTGGAAGGGGGCATAAAGGTCAGAAAAGTCGTGCTGGAGGATGTCACAAGGTTGGTTTTGAAGGTGGGCAGATGCCGCTGCAACGACGATTGCCTAAAAGAGGATTTAATTCCTTGGGTGCTCGGTATAGTGCTCAAATTACATTGAGTGAATTAGCCTCTGTTGGAGCTGATACTGTTGACTTGTTAGTTTTAAAACAAGCAGGATTGATTTCATCTGAGGTTAGATCAGTTAAAGTAATCGCTTCTGGTAGTATAAAAAAGTCAGTTTTGTTAAAAGATTTACGAGTAACCCAAGGGGCAAGAAAAGAAATTGAGGCAGCTGGGGGGAAAGTTGAATAGGATCTTGTAACAGTGTCATCAAAACTATTTCTTTCTAAGCAATCAAAACTATGGTCTAATCAGGAGTTCAGGAATAGGCTAGTATTTTTGTTAGGTGCTCTGGTTGTATTCCGTATTGGTTCCCATATACCTGTGCCTGGTGTTGATGCAGATGCGTTAGCACAAGTTTATCAGCAAAGAGGAAGTGGAAATATATTAAGTATGTTTAATATATTTTCAGGAGGAGCGTTAGAGCGATTTAGCATTTTTGCTATTGGTATTATGCCTTATATATCTTCATCGATTATTATGCAGTTGGCGAGCGAAATAATTCCAGCGCTTAAGAGTATGAAGAAAGAAGGAAATACGGGGCGTAAAGTCATTACAAAATATACACGGTTAGGCACAGTTCTTTTGGCAGCAATACAAGGTGTAGGTGTGGCTACGTTTGTATTAAGTCAAAAAATTGTAGTGATAAGTTCATTTGAGTTTTACATCTCTACAATAACATGCTTAGGTGGTGGAACAATGTTTCTTATGTGGTTAGGTGAGCAAATCACGGAAAGAGGGATTGGTAATGGTATTTCATTAATTATCACTGCTGGAATTATTTCTGGCATACCTTCTGCCATAGCTTTACTTAATAATTTGAGTCAAGAACGTCCGTTGTTCGCTGTGTCACTTATAGTTGCTGTTTTATTGTTGATTTTAGGAATTGTTTTTATTGAAAGTGCTCTTAGGAAAATTCCAGTTCAATATGCAAAACAGCAAAATTCTGGTAACTATTTTCTAGCTAGAAATGCTGCTCATATTCCTTTTAAATTAAATATGGCAGGTGTTATACCACCTATTTTTGCATCTAGCATCATTATGCTTCCTTCTATGTTGTTGAATTGGGTAGGGTCTGGAAATACTAAAATAATTAGTGTTTTATCTATGTTGCAACATGGGCAAGTAGCATATATGGCAATATTTGCTGCTACGATAATATTTTTCTGCTATTTTTATACAGCACTTGCATTTAGTCCTCGGGAAATCGCAGAGAATTTAAAAAAGAGTGGAGCTTTTGTTCCAGGAGTTAGACCAGGAGATCAAACAGCGAAATATTTGGAAAACGTTGTTTTGCGATTAACACTCTTTGGTGCTTTGTATATTGCTTTTGTTTGTTTGCTGCCAGAAGTTTTAACTTCTTTTGTGGGGGTGCCATTTTATTTAGGTGGAACTTCACTATTAATTTTAATAGTTGTTGTAATGGATTTTAATACTCAGGTAACGTCATATCGTGTTACTCAAAGATATGAGGGCTTGGTTCCAAATAAGAGTGGATTGAAATAGTATGGCAAAAGAAGATGTAATACAAATGCAAGGAGAGGTCATTGAGACTTTGCCTAATGCAACTTTCAAAGTAAAACTAGAAAGTGGTCATGAGGTTATTGGTCACATATCAGGAAAAATGAGAATGCACTATATTCGAATTTTGCCAGGTGATAGTGTTACTGTTGAAATGACTCCATATGACTTAACCAGGGCTAGAATAGTTTTTAGGTCTAGATAAAATAAATTTGAATAAGGATAGAGTTATGCGTGTGCAACCATCTGTAAAACCAATTTGTAGAAATTGTAAGGTTATACGACGTAATCGAGTAGTTCGTGTAATTTGTACCGATCCTCGGCATAAACAACGTCAAGGTTAGTTTTTAATACTAATTTTCTTAAGTTAATAAGGAATAAACTATGGCTCGTATAGCAGGGGTTAATATCCCAAATAATGCTCATATTGTAATTGGCCTTCAAGCTATTTATGGTATTGGGGCGACTCGCGCCAAAATGATCTGTGAAGTTACTGGTATTTCGGGTAGTCACAAGGTTAAAGATTTGGATGAAGAACAATTGGAAATGCTTCGCGAAGAGGTTGCTAAATTTGAAGTTGAAGGCGATTTGCGTCGTGAAGTAACTATGAGCATTAAACGGCTTATTGATATGGGCTGTTATCGCGGTTTCCGTCATCGTCGCGGGCTTCCTTGTCGCGGACAACGTACGCGTACAAATGCTCGTACGCGGAAAGGTCCTCGTAAAGCAATTGCAGGTAAAAAATAAGGAAAGTAAATAATGGCTAAAGCAAACACAGCTTCGCGTGTACGAAAAAAAGTACGTAAAACCGTGAGTGAGGGTATTGTTCATGTTCATGCATCATTCAACAATACAATTATCACAATCACGGATCGTCAAGGAAATGCATTATCTTGGGCTACCTCTGGCGGTGCGGGTTTTAAAGGCTCGCGTAAAAGTACACCATTTGCTGCTCAGGTAGCAGCAGAATCTGCTGGTAAAGTTGCCCAAGAGTATGGTGTAAAAAGTTTGGAAGTTCGTATCAAAGGTCCTGGACCGGGTCGTGAATCTTCTGTACGTGCGCTTAACGCTCTTGGTTTTAAGATCACCAGTATCACAGATGTTACTCCGTTACCTCACAACGGATGTCGTCCATCAAAAAAACGTCGTATTTAATGGAGTGATTTAAGAATGGCACGTTATATTGGTCCTAAATGTAAATTATCACGTCGCGAAGGTACAGATCTGTATCTAAAAAGTGCTCGTCGCTCTTTAGATTCTAAATGTAAGATGGAATCTGCACCTGGGCAGCATGGTGCGAAAAAACCTCGCCTTTCGGGTTATGGTCTTCAGTTGCGTGAAAAACAAAAAATCCGTCGTATTTATGGTGTGTTAGAACGTCAATTCCGTCGTTATTTTGCGGAAGCTGATAGACGAAAAGGCTCAACTGGTGAGCTGTTGCTTCAGTTGTTGGAGTCTCGTTTAGATAACGTTGTTTATCGTATGGGTTTTGCTTCAACACGCGCAGAAGCGCGTCAACTTGTTTCACATAAAGCTTTAATGGTAAACGGACAAATTGTTAATATTCCTTCTTTTCAAGTAAAAGCGGGTGATGTTGTTGCTGTTAGAGAAAAAGCAAAAAAACAAGTTCGTATTCAAGAAGCTATGGGTTTGGCTACGCAAATTGGCTTGCCAAGCTGGGTTTCTGTTGATGCAACAAAACTAGAAGGTACTTTTAAAAATGTACCTGATCGCGCTGAGTTATACAGTGATATTAATGAGCAGCTGGTGGTAGAGTTCTACTCTAAATAAAGCTGAAACAGTAAGGGGTAGTTAAATGCAAAACAGCACTTCCGAATTTTTGAGACCTCGCCAAATTGATGTTGATGCATTATCGCCAACGCATGCAAAAGTTTCTTTGCAACCATTTGAGCGCGGTTTCGGACATACTTTGGGTAATGCTTTGCGCCGTATCTTACTGTCATCAATGAATGGTTTTGCACCAACTGAAGTAACAATTGCGGGTGTTCTACATGAATACTCCACCTTGGATGGTGTTCAAGAAGATGTCGTTGATATTTTATTGAACATCAAAGGTGTGGTATTTAAACTTCATGGTGGTAGCACGGAAGCTGTTATTACATTGAAAAAAGAAGGTTCAGGTATAGTAACAGCTGCTGATTTTGAATTGCCACACGATGTTGAGATTATCAATCCAGAAAAAATTATTTGCCATTTGGCAGCAAATGGAAATATTGATATGGAGGTTAAGGTGGAACAAGGTCGTGGCTATCAATCAGTTGCCGGTAGGAAAGCTGTAAAAGAGCAAACTAAAATTGGCTCTATTCAATTAGATTCAAGTTTTTCGCCTATTAGTCGCGTAAGCTTTGAAGTTGAAGCGGCTCGTGTTGAGCAAAGAACAGACTTAGATAGTTTGATCTTGGATATTGAAACAAATGGCTCAATTGAACCTGAAGAAGCAGTTCGTGTTGCGGCTAGAATTCTGATTGACCAAATGTCAATATTTTCTGACTTAGAAGGCACGCCGATTGAGGTTGAAGAAGAAAAAGCACCTCCAATTGACCCTGTTCTGTTGCGCCCTGTGGATGATTTGGAATTAACCGTTCGTTCAGCAAACTGTTTGAAGGCAGAAGATATTTATTACATCGGTGATTTGATTCAACGTACTGAAACTGAGTTGTTGAAAACACCTAATTTGGGTCGTAAATCCTTGAATGAGATTAAGGAAGTTTTGGCATCTAAAGGCTTAACTTTGGGGTCTAAACTGGAATCTTGGCCTCCCGTTGGATTGGAAAAACCCTAGGCTTTAAAGTTTAAAGGATAATGATATGCGCCATCGTAATGGTAATCGCAAATTAAATCGTACTAGTAGCCACCGTGCAGCCATGCTGCGTAATATGGCAAACTCTTTGTTAACGCATGAAACCATTGTAACTACTCTGCCCAAAGCAAAAGAATTGCGTCGTGTGGTTGAGCCTTTGATTACTTTGGGTAAAAAACCATCGTTAGCCAATCGCCGTTTGGCGTTTGACCGCACTCGCGACCGTGATGTTGTGGTTAAACTATTTGGCGACTTGGGTACACGCTTTGCTTCCCGCAATGGTGGCTATATTCGTATTTTGAAATATGGCTTCCGCAATGGCGACAATGCGCCTTTGGCGTTGGTTGAGCTAGTAGATAAAGCTGTTGAGTAAGATAAAAGTAAGTTATTGCTTGATTAAAGCCGAGCTGGTTTCAGTTCGGCTTTTTCTCAAATCAATGTAATTTTTGCTAGGAATAGGTATGGTTAATTTATATCAGATATTAGGTTTGCCCTATTCGGCAACAAGTGATGAGATTCAGGCTGCCCTTGAACGGAAGCAAGCAGCTCTTAATGCTAAAACAGTGAAAGCTGTTACCGAATGGTTGTTGGTGGATAGTGTGCGTACACGCTATGATGCAAAATTGCGCCAAGAGCAGCCTGAATTTTTCCAGTCTGTAATGGTTGAAAGAGAAACGCCATCAACCCTAAGCCTACAAAAAAATGAAACGCCCGAAGCGCAACCAACTCTTCAAGTGGCAGAAGAAGAGTATTACGTTCCCCAGCTTTGGAATCCTACCGCTGCGGCAATTTGGGCATTCTTCTTATCACCTATATTAGGGGCTTGGCTGCATGCCATTAACTGGCGAGAGTTGGGGGAAGAAAAATTAGCTGAACAGAATATGTATTTTGTCTGGGGAACAGTCGCATCGGGCTTTGTGCTCATGCTCATAGAGGCGGTTGCTAATATTGAGTTTCCCGCTGTTGCGAGTGGTACTGCTATTTGGGTAGCATGGTTTTTTACCTTAGGCAAAAAGCAAATTGATTTTGTGCGTAACGAAGTAAATGATGATTATGACAAGAAAAAATGGGGCAAACCAATCGGGCTAACCATTTTGGGTTTGTGTGCCTATGTTGCTGCACTTATCGCTTTTGCTTTTTTACTGGTTATCGCTGGCGTGATGCAACTGCCCGCTTAATAAAGAACGGTGTGATTTGCTCACACCGTTTTGCGTTTTCAGGCTGCCTGAAATCAATCATGCACGCGCAGCAATTCCACTTCAAAAACCAGCGTTGCGTGTGGCGGAATCACGCCACCCGCGCCGTATGCGCCATAGCCCATTTCGGGCGGAATGGTGAGCTTGCGCTTGCCGCCTTCTTTCATGCCATCAAAGCCTTCGTCCCAGCCCTTGATCACTTGCCCCACGCCCAGCGTAATCGTTAAAGGCTGGCGGCGGTCTAAGCTGGAATCAAATTTTGTGCCGTCTGTTAGCCAGCCTGTGTAATGCACCGTAATCTCTTTGCCTTTCTGCGCCAATTTGCCATCGCCCACTTGCAAGTCTTCAATGATTAAACTCATGGTTTGCCTTTCTGATTGCGTTGAAAAGCCGCAAGCGTATCACAAAACCGCTTTTCAGGCTGCCTGCGTTTGTTTACAATTAAAAAACATTTATTTCACAACAAGATAATCTTTTCAGGCTGCCTATTCGCCCGATTCAGGCAGCCTGAAAACCGAAAGGAAAGCATTATGATGAACTGGCAACAGCTTATGTCGTCCACCCGTTTTCAAATAGACGAACGCGGCACCATCTCCGCCGCGCCGCCCAAGGCCTACACCCCCTATCGCACCCCCTTTCATACCGACTACGACCGCGTGGTCTTTTCCAACGCCTTTCGGCGGCTTGGGCGCAAAACCCAAGTGCACCCACTCGCCAAAAACGATCACACCCACAACCGCCTAACCCACAGCGTTGAAGTCGCCAGCGTTGGGCGCAGCTTGGGCAACCTTGTTGGTGAACTGCTGCGCACCGAGAATCAACTGCCCAAAAATCTCTCACCCAACGATCTTGCCACCACCGTGCAAACCGCCTGCTTGGCGCACGACATTGGCAATCCCCCCTTCGGGCATACAGGCGAATACGCCTTGCGCGACTGGTTTAGGCAGCCTGAAAACGCCGTTTACACCGCTGCGCTCACTCCTGAGCAATGCCGCGACATCCAAACCTACGAAGGCAATGCCCACAGCCTGCGTCAAACTGCCAGCATAGAAATGTATCGCAATCGCGGCGGAATGCGCCTTACCGCTGCCAGCTATGGCGCATTGCTGAAATATCCGTGGACAAGCAGCAGCCCGCATGGGCAACGCAAATTCAATATCTATCAAACCGAGCTGCCGCTGATTAGTCGCATCGCCAGCGAGCTAGGGCTGCCTGAAATCGCCACTAACCATTGGGCGCGCCATCCCTTGTCGTACCTAATGGAAGCTGCCGACGACATCTGCTACGCCCTGATGGATTTGGAAGACGCGGTAAGCCTAGATTTGTTGAATCATCACGAAATTGCCGACATCCTTGCCCCATTGGTTGCCCGCGAGGATACGCAACATGCCACCAGCCCGCGCGAGCGCACCGCCATGATGCGCGGCATTGGCATTGGCGCAGCGATTGATGGCATTGCGCAAACCTTCATCGCGCATCACGCCGCATTGCTCAACGGCGATTTTCAAGGCAAAGACTTGATTGAACAAAGCCCCGCTGCCGTACGTGAGGCGCTGCAAAATGCCAAAACGCTTGCCCGCGAGCGCATTTTCCGCCACCGCGTGAAGGTGGAGTTGGCGGCATTTTCCTGCATTGCTTCCATGCTGGATTTGCTTGTGCCCGCTGCCCACGCGTTGATTACTTCGGGGCAATGCAAACAGCGGCATAAGCTGGCGTTAAGCCTGCTGGAAAACGACCCGATTACCGAACACGACAGCCTGTATTTGGCATACATGAAAATTCTGGATTTTATCGGCGGCATGACGGATAACTACGCCGCCAGCATCGCGCAAGAAATATCGGGCATGAGCATGGTGTAGTAATATCTGCAATAAAAACAAAAAATTGTTTAATTTTTGTGAAACTGCGCTTTACAAGATGCGGATTGGTCTGTATCATCCGCTTTTTTCTTAATTTGCACTGAAAGAAATTAAAGCGCAAATATGCACCCGTAGCTCAGTTGGATAGAGTATCTGGCTACGAACCAGAGGGTCGGGCGTTCGAATCGCTCCGGGTGCGCCAAAAAATTTATTTATCCGCGCCCATCGTCTAGCGGTTAGGACATCGCCCTTTCACGGCGGTAACGGGGGTTCGATTCCCCCTGGGCGTGCCAAGTTTTTAAAGCCTGCTTCGTTTGAAGCGGGCTTTTGTTTTGTGTGTGATTTGTGTGAATTGGGGAGGCGAGGTTAGATAAACCGCTTAAATTTTGATAATATTTTCAGGCTGCCCATTGTTCCATAAGTTGTATCCATAATAGGCAGCCTGAAAAACATTGCTCCAAAGGACAATCATGCCATCTCGTTTTGATTTTCTCACGCCGCTCACCCATCTGCCCGCCGAAGCGCAAAAATCCGCACAAGAAGCCGAAAGCCATGCCCGCAACGGGCATTACGATGCCGCGCTCAATGCCGTTCGCCGCGCGCTGGAATACATGGTGGCGTTCTATTGGCAAAAAATGCAGCTTCCTGCCATCCAAAAGGGCGCGGAAGTCGCCAATCCTTTTTACAACAGCCGCGCCACAGGCAGCAGCAATCCTAATGCGTGGCAAACGTTGAAGCTGGATAGCTTGTTCTCGCAAATTTATATTTTGGAAAAAGAGAACGTGTGGCAGCGCGAACAAGCCGAACGCGCCCATTTTATCCGCAAAAATGGCAACAAAGGCTCGCACAGCGGCGAAGCCCCTGCCACCGCCAGCGAGGTAAACGAGGCGTTGCAAGATTTGGAAAAAATCGCGCAACAATGGGCGGCGGATTTTCCCCGCGCCGACAGCTCGTTTCGCCCAGCGCAAGCCTTTGGTAGCGCGATGGTTGCGCCCAGCAGCACCGCTTCGCGCCATCGCCCAAAAGGTCAGTCGCGCAAAGTAACAATGGGCGTGGTGGCGGTGGTGGCGTTGATTGTATTTCGTGGTTTGTCTGCGCTGTTTAGTGCCAGTTCGTCTCGCCATTCCGAACCTCCCGCCGCGTCCACCCCGATGCAGCCTGAAAACACGTTGCGCTATGCCAATGGCGACATCTTCGAGGGCAACATTATCAACGGCAAAGCCAACGACCCCAATGGCAAAATCACCCGCGCCAACGGCATGGTTTGCATCGGCAACGTGATTGCCGACAAGCTCAACGGCATCGCCACTTGCACCGCGCCCAACGGCGATGTATACCAAGGCGATTATCAAGACGATTTGCGCCACGGAAAAGGCAGCCAAACCTTGAATGGCAACCGCTACGAGGGCGCGTTTGAACACGACCTGATGCAAGGCGAGGGCGTGCTGACCGCGCAAACAGGCAATCGCTACCAAGGCGCGTTCCGCAACAACGCCATTGCGGGCAACGGCAAAATCATCTTTGCCGACCAAAGCGAGTGCATCGGCACGTTTGATGCGCAAACCGCCCATTGCGATTTTGCCAACGGCAACCATTATGCGGGCGCATACAACCCCGCCACGCTGTATTTGGAAGGCAAAGGTGTGCTCACCGATGGCGAGGGCAATGTGTTGTTTGACGGCGTGTTTGTGCAAAACCAACCGCAAGGCAAGGTGTTGGACGCTGCCCAAGCGCAAGCCGAGGCGTTGAAAAAACGCGCCGAGCAAGGCGATGCCGCCGCGCAAACCGCGCTGGGCATGGAAGAAGCCGAGCAGGGCAATTATGGCAACGCGTTCAAATGGCTCGCCCGTGCTGCCGCAGCCAACCACGCCGAAGCGCAATACTATCTTGCCATCATGTATGAGCGCGGGCTGGGCATGGACAAAAATGTGGACGAGGCGCACCGATGGTATCAACGCGCCGCCGACAATGGCTTTGCCAAAGCGCAAAAGCGCATCGCCGATATTAAACAAGCGGATGATGCGCTGGCGAACCCAAGCGACAACGGCGGCGGCAAGGGCAAAGGTGGCAGCGATGATGCCATCAATGCGCTGTTTGATTGAGTGGCGATGTGGGATGGGGTGAGATTTTGCGAATGGTGTGATGGGTAGAGTGGGGGGGCGTTTTTTTTAGGCTGCCTTGGATGGGAATGTTTAAGGCAGCCTGAAACTTGGGTTTGCGCCTGTTGGCAAGCAAAGCAATATGTTGGCGAACCGCCGCCGCTCCATTGTAGGCAGCCTGAAAATGAAATCTGTGGCGAAGTGGCAACGGGCGAAGTCAAAACGATGCGCCAAAACAATTTTCAGGCTGCCTTGGATGCCAACATTCAGGCAGCCTGAAACGCCAGCCATCCCGCAAAAACCGTTTGGCATGATGCTAAACGGTTTGATGTTTTCGGGCTGCCTAATCTACCCAATCCAACACGGTGCGCCCTGCGTGCAACAAGCGATAGATAAACAGCGAGTAGCTCTCTTGGATAAAGAATTTCCAGCGGGCTTGCTCGGATGCTTCGGTGTAGCGGCTGGTGGGGGTGGGCGATGGGGTGGCGGGGATGCCGAGGTCTTGGGCGATGGCGATGGCGCGCGCCATGTGGTAGGGATCGCTAACGATGATAACGCTGTGGAGCTTGTGTTTTTGGATGAGCAAGCGGGTATTGGCGAGATTTTGATAGGTGTCTTTGGAGCGGGTTTCGTAGAGAATATCGTGGCTGGGGATGCCTTGTTTGATGGCGAATTTGCGGGCGACTTCGCCTTCGCTGGGATAGCCTTCTTTGCGGGTGCCGCCGGTAAAGATGAGTTTTTCCACGCGTTCGGATTGGTAGAGAGCGATGGCGTGGTTGATGCGTTCGCGAAACACGGGGGAGGGTTTGTCGCCCCACGCCGCTGCGCCCAATACAACGGCGGCATCGGCGTGTTTGGGCAGATCGGCGGGGGCGTGGGCGTATTGATAGACTTCCCATGCGCACCATGCTTGCAGGGCGAGAATGCTGAGGATGCTGAGTAAGAGTCCGTAGCGCAGGTAGCGCAGGGTGGATTTTTGTTTGGGCATGGTTTGGCTTGGGGCTTAGGCGGGGGGTGTTGCGGCAGCCTGAAAATCGTTTTGCGCGGGTTGCGATGATGCGGGCGTGTGTTTATTGGCTTGGCAACTGGCGTTCCACAGCGATGGGCTGCATTGCAGATGCCCGATGTATTGCAGCTTGGCAACGGGCGAGATGGTGGCGATGTCGTCTTCGCGCATGTGCAGGATGTCGGATGGATCTATCCATTGCGGCTTGGCGCTGGTGAGCGGTTTGCCAGCGCGGTTAAAGGCTTCAATCACAAATTGTGAACAAAACAGCCGCTCGCCGCCCAATGCGGGAACGGTGATGGTGGCGAGTGCGTTGAGACACAAATGGCGTAGGGCGCGCGGGATAACGGGCAGTTCGCAGGCGTTGCGGGTGAGCGTGAACGGGGCTTGCAGCGCGATGCCGAGATGGTTGTAGTGTTTGCCGTTTTTTTCTTCGGCAAAGGCGATGATGGCTTGGATGTTTTCGGCAGTTAAATCGGGGCGACGAAAGGCGACGGTGAGATTGCTTTCTTTGAGCGCATCGGCAAGCGGGCGAATGCGCGTGCCGCTGCCAACGGCTTCGGCGATTTTTCCGTCGCCCAGATAGAGAAAGGAATGGCTGACGGCGGCGTTGCTGAACAAGCGGATGCCAAGCGATTGAACGCTGCCTTCGGCGGAAAATAGGATGTCGCCCGCTTGCAAATCTTGAGCTTGGATGGGGATTAAGCCGTTTTCAGGCAGCGTGCTGTTGCGCACGCTTTGCAGGCGCAGCGCGGTTTTGCCGTTTGCGTTGTGGCGAATGCGCCATTCGGTGGCGCAGGAGCAGAGTAGGAACGCCGTAATCAGAAGGGGGGTGCGATACATTTTCAGGCTGCCTCAACAAGATGGCTTATTGTGGCAAAACAAGGGGCAATGCGCAATTATTCCTATCCGCCACGGGCAACGGGCAGAGGCAGCCTGAAAAGAGCTTGTGCTACAATCGCGGCTTTTCCACCACTTGCACAAGGAGACGAATATGAAAAAATGGTTACTGATTATGCTGGCAGGCTTGGCGTTGGCAGGTTGCGCTTCGTCGGGCGACAGCGACGATTTGGGGATTGACCCCAACACAGGCGTGAGCGCAGAGCATTTGACCGAGTTTGTGTAACACGAAATGATTTCAGGCTGCCTTTGTGGTGAACAATAGGCAGCCTGAAAACCGATAACAGCAAGGAATACCATGATTGTTTCCCTAGACATTGATGCGCAAAAAACCTTTACCCCGCTTTGCCCTGCCGAATTGCCCGTGCGCGAGGGGCATTTGATTGCGGCGGAACTCAACGCCCAAGCGCGGCTGGCACAGCTTCGCGCCATGAGCAAAGATGCGCACAGCCCCGCCGCCCGCTGGATTTGCGCCAGCCATGCCGAGCAACTGCGCCCCACAGGCTTGCCCAACGCGCGCGAGGCTTGGGTGGCGCACGCCATTGTTGGCACGCCAGGCTTTGAATTGCTGGACGAATTGCCACCCGTTACCGCCTACGATTTTTGTGTGTGGAAAGGCGTTGAGCCCGATATGCACCCCTACGGCGCGTGTTATCACGATTTGGCGGAAAAATTGAGCACAGGGCTGATTGAATGGCTGCGCGACAAGGGCGCAACGGTGTTGCTGGTGGGCGGCTTGGCAACGGATTATTGCGTGAAGACTACGGTGTTGCAGCTTTTGCGCGGCGGCGATTGGCAAGTGCTGGTGAACCGCGCGGCGTGCCGTGGTATCGCGGCGGACACGGTGGCAGCGGCGTGGCACGAAATGCAGGCGGCGGGCGCGGTGGTGTTGGCGGATGCGGCGGCAATGGCGGGGTATTTGGCGGCGCGAGGGTAGTGCTCAGGATTGAGGCAGCCTGAAAACCCAGTTGGCTGTTTTGTGGATTGTGTTCGCACTCGTGGCTTGGTTTGAGATTGTCCATAGCTTCTTAGCTTTACCAAAAGCATTTTCAAGCTGCCTTATCACACAACGATAAGGCAGCCTGAAAACCAGTTTGCCATTTGTAGAACTACATTCGGTTGTAGAAATCAACAGCGTGATTCTCGCCACTCTCCCATCCCCCAAAACATTTCAGGCTGCCCATCATCACCGATAAGGCAGCCTGAAACGCTGTTGGGCATCGCGCAAACGCCTCTGCGTCTATTTTTTCTTCTTGTCTTTTTTCGCGGGTTCTTTATCCAACACTTCCATTTTGGGCGCACCGCCTGCGGTGGCAGCATCGGCTTGGCGGTTAATCAGCCATTGCTGGGCAATGGTCAGCAAGTTGTTGACCACGTAATACAGCACCAGCGCGGCGGGGAAGAAGAAGAACATAATGGAAAATATCAGCGGCATGATTCTCATCATTTGCGCTTGCGCGGGGTCGCTGGGCGGCGGGCTGAGTTTGGTTTGAAACCACATGGTCGCCGCCATCAAAATTGGCAAAATATAGAATGGATCAGGGCGCGACAGGTCGTGAATCCAGCCCAGCCACGGCGCTTGGCGCAGCTCCACCGATAGGAAAATCATCCAATACAGCCCAATGAAAATCGGCATTTGAATCAGCATCGGCAAGCAGCCGCCCAGCGGGTTGATTTTCTCGTCGCGGTACAGCTTCATCAGCTCTTGCTGCATCGCCATGCGGTCTTCGGGGTTGGGGTATTTTTTCTTCAATGCTTCCATTTTGGGCTGGATGGATCGCATTTTCGCCATGGATTTGTAGGCTTTTTGGTTCAGCGGGAACAGGATGGCTTTCACGATGAGCGTCAGCACGATGATTGCCCAGCCCCAGTTGCCGATGATGCCATGCAGCCAGTTGAGCAAGGCAAACAGCGGCGAAGCGAAAATGTGCACGCGCCCGTAGTCTTTGGTGAGTTCAAATTTTGGGGCGATGGTTTTCAGGATGCTGGTTACTTGCGGGCCAGCATAAAGATTAGCGGCGAAGGTTTTGCTGCCGCCTGCGGGGATGTCCACCACGGCGGTGTTCACGCCTGCGCTGTATAGGTTGCCGGGCAGGCGTTTGATGCCGATGGTGCAGCTGCCGCCGTTGCACAGGTTGTCGCCGTTTTCAGGCTGCATAATCCATGCGGAGGCGAAGTAGTGTTGAATCATGCCTACATAGCCGCCTGATGCTTTGCGTTGGTATTCGGCGGTGTCTTTGCCTGCTTCAAAGTCTTTATCTAGCGTGGCAAATTGCACTTTTTGGAATGCGTCGGCATCGGGCGTGTAAACAATCGGACCCACATAGCTGCTGGTGAACCAGCCTTCGCCTGCGGGCTTGCTGTTGTCGCGCACGATTTGGTACGACGTGCCCAGCTTCACGGCTTGGCTGCTGGTGTTTTTCACCTCAAAGCGCACGTTTACCAAATAGCTGCCCTTGGTAAACGTGTAAATTTTGTCCACTTGCACGCCGTTTTGCGCGGGGGCGGTAAGGCGCACTTCTAGTTTATCGCCGTTGAGCGTTTGCGATTTGGTGGCAGCCTGAAACTGGGCATTCGCCAAAATATTGTTGCCGTTGGCATCCACCAGATTGGATTGGGCAACGTAGGTGAGCGGTTTGCCGTCTGCCAACAGCGTGAAGCGTTGGGCGGTGTCGTGGGTGGCATCGTAGTGTTGCAGGATTAAGCCACGCAAATCGCCTGATTTTTCGTCTATCGTGGCTTTAACGGTGTCGGTTTCCACGCTCACGGGTGTTGTTGCGCCCAATGGGGCGGCTTGGGGCTGCGCGGCGGTTTGTTGCTGCGCGGCTTGCTGTTGCTGCGGCTGGGCGGCTGGGAAGAAGTGTTGCCAAGCCATCATAAAGACAATCGCCACAGCGGCGGTGGTCAGCATTCGTTTGAAATCGGATGGGTTTTGCTGTTGCATGAGAGTGTTTCCTAAAACTAGGGGACGGGGTCGTAACCGCAGCCGCCCCAAGGGTGGCAACGGGCAAGCCGTTTGAGGGCGAGCCAGCCGCCTTTGAGCGCGCCGTATTTGCGCACGGCTTCAATCGCGTATTGCGAGCAAGTGGGCGTGTAGCGGCAGCGCGGCGGGATAAGCGGGCTGATGCAGAGTTGATAAAAGCGGATAAGCGCGAGAAAGAGTTTACGGAGCATGGGACGTTTCAGGCTGCCTATGGGGATGAGTGGGGCAACATGGCGGCGGGTTGGGAAATCCAAGCGATGAAGCGGAATGTTTACAAATGCGCACCCGCTTAACGCGCGATTAGGCAGCCTGAAAGCGAGTTTACGAGCTTCTGCGAAGCTAAAATCAACTTTCAGGCTGCCTGAAACTTATTTGCATGGGCGGGGCAACATCAATTCTGCGAGCTGTTGGCAAACTTCATGATACTGCTCGCGTTCAAACAGCACGCGCACGCGCACCACAAAATCTTTGGCGGGCAATTCGTGTTGATGCAGCCGAAACCATTCGCGTATCACGCGTTTCATGTAGTTGCGTTTGTTTGCCCGTTTGGCGGCTTTTTTGCCGACCACTAAGCCCAAACGCGCGTGTCCGAGCGCATTGTTTTCCGATTGCAGCACGGCAAGAAAGGAGCGCGAACGCTGTTTTCTTAATGCAAAAACGGAAGAAAACTCTTCCGTTGTAAGCAGCCGATAGGCTTTGCCAAAGCGGTTAGCCAATTACACAGCCAAGCGTTTGCGGCCTTTGGCACGGCGGGCAGCCAAAACGGCGCGGCCGCCGCGTGTTTTTGAGCGAACCAAGAAGCCGTGGGTGCGTTTGCGTTTGGTAACTGAAGGTTGATAAGTGCGTTTCATGTTGGTTTCCTAATCAAATATTGGGGAAAAATAAACGGCGCATTAAACCTGTTTTGATGCGGTTTGTCAAACAAAATAAGCGGATTGCGGGGTTTCAGGCTGCCTTTGGGCGGAGCAGGGCAGCCTGAAAAACGCTTATTTGCCGTTCAGTCGTTGGATCATCATTTGGCTGAGTTTGCGTACATCGTCTTCGTTGGCGGTAGGGAGAATGTCTGCCCAGTCGGTTGCGGTGAAATTTTGCCAGCCCAGCTGGGTAATTCTGCCGCGAGCGGCGGTGATGCCGTTGGCATAGCGGCGTGCTGCTTGTGTTTGCAGGGTGTAAAGGGTGGGGAAGGGCTGCGCGGCAGGGTGGTCGGCGATGCGCCCCATTCGGTTAGCTATCCAAATATCAAACCCAATGAAGCCGATATTGAAAACCAGCGCAATGGCGAGAAATAGCCAAAAAAACAAACCGCTGCTGGGGCTGCATATATCGGGGGTGAAGTAGCAACTGCTTAGGCTGAAAATCGGCAGCGCGAATGCGGCGGCTAAAAACGCCCATTTTGTTGTTTTGGCGTTGGCGCGTTCGCTGTCGCTAATGGGGTGGGATTTTTGCCATGTGATGCGCTTCTCGCCTGCTTGCACGGCACGGAATACTTCGGCAAATGGGGTGTCGAGGGTTGAATGGTTTTGCATGGTGGTTTCCTTGTTTGTGATGATAAAAAGGGTTTTAGCTTCGCAACTCCGCTTCGCTACGCAGGCTGCCTGAATGTTAATACTCGGGTTCGGCAAGCCGTTTTTGGATGGCGCGGATAAGCTGTTGCAGGGCTTCGGGGTTGGGCGCATCGGGGAGCAGGGTTTGCCAGTCTGCCGGCGTGAAGCTGTCCCAATCGGGCAGGTATTTGTCGCAACGGGTTTGTAGTGTGTTTTTGGGGTAATAGAGACCTCTGCCTCTGTAAATTGACGTGAAATAGAGCGTAAAGTTTTCAGGCTGCATTGTGCCGATTGGCGCGCGCAAGATGCGGATGGCATCGGGCAGTTCTGTTTTCAGTATTGCTATTGCAAGGAAAAACGCTGTCGCGCCCAATAGTATTCCAACGATGCTCAATAGCATCCCAACGGTTTGCTGCTCGTTAAAAATCAAAAGCGATGTCGGCACTGCCGTTACCATAAGCAGCAAGCCCAGCAAAATCAGGTGGAGCAAGTGCTGCCGTGTTAGCAGGTGGTCTTGTTTGCTGATGGGCGTGATTTTCTGCCACGAGATTTCAAGCTCGCCCGATTGCAATTCGCTCAATAATCGCGCGTAGGTGAGCAGGGCATCATAATTGTTTGCTTTCATCGGTTTTCCTTATTTTTCAGGCTGCCTAAACATTGCTAGGCAGCCTGAAACCAATCAATCGCCGCTCACATTCAACACAGGCGAAGCATTTTCTTCGGACAACAACACCGTCATCATATTGGTAACCAGCTTGGCTTTTTCGGGCTCGCTCATTGCCACAATGCCGCGTTTTTCCAATTCCACCACCGTGCCCGCCACCATGCCAATCGCGCCGCGCACCAGCGTTTGCCGTGCCAAAATCACTGCTTCGGCTTGCTGGCGGCGCAGCATGGCTTGGGCGATTTCGGGCGCGTAAGCCAGATGCGTGAAGCGCGTTTCGTCAATGCTGATGCCCGCGATTTCCACGCGCTCTTGCACCATGCGGCGAAACTGCTCCAAGATTTTGTCCGAATGCCCTGTTAGGCTGTCTGCCGTGCCGTCGTTGGTATAGGGGTGGTGCGTTGCCAACACGCGCAGCGCGCCCTCACTTTGCACTTGCAAAAAGCCATGCGCGTTTTCCACGTCCAGCACCGCGGCGGCGGGGTTGTCAATGTGGTACACAATCGCGGCGGCGATTTCAATCGGCGTGCCCGAGGCATCGTTTACTTTCAGCGTGGCGGTAACATAGTTGCTGGTTTTGAGCGACACGCTCACCGTGCTGTAAAACGGAAACAGCCAAAAAAAGCCCGACTTGGGCAACACGCCCGCGTATTTGCCAAACAGCGTGCCCACCAAAGCGGTGTTGGGCTGCACCACGCGAAAGCGGGTAAAGCCATATCCCAGCGGCAGCAGCAGAAAACCCAAGCCGCCCGCTCCATTTTCCAATGCGCTAAACATTCTCCACACCACAAATAACGTGATTGCCACCAACACGGCGGCTGCGGCAAAGCCGTTTAGATGCGGCATGGTGTATTTTTTGCTGTATGACTGGCTCATGGGGACTCCTTAAAGTTAGCGGTTGGAAAGAAACGCAATTATATTGTAAAAATGATTGATTTTATACGAATTTTTATAATTTGTTGGCATGATGCAACAACGAAATTGCGCCGCTAAAACTGTGGATAATGTTATCCACAACGGCGCAGTCTTAACAAAAATTTGCGGTATAATGGCGAACATATCCACAACGTCATAAAAGTAGTCCCATGCGTCTTTCTGAATTCTGGTCTCAATGCCTTGCTCTGTTGCAATCCGAGCTTTCCGAACAGCAATTTTCCCGCGACATCGCGCCGATTACGGTGGGCGAACAAGATGGCGCGTGGGTGTTGTTTGCCAAAAACCAATTTGCGGCGAATTTGTTGCGCAGCCAATACGCGCAAAAAATCCGCGAAGCTGCCGCGCTGATTGCGCCCGATGCGCCCGAATTGCGGTTTCAAATTGGTGTGGGCGAGCAAGTGGCGATTGCTGTTGTGCCTACTGATACGCCGACTGATACGCCGACTGATTTGCCAACGGATACCGCAAGCCCTGCCGACAACGCAGAAGGCAGCCTGAAAACCAGTGCCGCCAGCGCAACGCCAGCCGAAGCCGCTCGCAATAAAAACAAAAGCGCGCAAGACATCATCGCCGAGCGCATGAGCAACCTGCGCCCAGCCAAAAAAACCGACGAAACGCAGCCTGAAAGCCAAACTACCGCCGCCAAGCCATCTGCCATCGCCGCTGAGCAAGCACGCGAAGCCGCCGAGCAACGGCTAAACCAAACCAATCTTTCCCCCGATTACACCTTTGAAACGCTGGTGGAAGGCAAGGGCAACCAGCTTGCCGCCAACGTAGCCAAAAGCATCGCCGAAAAACCAGGCGACAGCATGTATAACCCGTTTTTCGTGTACGGCAGCACAGGCTTGGGCAAAACCCACTTGGTGCAAGCCATTGGCAACGAATTGCTGCGGCTCAACCCCAAAGCCAAAGTGCGCTATATGCACTCGGACGAATACCTTAAAACCTTTATGGCAACGGTGCGCAACAAAACGTGGGACACCTTCAAGCAACAATATTTGCACTACAACCTGCTGATTATTGACGATATTCAATTTATCTCAGGCAAAGACCGCACCATGGAAGAGTTTTTCTTTTTGTTTGAACACTTCCACTCGCGCGATCAACAAATCATCCTAACCTGCGACCAATTGCCCAGCAGCTTGGAAGATATGGACAAACGCCTTGTATCCCGCTTTTCATGGGGTATGACCATCCGCCTAGAACCGCCCGAATTGGAAATGCGCGTGGACATTTTGGAGCGCAAAGCCCAAGCCGCAGGCATCATGCTGGAAGAAGATGCCGCCACCTTTATCGCGCAAAACGTCAAACAAAACGTGCGCGAGCTAGAAGGCGCGTTAAATCGCGTGATTGCGCGTTGCCGATTCAGCAAAGCCAGCACCATTGACATAGACCTTGCCACCGACGCGCTGCAAGACATCGTTGCCAGCAACTACAAACCGATTACCGTTGAGCTGATTATGAAAGCCGTTGCCGACCATTACCACATCAGCATCCGCGATATTTTGGGTAAAAAACGCAGCCGCAACCTTGCCCGCCCGCGCCAAATCGCCATGGCGATTACCAAAGAGCTTACCAACCTAAGCCTGCCCGCCATTGGCGACGCATTCGGCGGGCGTGACCACACCACCGTGATGCACGCGGTGAAAACCATCGCCAAGCTGCGGCAAGACGAGCCTGAATTGAAGCAGGATTATGAGAAGTTGTTGATTGTGATACAGCATTAGTGAGCAGCGTTTTCAGGCTGCTTATAAGATTATTCAGAAAGAAGATAGATTGATGAAAATTTCAAGTTATGTATTGCCACATGATTATGGTTTCGCCCCTAATCCATTTGGAGATTTTTTGACACTGGCGACATGCAAACCAGTTATTCGTAGTAATGCGAACGTTGGTGATATTATTCTTGGCGTAAGTAGTGCAAACAGTGCAATGAAAAGTGGGCATTTAATTTATGCGGCAATTGTGTCTGAGATTTTACCTTTGGAAAGCTATGCTACTGACGCACGATTTGAATATAAGAAACCCAAACCAAATGATTTAAAAAGCAGTTTGGGCGATAACATTTACTATCAAGAAAATGGGCAATGGAAGCAGATACCCAATGGTTCGCATGATGATATATCTTTTTTATTAGGTGATGTGTCAGGCAAGAATGCTTTGATATGTGAACAATTTTGGTATTTTGGCGATAAAGCCCCCAAAATTCCTGAGCATTTATTAAAAATTGTTCACTTTGGTGCGGGGCATAAAAATACATACGACCCAGAGTTAATTAGCCAGCTACGAAAATGGTTATATGATTTTCCTCAGCGCGGGAAAATTGGCAACCCAAGCACTAAAAAATAAACAATTTTCAAGCTGTCTGTGGATGATAGGTATAAAGGCAGCCTGAAAACATTAAAATCCCCAAAAGCCCCATGCAAAACTACCGCCAAAAACTCAAACCCCTCATCATCATCGCCATCATCATGCTGATTTTCTCCGCGCTAGACGGCAAAATCACCAGCGAAGAATGGTACAGCTTCGGCGTGATTTGCCTGCTCGTACTCCCCTTTTGGACCATGTGGGACATCAACACCCGCAACGCAGGCAAATTCAGGCTGCCGCTTTATGCGCTGGGCACATTCATCGGCATATTCGGCGCAAACTATATGCTGCGCGAACACAATATAGACAGCTTATTGATTAGCCCGCTGCTGTATAGCGCCGTGTTCACATGGCTGCAAAGCCTAGCCGATAAGCATCAGCCACCCGAATAGGCAGCCTGAAAACCGCATCCCAATCTCTCTAAATACCACCAACACAAAGGAAACCCCACCATGTTAATCCTACAAACCGAGCGCGACGCGCTGCTCAAACCCCTACAAACCGCCACTGGCATCGTAGAGCGCAAGCACACGCTGCCGATTCTTGCCAACGTATTACTAGAAAGCAAAGGCGGCAAAGTGCACATTCTCGCCACCGATTTGGAAATCCAAATCCACACCCAAGGCGCAGACAACGACAAAGGCGATTTCCAGCTCACCACCAACGCCAAAAAACTGCAAGACATCCTGCGCGCGCTGCCTGAAAGCGCCAATGTGCAACTGGATTTGGACGAACACAAGCTCACGCTCAAAGCAGGCAAATCGCGCTTTAATCTGCAAACCCTGCCGCCCGCCGATTTCCCCACCATGAACATCGGCGAAACCACCCACACCCAATTTTCTTTGTCGCAAGAAACGCTGAAACACATGATTAGCCAAGTGCAATACAGCATGGCGGTGCAAGATATTCGCTATTATCTCAATGGCTTGCTGATGCAAGTGGAAGGCAACCAGCTGCGCCTTGTCGCCACCGATGGGCATCGCCTTGCCTACGCCAGCACCACCATCGAAGCCGAGTTGGCAAAACAAGATGTGATTTTGCCGCGCAAAACCGTGCTGGAACTGGTGAAACTGCTCAATCAGCCCAAAGAAGCCATCCAAATTGAGTTGCTGGACAACCAAGTGCGCTTCCAATGCGGCGACACCACCATCGTGAGCAAAGTGATCGACGGCAAATTCCCCGATTACAACCGCGTGATTCCGCTGGATAACGACAAAATTTTCGTTATCAACCGCGCCACGCTCTTGGGTGCGCTGGAACGTTCCGCCATTTTGGCAAACGAAAAATTCCGCGGCGTGCGCCTGCAACTTGCCGCAGGCAGCCTGAAAATAACGTGTAGCAACAGCGAGCAAGAAGAAGCCAGTGAAGAGCTGGAAATCGCCTACGCGGGCGAAGGCTTGGAAATCGGCTTTAACATCCAATTCTTGATGGATGTGCTGCGCAGCACCAGCAGCGACGACATTCAAATCGCCTTTGGTGATGCCAACCGCTCCACCTTGTTCACCATTCCCAATCATCCCGATTTCAAATACATCGTGATGCCGATGCGTATTTAATCGCGCCACGGCTTTTCAGGCTGCCTTATCGCTAAAACGGTAGGCAGCCTGAAAACCTTTGCGGCAAGGTTTCAGGCTGCCTTTGCCGTCATCCATCCCAACGAAAGCAAACCACGAAAGCAAACCATGATCACGCACCTAACTGGCAAACTCGCCGAAAAACACCCCCCACAAATCACCATAGATGTAAACGGCGTGGGCTATGAGCTGGAAGTTTCCATGCAAACCTTTTACCAGCTGCCGAGCATCGGCGACAGCATCCATATCCACACCCAGCTTATCATCCGCGAAGACGCGCATTTGCTGTTTGGCTTTGCCGATAAAACCGAGCGTGCCACCTTTCGCCAGCTGGTGAAAGTGAGCGGCATTGGCGCAAAAACCGCGCTGGGCATCCTATCCGCGCTCAACGCCGATGAACTCGCCCTTGCCATCGCGCAAGAAGACATCAAACGCCTTTCCGCCGCGCCAGGCATTGGCAAAAAAACCGCCGAGCGCATGATTTTGGAACTGCGCGGCAAGCTCGCCCCAGCCGAGAGCGCCGCAGGCTTATTCGCCCCCGCTGCTGCCGATGCCAGCGAAGACATCATCAGCACGCTGCTGGCGCTGGGCTACAACGAACGCGAAGCCCGCGCCGCCGTTAAAGGCATTGCCGCCGATGTGGACGTGAGCGAAGGCGTGCGCTTGGCGTTGAAGAATTTGATGAAATAGGGTTTCAGGCTGCCTAAGCGCGATGGTTAAAGGCAGCCTGAAAACGGGTTGGCATGGCGCCCAATAATCTGTTTGACGGGATAACGCGATTCAGGCTGCCTTTGGGCGAATCCAACAGAAAATTAGGCAGCCTGAAACACACTATTTCGTTCACAAGCAGCAAGCGCATCAACGCCATGCGCACCATACGCCGTGCCATTGAGCAGCGTGCTGCACCAATCAATCGCACCCCACTTTCAGGCTGCCTATTTTGCCAACCAAAGGCAGCCTGAAACCCTATTCCAGCCCGTTTCAGGCTGCCTTTTAACGTATAATTACGCACTTTACCCCCATGCAAAGGAAGAACCAATGAGCCAAAACCACACCATTCTCCAATCCCTCCCCATCGACCAAAAAGTCGGCATCGCCTTTTCTGGCGGGCTGGACACATCCGCCGCGCTGTTGTGGATGAAACTCAAAGGCGCCAACCCCTACGCCTACACCGCCAATCTCGGCCAGCCCGACGAAGACGACTACAACGCCATCCCCGCCAAAGCCAAGCAATACGGCGCCGAAGTCGCCCGCCTGATTGACTGCCGCGCCCAGCTCGCGCAAGAAGGCATCGCCGCCATCCAATGCGGCGCGTTCCACGTTTCCACCGGCGGCGTGCCCTATTTCAACACCACCCCGCTCGGCCGCGCGGTTACTGGCACCATGCTCGTTTCCGCCATGAAAGAAGACGATGTAAACATCTGGGGCGACGGCAGCACCTACAAAGGCAACGATATTGAACGCTTCTACCGCTACGGTCTCTTAACCAACCCTGCGCTGAAAATCTACAAACCGTGGCTGGACCAGCAGTTTATCGACGAACTCGGCGGGCGCGAAGAAATGTCCAAATTCCTGATTGCCAACGGCTTCGATTACAAAATGTCGGTAGAAAAAGCCTATTCCACCGATTCCAATATGCTCGGCGCCACCCACGAAGCCAAAGATTTGGAGTTTTTAAATTCGGGCATCAAAATCGTCAAACCCATCATGGGCGTAGCGTTTTGGGACGAAAACGTTGAAATCAAGCCCGAAACCGTATCCGTGCGCTTTGAAGAAGGCGTACCCGTCGCGCTCAACGGCAAAACTTTTGCCAACGCGGTGGAACTCTTTTTAGCAGCCAACCAAATCGGTGGGCGGCACGGCTTGGGTATGAGCGACCAAATCGAAAACCGCATCATCGAAGCCAAATCACGCGGCATCTACGAAGCTCCCGCCATGGCCTTGTTCCACATCGCCTACGAACGCTTGGTAACCGGCATCCACAACGAAGACACTATTGAACAATACCGCATCAACGGCCTGCGCTTGGGCAGACTGCTGTACCAAGGGCGCTGGTTTGACAGCCAAGCGCTGATGCTGCGCGAAACCGCCCAACGCTGGGTTGCCCGCGCCATTACAGGCGAAGTCACGCTGGAACTGCGCCGCGGCAACGACTACTCCATTCTCAACACCGAATCGCCCAATCTCACCTACCAGCCCGAGCGCCTGAGCATGGAAAAAGTGGAAAACGCCGCCTTCACCCCGCTGGATCGCATCGGCCAGCTCACCATGCGCAACTTGGACATTTCCGACACCCGCGCCAAGCTGGGGGTTTACGCCCAAGCAGGATTGGTGCAGCTGGGCGAAGGCGCGGTGATTCCGAAGTTGGATAATAAATAAGCTGCGCGTTGGGGCAGCCTGAAAAGTGGAAAACGGTTTTAGCTTCGCAACTCCGCTTCGCTACGCAGGCTGCCTTATTTTTCAGGCTGCCTGATCTGTTTACACGATAGGCAGCCTGAAAATGTATTGGCGCGAGATGTGGGATTGCTGGTTGTGAAGTTGCCTGTGAAGTTAAAAGCATTCCTGTTTGCTGGATGGCTGGCGCAACAATGTCGTTGCATGGTCTGCGCATGAGTTACCATCTGCCTAATCATCCAATAACCAAAGGCAGCCTGAAAAAGATATTTTGGTTTTTCAGGCTGCCTTTGGTTCAATCGCATCGTTATCCCGTGCCACACATCGCCACCCAACACAAAAGCAGCCTGAAAACCATTTCTCGTTTTCAGGCTGCTTTGTTGATTTTGTGTGAACAAATAAAAGCGGGTGATGGGAATCGAACCCACGTCAGTAGCTTGGGAAGCTACTGTCTTACCATTAGACGACACCCGCGAAAGCGGCGGATTATACTGCGTTTTAGGCAGCCTGAAAATGGGAATTAGGCTACAATTCAGCATTTCTTCGCCAAGGTGCTGCCATCATGCGACGTTTTGCTGCTTCCATTTTGCTTGCCCTGCCTATTCTTGCCTTTTTGGGCGTGATGGTGGCTGCGCCGTTGGCAGCGATGCTGGGCTATCAAGACGCGGCGCCGCTGTGGAGCGAGATGCTGAGCGATGCCTATTACCAAAAGCGCATTATCTGGACGATTTTTCAGGCTGCCGCCACCGTTTTGCTCACCACCTTGCTTGGCGTGCCGATTGCGTGGGTGCTGGCGCGGTTGCAGTTTGCAGGGCGCAGGCTGGTGTTGCGGCTGCTGATGTTGCCGTTTATTTTGCCCTCTTTGGTGGCGGGCATGGGCGTGCTGGCGCTGTTTGGCGAGCATGGCGCGTTGTGGCGTGGCTGGGCGGACACGGCGGCGTTGCTGTTGTATGGCAATGTGTTTTTCAATTTGCCCGTGATGATTCGCGCGGCGTATCAAGGCTTGCTGGCGGTGCCGGCCAACCGTTTGGCGGCGGCGCAAACGCTGGGCGCGAATGCGTGGCGACGATTTTGGCGCGTGGAATTGCCCGTGCTTAAAACATGGCTGGCGGGCGGCGCATGTTTGGTGTTTTTGTATTGTTTTTCGGGCTTTGGTTTGGCGTTGCTGCTGGGCGGGCAGCGGTTTGCCACGGTGGAAGTGGAAGTGTATCAACTGATTGCGTATGAGCTAGACATGGCGCACGCGGCGGTGTTGGTGTGGCTGGTGTTGGGCGTAACCGCGCTGGCGGGGCTGTTATACGCATGGATTAGCCGCCGCACCGATGCCGCCGAAGTGCGTTTTCGGCAGCCTGAAAAAGCGCAAACATGGGCGGAACGCGCCTTGCTGCTGTTTGCCTTGTTTACGCTTGCCGTGTGTTGCGCCTTGCCGCTGCTGGCGATTGCGTTTCAGGCTGCCCAAGCAGGCGCGGCGTGGCGCGTGTTGTGGGAACAGGATACGCTGTCGGCGTTGTGGAACACGGCGCGTTTTTCGGGCGGCGCGGTGTTGGGCGCGGCGCTGTTGGGTGCATTGCACGCGGGCGCGGCACGGCGCTGGGCGGCGATTCGGGCGCTCACTTTTTTGCCGTTTATGGTGTCGCCCGTGTGTTTGTCGTTTGGCGTGTTGCTGCTGTATCCCAGCTGGGCAGGCAGCTTGGTGATGCTGATTGCGCTGTATGCCTTGCTTGCCTATCCCTTTGTTACCAAAGATATTTTATCCACATGGGATGCCTTGCCCAGCAATTACACCGCCGCCGCGCGCGTGGCAGGTGCCAGCTGTTTTCAGGCTGCCTATGCGGTTACGCTGCCCTTGCTGTTGCCCGCGCTGCGCCGTGGGCTCACGCTTGCCGCCGCCACTTGCATCGGCGAATTTGCCGCCACGCTGTTCCTGTCGCGCCCCGAATGGACAACATTGACCACGCTGATTTACCGCTATTTGGGCAAAGTCGGCGCAGCAAACCACGACAAAGCCCTTGTGCTAACCGCCGTGCTGATGGGTGCGAGCTTGCTGGTGTTTGTTTTGCTGGATGCGGGTGAGCGGCAGCCTGAAAAGTAATAAAACGGATGGCACAAAAAGCAAAACCCACCAGTTTGAGCGAACTCAGGGACTGATGGGGATAACGAGCGAGATTATAATCGTAATAATTGTGTAATACAACTAAATAGAACAACCCAATGAACATTCATCAATTCAAGCATCTTATTTCCGCCGCCAGACTCAATCGTTATGAGCAAGCAGCCAGTAAACGATCCAATATTTTGTTACTTTACCGCAGCAATATTAAGCTATCGCAAAATTTATTTTCTATGATTTCTATGTTTGAAATTATTTTGCGAAATCAAATTGATATGTGTATTAAACGGAACTACAGCAGCATTGTTGCTCAGCAAAATCCTGATAATTGGTTGCGCGACGCGATTCAACCTACGGGCATTTTTTCTACGCCTAAATGCGCTTATGCAAAGGGCGAAATTAAAAAGGCATACGATAAATTGGTTCATAAAAACCATTATTCACACGATAAACTGGTTGCTGAACTCAACTTTGGTTTTTGGCGATATATGCTGGAGCCCGCGCAATTTAATGCAACCAACAAAATACTTTTGGGTATATTTCCTAATCGTCCGCCTACCACAGCACAGCAACAATACAACCGCAAATATATAGCATCACTCATCAGGCAAATTAACGATTGCAGAAATCGCATCGCTCATCATGAAACCATTTGTTTACGTTACACTCAAAATCAAAACACTTCATATATCAGCACGCAATTTGCGCGTGATACATATTCTGCGGTTTTAGATTTACTAAGCTATATGGGTATTCATCCAACTGATATATCGCGGCTTAAATATCAATCAGATTATTACGCTATGTAACAAAATAGATAGTTTATAAGGAAGCCCCCCATGACCGCTCCCATGTACACCCTGCTGCTGCTCACGCTCATCATCGCCAATTTCCCCTTTCTCACCCAGCGCGGCTTGGGCATCATCCCGCTCAAACGCAAAACCATTCTGCATCACCTCGCCGAGCTTGCGCTGGGGTTTATCATCATCGCCGCCATTGCGTATGTGTTGGAAAGCCGCTCAGGCAGCGTACATCGGCAGGATTGGGAGTTTTACGCCACCGTGGTGTGCTTGTATTTGGTGGCGGCGTTTCCCGCGTTTGTGTGGCGGTATTTTTGGCAGGGGCGCAATCGGGAATAGGGCGGTTTTATGCAAAGGCAGCCTGAAAACGAGCGAAGCGAGTTTCAGCGGAGCTAAAACAGCATCTAAAAATGTTTTCAGGCTGCCTTAGTGCTGTTTACAAGGTAATCTCTTCCAAATCGGCAAACTCGGGATGCCGCGCCAAATAGTGAATGGTAAACGAGCATTCGGTGCGCACTTTCACGCCCTGCCGTTGCGCTTCGCTTAAAGCGGCGTGCACCAAATCCGCCGCAATGGCGCACCCTTGTGGCGTGGATGGCGCTTCGGTGTGTTCAAATAGCCAAATGCCGTTATCCAGCGGACGATAGGCAACGTAAGACGTTTCGCCGTTTTCGCTGTATTCAAAACGGTGGGTGGCGGGGTTGTGGATAATATTGCGGGACATGATTTTGCTCTCCAAAACGTGTTGCGCTTGTTTCAGGCTGCCTTAAATGGATGATTAAAATAAAAAAATCTCTACAACGCGAATTGTAGAGATTTTTGCGAAACCCTTATTTCAATTTGGTTTCTTTGTAGATAACGTGTTTGCGGGCAACGGGGTCAAATTTTTTGATTTCCAATTTGCCAGGCATAGTACGTTTGTTTTTGGTAGTGGTGTAGAAATGACCTGTACCAGCAGAAGATTCTAGTTTGATTTTATCGCGCATGATTCATTCCTTTAATTAGATGGCTTCGCCGCGGGCGCGTAAATCAGCCAAAACAGCGTCGATGCCGTTTTTGTCGATGGTGCGCAATGCTGCGTTTGTTACTCGGATGCGAATCCAACGGTTTTCGCTCTCTACCCAAAAACGACGTGATTGCAAGTTAGGCAAAAAACGACGTTTGGTTTTGTTGTTGGCGTGTGATACGTTGTTGCCAGACATTGGACGTTTGCCCGTTACTTTGCAAACTTTTGCCATGATGGGTCTCCAAACTGTGATTTAAAAAATGGTTGAATTGGTTTATGGGGTAAACCGCTAATTTGGGCAATCTTTACAGTGGGTTATCTACATTTTGTGTGTGGATTGCCCGTTCAATTATTGCGTGTAGCAAATAAGATTTGCCTGAAAAACGGGCGATTATACTGGGTTTGTTGTTGTATTGCAAAGGATTTATGGGCGCGGTTTTGCTTAATCGGTGTTTTGCCAAGTGGGGTAGGGGTGGGTGCTGAGGTAGGCGTTGGTGTAGCGTCCGTCGCTGGTGATTTCTTTGCCGAGCCAGCTGGGGCGGGGGTAGGCGTTGGTTTCGCTGGGTAGTTCTAGCTCGGCGAGAATGAGCGGGGCGTTGTCGCCGAGAAATTCGTCAATTTCAAAACGATATCCTTCATATTCAATAACGTAGCGGTTTTTTTCTACTTTGAATGGGCAGAGCGTGGCGAGCATTTGTTGGGCTTCGGCGAGCGGGATGGGGTATTCGTATTCGCTGCGGGTGGTGTCGCTGATGTAGCCTTTGATGGTGAGCCATGCCTGCTCGCCGATGATGCGCACGCGGATGCTGCATTCTTTGGCAACGGTGAGATAGCCTTGGTGTAGGCGTTGCGGGGCGGGGGCGTGTTGGCGCCATGTGTCGTTGGCGAGCAGGAAGCGGCGTTCTATTTCTAGGTTTGGGGTCATGGGGATGCCTTTGGTTGGATGGGCAGCCTGAAAACGAGCAAAGCGAGTTTCAGCGAAGCTAAAATGGGGCTGGCGGTTAAAAGGGTTTGAATAATACGAGATACAGCGCGGCGAGCAGGGCGAACACGGGCAGTTCGTTAAAAACGCGATACCATTTGTGCGAATGGGTGTTTTGCTGGGCGATAAATTGGCGCAGCAGCGCGCCGCACCAGAGATGATAGCCTGCGAGCAGCAGTCCGATGGCGATTTTGCCGTTCACCCAGCCTGAAAAGCCGATTTGGGTGATGGGCATCAGTAGCCCGCAGCTAATTGCGCCGATGCCCCATGGGGTCATGAATTTGTAGAGCTTTTGCGCCATGATGATGAGACGGTCGTATTCGGCGGATTGCGGCGCGGTCATGGCGAGATTGACGTAGATGCGGGGCAGGTAAAACAGTCCTGCGAACCATGAGATGATGAAAAAGATGTGGAAAAATTTGAGCCAGAGATACATTTTCAGGCTGCCTTTGGCGGTGCGAAAAAGTTGAAATTGTACGCGAAAGGCAGCCTGAAAAGCCAGTTTTCGCGTTTCAGGCAGCCTTTGTTTACGCGAGCTTATTTTTGTTGACGATAAATCACGCCTTTTGCCCACAAGGCGATGCCCACCAGCAGCGCAGGTAGCATCAACACGGTGGCAACGGTTTTGAAATCCCAGCCCCAGTTCAAAAACCATGCGCCCACAAATGCCGACACAAATGCGCCGATACGCCCGATGCCGTGCATCCAGCCGTTGCCCGTGGCGCGGGCTTTGAGCGGGAAGAACATACTGGATAGCGCGTTCATGCCTGTGCCGCCGCCGTTGAGCGATACGCCGAGCAAAAAGGCGAGCAGGCACATTAGCGCGTAGCTGCCCATCACGCCGCTTAATCCGAGCAACACCAATGCGCCCGATGTGTACCAAATAGACATGGTTTTGTCGGCATCAAATCTATCCATCAGCCAGCCCACGGCGATTGAGCCAAGTGGCCCGCCCAGTTGGAACATGGCGGAAATGATGCTGGCTTGTTCGGCGCTCATGCCGCTTTCTTTAATCATGGTGGGCATCCAGCTGCCGAGCAAATACACCAAGAATAGGTGCGAAAAATAGGCGAACCACAGCAAAAAGCTGCCTGCGCGGTAATGCGCGTTGAGCACAGTTTGCACGGGCGTTTCGCTGCTTTGCGCGGCTTCGGCTTGGCTGAGCTGTTTGTGGTTGGGTAGCACGAAAACGCTGTGTTCGGTGGTGCTGTTGGGCACGCAGCGTTCTACTAGGGCGCGGATTTGCGCTTGGTCGCCGCGTTTGTGAATCAGAAAGCCGATGCTTTCAGGCAGCCTGAAAAACATAATCACGCTTAAAATCAACGGTGTAATACCGCCAACGTAAAACACGCTGTGCCAGCCGTAATGCGGAATCAGCCATGCCGCCAAAAAACCGCCGCCTGCCGCGCCCACGGTGAACCCTGCGAACACAACGGTAATCAAAAACGCGCGTTTGCGAGCGGGGGAAAACTCGGTTACCAGCGTGGCGGCGTTGGGCATGATACCCCCCATGGCGCAGCCTGCGATAAAGCGAAATACCACCAGTTGCCAGATGTCGCCAGCGTGGGCAACCAGCAGTGTGGCAAGCCCGAAGCACAGCACGTTGCCCAGCAACACTTTGCGCCGCCCAAATTTATCCGCCAACGGACCAGTAATCATCGCGCCCACCGCCAAACCTGCCAACGCCGCGCTGAGCACGGGGGCAAGGGCGTTGTTGGAGAGCTGCCAATCGGCTTTGATATAGGGGGCAACAAAGCCCATGATGGCAACGTCAAAGCCATCGGCAACCACAATAAAAAAACACAAAGCAATGATGAGTTTTTGATAGGCGCTGATGGGATTGCGATCCAGTAATTGGCGAATGTTGATTTCTTGCGATGGGGTTTGATTTTGAGACTGCGGCATGGGAAAACCTTGTTAATTCGTGTTAAGCGGAATGTATCAAATTTTGGCGCGGCACTTGGGATTGTTTTGGTCTATGGATTAGGACTGCGGGTTATTTGGCAGCCTGAAAATGGGGGTGGGCTTCGCCGAAACTTACTGCGTTCGTTTTCAGGCTGCCGTTTGGGGGGCAATTTGTTGGCAATGTTTTGCTGATGGTGTTTCAGTTTTCAGACTGCCTTTGGCAGGGTAGGGCGTATTGATGCAGCCTGAAAACGGAGTTTGATGCGGTTAAAACAAGATGGCGAACAAATTTTGGCTTCGCTGAAACGCACTGCGTTCGTTTTCAGGCTGCCTTTGGCGGCGAAATTAAAAGGCGCGCACCTGCCGCTGATGCAGCCTGAAAAATCAAACCCACCCCGCGCCATGCTCACTTCGCTCGCTTGTCTTCAATATGCACCACGCGCAAATCATCCGCATCCGCCGCGCGGCGAGCGCGCCCCAGCAAACCAATCGGCAAATCGTTGTCGTCGTCGCCTTCATCGGGGAACACGAAATTCAAAATATTAGGATGATGGCAAGTAACCACCCAGCCCTTATCGTCCAACAGCGTAACCACATTAAAATCCGCCGAAGGTGTGCCCACGCGCACCGCGCCAAATTCGCGCAGCAAAGCCGTTGCCTGCGCCGCCAAATCCGTTTCAGGCTGCATCAGAATCACGCACGTTCCCTGTTCAAACAACACCCACGATTTATCATCGCCCTGAATGCAATCACGCCATGCGGCGATGTAGTCTTGCGTTGTGTGTTCCATTTTTATTCCTTATAACTGCGCGGTTTGGCGCAATACATCAGGCGTTGTCGTCTCCAAACCAAAATATTCTAAATAAGCAGGAATCTGCTCAAACAGCATATCCGTCGCCACCTGAATGGTGCAGCCACGCGCCTGCGCCGCCGCCAAAAACGGCGTTATCGGGCGGCTCAACACCACTTCGCCGACAAACGCATCGGGGCGAATTTGCGCCACATCCAACGGCAATGCATCGCCGTCATACATCCCCAGCGGCGAAGCATTTGCCACCAAATCAAATCCTTGCGGATTGTTGTTGCCCGTTTCCAGCGCTAAATCAGGATAATGCTGGCGCAACCGCGCTGCCAGCGCTTCTGCCTGCGCAGCATTGGGATCAAACAACGCCAACCGCGCCACGCCCGCCGCCGCCAAACTCGCGGCTATCGCGCTGCCCACTCCGCCCGCGCCCGCAATCAAAGCCGATTTGCCCTGCGGAGCAAAGCCCTTGCGCACCATGCCGCGCACAAAGCCTTCGCCGTCAAATATATCGCCTTGCAGCCTGCCATCCGCGCCACGACGCACGGCATTGCACGCGCCCGCAATCTGCGCGGTGGGCGAAAGCTCGTCCAGCAAGCCAACTGTGGTTACTTTATGCGGCATGGTAATCAATGCGCCCAGCGTGTTTTCGTTGCGGAACACGACGCGCAGAAAATCGGCGTAGTTATCCGCTTGGCAGGCAAACGGCACCACCACGGCGTTGATGCCGCGCGATTGGAAATAGGGGTTGTAAATCATCGGCGATTTGAAGGTGTGCGTGGGGTAGCCGATGTGGGCGATGATTTGGGTTAAGCCGTTTATCATGGGGATGTCCTTTGGGGATGGGGGATTTATCAGAGGCAGCCTGAAAACGGTTTTCAGGCTGCCTTATGGCTGTGGCGCAAGTTCATTTTCAGGCTGCCTTCCCCTTACGTGCCACAAACTGCAACGCCGCCTGATAGCCAAACGTCCCCAGCCCCACAATCACGCCCACCGCCTTATCCGACAAATACGAATGATGGCGGAACGCCTCGCGCGCGTGCACATTAGAAATATGCACTTCCACAAACGGAATGCCCACGCCTGCGAGCGCATCACGAATCGCCACGCTGGTGTGGGTAAACGCGCCCGCGTTGATGATAATCCAGTCGGTGTTGCCGCGCGCCGCTTGGATGGTGTCCACAATCGCGCCCTCGTGGTTGCTTTGAAAATGGCGCACGTTCACGCCCAGCTCGGCGGCGGTTTTGTCCAAATCAGCCGACACATCCGCCAGCGTTTCCGCGCCGTAAATATGCGGCTCGCGCGTGCCCAGCAGATTTAGGTTCACGCCGTTAATCACCAAAACATTCATCGCGTATCCTTTCACAAATTACGTTAAAACAAGTAAAGCAGCAGGATTATAGCCGCTTGCTAGGCATATTTCGCCCAAGGCAGCCTGAAAGCACGGCAAGCAAAACGATAACGCTAACGATGAATGCGAAATTGGCAAAATAAAATGCTTTTGGGCGAAATTGCGCGATTTTGTATCGCTAAGCGCGACAAAGAAATGCGGTAAGCCATAAAAAAACTTAGGCAGCCTGAAACGCGGGAGCATAGATGCTTTCGGCTTCGCAGAAACTTGCTTTGCTCGTTTTAGCTTCGCAGAAACTCGCTTCGTTCGTTTTAGCTTCGCAGAAACTCGCCTCACTCGTTTTCAGGCTGCCTAAACCAATTTAACGCATCGTCCACCCAACTTAACACCGCGCGCAGGTATCATCCGCACTTAGCATTTTCAATCTAAATTCAATCCCTTATCCACAAGGAAAAAACCATGAAACGCTCCACACTACTTGCATCCACCGCCGCTTTGCTATTGAGTGCTGGCGTCGCCGTTGCCGCTGGCGAAGCCGCAAAAAAACAACCCAAAGACGATATGCCGCCGCCCGCGTATGGCGATAAAAACCAAGGCAATCGCCCACACAAAGCCAAAGGCGACAAATGGGCGCAACGCGGCGGCTTGCCACGCGGCTTTGAACAATTGGATTTAAGCGAAGAGCAAAAAGCCAAAATCCGCAACATCATGGCGCAATACCGCGCACAGCAGCCTGAAAACCATGCCGACCGCCGCGCTCAATTCCAGCAAAAAATGATGCAGCGCCAAAGTCAAGAGCAGCAGCTGATGAGCGGCAAAACATTTGACGAACAAGCCGCGCGCAAGCTGATTGCTGAGCGCCAGCAAGAACGCGCCGAGCTAGAACGCCAACACGCCGAGCGCGAATTGCAAATGCTCCGTGTGCGCCACGAAGCCTTCCAAGTGCTCAACCCCGCGCAGCAGCAACAATACATCGCCCTGCAAAAACAGCAGCAGCAACGCTTCGCCGAGCGCATGGCGCAACGCCGCCCGTAAGCATCCCACTCGCTGGTAAAGCAATCCCACGCTAAAAGGCAGCCTGAAAACACGTTTCCCCCGTTTTCAGGCTGCCTTTTAAGCGCCAAGCAACAGCACAAATCATTCACACAATCTTCATACAATCTTTACAACCATCCCCTATAATCCCCCATTCTCAAATCTCAACCACAAGAGCAAGCCCATGAGCCATATCAGCAGCACCCAAACCATCCCCGAGCATACTCAAATCCCGCGCCATGTCGCCATTATTATGGATGGCAATGGGCGCTGGGCGAAAAAACGCTTTCTGCCGCGCGTGATGGGGCATAAAAAAGGGCTGGATGTGCTGGAAAACATCTGCCACATCTGCAACGATGCTGGCGTGCGCTATCTCACCGTGTTTGCCTTTTCCACCGAAAACTGGCGCCGCCCTGCCGACGAAGTGTCGTTTTTGATGGGGCTGTTTTTGGTGGCGCTGCAAAAAAAGGTTATCCAAATGAACGAAAAAGGCGTGCGGCTGAAAGTCATCGGCGACCGCAGCCGCTTCTCCGCCGAAATCCAGCAAAGCATTGTGGATGCCGAAGCGCTCACCGCGCACAATACAGGCTTAACGCTCACCATCGCAGCCGATTACGGCGGGCGCTGGGACATCCTACAAGCCGCCAACGCACTCATCGCCGAGGGCAAAAGCCACATCAGCGAAGCTGACCTCGCCGGCCGCCTGATGCTCGCCGAAGCCCCCGAGCCCGATTTATTCATCCGCACAGGCGGCGAAAAGCGCATCAGCAACTTTATGCTCTGGCAAATGGCGTATGCCGAATTTTATTTCACCCCCGTGCTGTGGCCCGATTTTAACGAAGCCGAGATGCGCCAAGCATTCGCTTCATTCACGCAACGCGAACGCCGCTTCGGGCGCACTTCCGAGCAATTGCCCAGCGAGCAACAGCGCCCCGAATAGCGCGGCAAAGGCAGCCTGAAAAGCCAAAACACGGTTTTCAGGCTGCCTTTGTGTTGATTGCGCTGCCTTGGGCATTCGTCTGCCAAAAACGTTTATCAAGTTTGTAGATGGGAATCTTTATGCCCGCCAAATCCCATTAGCAAAGTTTGGGCGCAAATGTCCGATTTACCGCTCGCCATTGTTGCGCCCGCGTTTTAAAGTTGAAAACCGCATCATTAGGCAGCCTGAAAAGCATTTAGTCCGTTTCAGGCTGCCTTTGCTTGCTGCGATGCTAACCTGAAACAGGTAAAATAATCGCCACCTTATCCCAGCCGTTTTAGCTTCGCAGAAACTTGCTTCGCTCGTTTTCAGGCTGCCGCAAACCATTCACCAATAAGAAAGAACATTATGCTCAAACAACGCATTCTCACCGCTCTCGTTCTCCTGCCGCTGATGCTCGCCATGCTGTTTTGCGCGGGCGATGGTCTGTGGGCAAGTTTCACCGCGCTGATTGCCTTGCTCGCGCTGTGGGAATACAGCCGCCTAGCAGGCTTGAACAACGCGCAGCAAACGCCGTATCTGGTTGGCACTGCCTTTTTTATGCTTACTGCTTATGCAGGCGGCTGGCAATTGCCGCCGTTTGTGTGGGCGCTGGTTTTTGCGTTTTGGCTGCTGGTGATGCCCGCTTGGCTCAATAAAAAATGGAAAGTCCAAGCCAACGCGCGTGGTATGGCAATCGGCTGGCTGCTGATGCTGCCGTTTTGGTTTGCCCTGCTGCAATTGCGCCCCAGCCCACAAAGCGCGGGACAATTGCTGGCGATTATGGTGCTGGTGTGGCTGGCGGATTCGGCGGCGTATTTTGTCGGGCGCGCCATTGGCAAGCATAAGCTCGCCCCCGTGTTAAGCCCGAAAAAAAGCTGGGAAGGCGCGGCAGGCGGCGTGATTGCCGTGTGCATTTATATGACGTTTGCCCGCAGCGCAGGCTGGCTGGGCTTTGAAGCGTCTTGGTTTGCCACCATGCTGGTTGCCATCCTGCTCACGCTGGTGAGTATTGGCGGCGATTTGCTGGAAAGCTGGCTCAAACGCGCGGCAGGCATCAAAGACAGCAGCAATTTATTGCCTGGGCATGGCGGCGTGTTTGACCGCATGGATAGCTTGATTGCCGTGCTAAGCGTTTATGCTGCCGTGCAAGCGATGATGTAAAACCTATTTTCAGGCTGCCTTGTTATCCCCCAAAGGCAGCCTGAAAACGAAGCAACAGACGTTTCAGGCTGCCTAATCGTTACCATCCCAAGACAGCCTGAAACCCTATTCTCCCCACTCCATACAAGAAAGGACACTCCCATGCAACACAACCCATTAGGCGCAAGCGGCATCCAAGTAAGCAAAATCTGCCTTGGCACGATGACTTGGGGCGAGCAAAACACCGCCGATGAAGCCCATGCCCAGTTGGACTACGCCCTTGCCCACGGCGTGAATTTTATTGACACCGCCGAAATGTATCCCGTGCCGCCGTGCAAAGAAACCTACACCCGCACCGAGCAAATCATCGGCGCGTGGATAGCGGCGCGGGGCAAGCGCGATGATTTTGTGCTCGCCAGCAAAATCGCCGGCCCAACGGGCAACAACGCCAACGGGCTGGAACCCTATATCCGCAACGGCAACGATTTCTCGCGCGCGCAAATCTTTGAAGCCTGCGAAGCGAGCTTAAAGCGGCTCAACACCGATTATTTGGATTTGTACCAACTGCATTGGCCCGAACGCCAAGCCAATTATTTTGGCAAACTGGGCATTGATAAACTGCCCGAAAGCGAAGCGTTTACGCCGTTTGAAGAAGTGGTGGATGCGTTAAGCGAGCTGGTTCGGCAGGGCAAAATCCGCGCTTATGGCTTGTCCAACGAAACGCCGTGGGGCGCGATGCGCTATCTTGCCGAACGCGAAAGGCAGCCTGAAAACGCCCGCGTTGCCACCATTCAAAATCCTTATAACTTGCTCAACCGCAGCTACGAAGTGGGTTTAAGCGAAATCTCGTTGCGCGAAAATATGCCCTTGCTGGCGTATTCGCCGCTGGCGTTTGGCGTGCTAACAGGCAAATACCGCCACGGCGCGATGCCCGCAGGCAGCCGCTTGGCGTTGTTTGAACGCTTTAAGCGGTACAGCAAACCGCAAGGCTTCGCGGCGGTGGAACGCTACGCCCACATCGCCGATGAAGCGGGGTTGAGCCTAACCACGCTGTCGCTGGCGTTTGTGAACGACCGTCCGTTTGTTGCCAGCAACATCATCGGCGCGACCACGCTGGAACAGCTTGCCGAAAACATCGCCAGCGCAGCCGTAACCCTGTCGCCCGACGTGTTGGAAGCGATTGACGCGGTGCACGCCGAAATCAGCAATCCTTGCCCGTAGTTTGTTTTCAGGCTGCCTTAATAAAGACCAATAGGCAGCCTGAAAACAGATAAGCAAACCGCCATTTCTGCAAAAAGGGATGAATATGACCCCAAAACTGTTTGTACTCGCCGCGCTGCTCGCCTTGCCCACCTTCGCATCGGCAGGCAAAAGCCTGTATTTCACCAGCCCCAGCGGCAATATTTTTTGCATGGGCGATTCGCGCCTTGAATACGGCAACGATGGCGAATGGGGCGTTACCTGCGAGCTAAGCGGACACCGCAGCAACATCCAGCCGCCGCAAAAACGCCCGAGCGAAAACGAATGCCCGCTTGATTGGGGCGACAGTTTTTCGCTAGGGCAAACGGGGCGTGCCAAAATTGATTGCCGCGGCGACACCAACCGCATCGGCAATTCGCCTGTGTTGGCGTATGGCAAAACTATTCGCGGCAAGGGCTGGCAATGCACCAGCCAAACCGACGGCATGCGCTGCCAAAACCGCAGCAAGCATGGTTTTTGGCTCAATCGCACGCGGCAAACCTTGTTTTAAGCATTAACATATCAACCGATTTTCAGGCTGCCCCAACCCAACGCCAAAGCGCAAAGGCAGCCTGAAAACCATATTTGCCCACATCACTCAAAGCAGCCTGAATATGCTCACACTCAGCCAAATCAACAAATCCTTCCAACAAAAAACCGTTGCCCGCAACATCAATTTCAGCGTTAGCGCAGGCAGCATCACCGCCATCCTCGGCGCAAGCGGCAGCGGCAAATCTACGCTGCTCAATATCATCGCAGGGCTGGTAAAACCCGACAGCGGCGAAGTGTATATCAACGGCGAAGCGCAAAACGCCATCGCGCCCGAGCATCGCCACGTCGCCATGATGTTCCAAGATTTCGCCCTGCTGCCGCATCTCAACGTATGGCAAAACGCCGCCTTTGGGCTGCGAATGCGCGGGGTAAACAAAGCCGCCGCCCGCGAACAAGCGCAAGAGCTACTCAACGAAGTCGGCATGGGCAACATGGCAGAACGCCACATCAGCGCGTTATCAGGTGGCGAAAAACAGCGCGTCGCCCTAGCCCGCGCCTTGGCAGGCACGCCCAAAGTGCTGCTGCTGGACGAACCCTTTTCCAGTCTAGACACCACGCTGCGCAGCCAGCTGCAAAGCCAAACGCGCGAGCTGGTGCGCCGCCGCCAAATCCCCGCCGTGCTGGTAACGCACGACCCCGCCGAAGCCTGCTTTATGGCAGACAACATCGCCCTGCTCGCAGGCGGCGAACTGCTGCAACACGACAGCCCCGAAGCCATCCTGCGCCGCCCCGCCAACGCCCAAGCCGCTCGGCTACTCGGCTGCCTGAATGTGTCCAACACGCATTACATTCCACCCGAAGCCATCCAACTCGCGCCCCATGGCGGCACAGCCTGCACGCTGCAACACAGTTTCAGGCTGCCGATTGGCTACCGCATAGAAGCCACGCACCCGCAATGGGGCGCCATCACCTTTTTCCACGATCACCCCGTGAGCGCAGACGATTGCCGCGTCGCCGTGGACGAAAGCCGCGTCGTGCGGTTTGGCTAACGCGCTTGCGCCGTTTACCCCGTTTTCAGGCTGCCTATACAGTTGAACAAAGGCAGCCTGAAAACCGCATATACGGACAATCCATCCACCGTTCCCAGCAAACCCACTGCGTCCCATTTTCAGGCTGCCCCACCCATTTAGGCAGCCTGAAACCCTTTCTAAGCAATAAAATGCCAAAAATAACAAAATCAACGCAAATTTAACCAATTCAATCCGCAAAAACGAAAAAGAATAAAATTAAGTTCTAATCGTTCTATACCAATTTGTTGTCAAAAAATGTAAACAAGTCTATGCTACGCGCTTTACAAATCCAAACCCAAGAAGAACATCATGCCACTGCATCCCACCGACGACTTGCGCGTCAAACAAATCGACGAGCTGCTCCCCCCCATCGCCCATCTATACGAGTTGCCCATCAGCGAACAAGCATCCGCTCTGGTTGCCCAAACACGCCAGCAAATCGCCAACATCCTGCACGGCAAAGACAACCGCCTGCTCGTGATTATCGGGCCTTGCTCCATCCACGACCCCAAAGCCGCGCTGGAATACGCGCAACGCCTGCTGCCCCTGCGGCAAAAATACGCCCAAGAATTGCTGATTGTGATGCGCGCCTATTTTGAAAAACCGCGCACCACCGTAGGCTGGAAAGGGCTGATTAACGACCCGCACCTAAACGGCACGCACGACATCAACTTCGGCTTGCGCCAAGCGCGTAAATTGCTGTTAGAACTGGGCAACATGGGCATGCCCGCCTCCACCGAGTTCCTAGACATGATTACCCCGCAATACTACGCCGACCTCATCGCATGGGGCGCAATCGGCGCGCGCACCACCGAAAGCCAAATACACCGCGAGCTCGCCAGCGGCTTATCCTGCCCCGTAGGCTTCAAAAACGGCACCGATGGCAGCCTGAAAATCGCTATTGATGCCCTTGGCGCAGCCGCGCACCCGCACCACTTCCTATCCGTAACCAAAACAGGGCATTCCGCCATCGTACACACCACAGGCAACGCCGATTGCCACGTTATCCTGCGCGGCGGCAACGGCGGGCCCAATTACAGCAGCGAACACGTTAAAAGCGCAGCAGAGCAGCTTGCCCAAGCAGGCTTAACGCCCAAGCTAATGGTGGATTGCAGCCACGCCAACAGCCGCAAAGACTTCAAACGCCAAATGGAAGTCGCCCAAGACATCGCCACGCAAATCCGAAACGGCGAACAAAACATCATGGGCGTGATGGTGGAAAGCCACTTGGTGGAAGGGCGGCAAAACGACCCCGTGGTGTATGGGCAAAGCATCACCGATGCCTGCATCGGCTGGGAAGATACCGAAAAACTGTTGGCACTGCTGGCAGAAGCCAACCGCGTGCGCGTATAGCGTTTGCCTAGCTGGGGCAGCCTGAAAAACATTGTGGGTATGGCGAAACAATCGCGCCACGCAGGCAAACTCAGCGCATGGCGATAATCGCGTAAAATAAGGATTTTGCATTTTCAGGCTGCCTGAACGTGCAAAATCCTTTTGCGAGAGACCCATGCCGATGCTTTGTCCCTGCCAATCATCCCAACCCTATGCCAACTGCTGCCAACCCTTCCACACAGGGCAAAGGCAGCCTGAAAACGCCGAACAGCTGATGCGCTCGCGCTACGCCGCCTACGCCTTGCAACAGATTGATTACCTTGTCCGCACCACCGTGCCCGCGCAACAACCGCTGCTCAATGTTGCCGCCATTGCCCAATGGTCGCGCGAAGCGCAATGGCTGGGGCTAACCGTGCACCAACACATCCCACGCATCGGCAAACGCCACGCCCAAGTCGCTTTCACCGCACGCTTCGCCGAACACGGCAGCGCGCACGAGCATCACGAGCTATCCGCCTTCGTGCAGATAAACGGCGCATGGTATTTCATTGACCCCACCGTGCCGCTGCCGAGCATGAAATCGCCGTGTATTTGTGGCAGTGGAGTGAAGTTTAAGGCGTGTTGCGGGAAATGGTTAGCATAAAATCCAACAGTTATCTTGCATGATGTATAAAAATCTCGCAGAATTGCAATATCCATCATTTTTTACATACACCCTTTATTATGTTAAGTGTAAACAAGTATAATCAGCCAGCCAGCAAGCCAGCAAGACAGCCCGCCAGCCCGCCCGCCCGCACGCCCTCCACCCAGCCCGCAAGCAAGCCAGCCAGCCCGCCCGCCAGCCAGCCCGCCAGCCAGCCACCCTGACCGC
>CAUSAG010000006.1:0-92447 GCA_963529665.1 uncultured Kingella sp.
TAGCTGATGGGCGCATTGTGAAAGGCGCAAACGACACCAACCGCGATGCCCGCATTCGCCAGCTAGAAAGTGCCGTGCTAGACCGCCAGCAAAACATCCAAGCCTTGCAACGCGAGTTAAGCCGCATGTAGTTTCAGGCTGCCTCAACCCGCAGCAAACATTAAGCCTTTGCAAACCGCCCCCCGCGTTTGTAAAGGCTTTTTAATGGAAAATAAAAGTTTTTAACGCTATAATGCGCCACTTTATTTGCTGCAAAAATTCCCGACACGCCATGAAAAAACTTGTTCCACTTATCGCCGTGAGCGCGCTTTCTGCCTGCGGTTTCCATCTTAAAGGCACATACGCTTACGACCATCTGCCTGAACAAAAATGGTACATCTCGGGCGGGCAGTTGCAAAAACCATTGGAAAACGCCATTCGCCACGCATCGGGCACACCCGTTGCCCAAGCCGCCGCGCAAGCCGAATTGCGCGTAACCGGCTTTGACGGCAAGCGCGACATTTACACCATCACCCGCGCCGCCAAGCTCAACGAATATTTGTTTACCCTGCGCGTAACCGCCCAAGCCTATCGCAACGGCAGACCCTGGGGCGGGCAATTGGTGGCGAACGTGCGCCGCACCATGCCATATTCAGACGGCTTATCGCTAGGCAAAGACGAAGAAACCAGTACCATTTGGCGCGATATGCACAACGATGCTGCTGAACAAATCGTGCGCCAGCTGGGCTTTTTAAATTCATCCGCCGCGCCACAAAATACAGCGCAAACCACCAGCGAACCTACGCCATAATGCCCCAGCTTGACATCAACCAGCTTTCAGGCAGCCTGAAAAGCACTTTGCAGTCGCTTTATGTTATTCACGGCGAAGAAGATTTATTGCGGATTGAAGCGTTGGACAGCATTCGCGCAGTTGCCAAACAACGCGGCTATTTGAATCGTGAAAGCTACACCGTAGAAAGCGCCAGCTTTGATTGGAACGAAGTCTTAGCCAATGCCAACAGCGCAGGCTTGTTTGCCGATTTGAAACTGCTGGAAATTCATGTTCCCAGCGGCAAAGTGGGCAAAAACGGCGGCGAAGCCTTGCAACAATTGGCAGAAAACCTGCCGCGTGACGCGGTTACGCTGATTGTGTTGCCCAAGCTGGAACGCGCTCAAACCCAAGCCAAATGGTTTGCCGCATTAAGCAAATACGGCGTGATGCTGGAAGCCAAAGCCGTTAGCCCCAACGCTTTGCCCGCATGGATTAACATCCGCCTGCAACAACATGGCTTGGAAGCCGAAGCCGCCGCCGTTGCGCTGTTTGCCGAGCGCGTGGAAGGCAATTTGCTCGCCGCCAAGCAAGAAATAGACAAACTTGCGCTGCTGTTCCCGCAAGGGCATTTGATTAGCCTTCAAGACGCGCAAGAGAGCATTGCCAATGTGGCGCGCTTTGATGTTTTCCAGCTGGCGGCGGCGTGGATGAGCGGCAACGTGCGCCGCACCGTGCATTTGTTAGACGGGCTGGCGGCGGATGATGAAGAACCTGTTTTGCTGCTGTGGGCTATTGCCGAAGATGTGCGCACGTTGATACGATTGAGCGCGGCACTCAAACAAGGCAAAACCGTGCAAGCCGTGCGCAACGAATTGCGCCTGTGGGGCGATAAACAACAATACGCTAGCCAAGCGGTTAAACGCTTAACCGTGCCACGTTTGATGAATGCGCTAAAAACCTGCGCGCAAATTGACCGCCAAATCAAAGGCGCGGAAGCGGGCGAAGCATGGGCAACTTTGCGCCAGCTGGTGATGCAGTTGGCAAGCTAAGGCAGCCTGAAACCACCCACAAAACTCATTTTCAGGCTGCCCATTTCATGCCTTGAATAGGCAGCCTGAAAACCACATTACCCCTTTTTTGCTACACACAAGGAACACCATCATGGATAAAAAACGCGCCATATTGATTTGGATTGCTATGGCAACCGTTATCGGATTCATCGCCTATTTGTCGGGTGCCAATCCCATCGTTGCCACCATTATCGGCGTAGCTGCCGTTGCCGCAATTGTTGGCATCGCAACGGGCACGGTTTATTGGAAACAAAAAAAGCTGATTGAAAACGCCGCCCGCTTCAACATTGACCTAAAAGCAGGCAAAATCAATCCAGCAGATTTGCGCCGAATGTATTTCTCAGGCGGCAAAGACCGCAAAGATGCGCTGTTCATTGCCAGCCAAGCCATGCGCTGCTCGGTGCAAGAAGCCGAAAAGCAATTAAGCGCACGCATCAGCAAGCAAGCCGCCAATCAAGAAATGATGAAGCAACAACGCCAGCAAGGCGGCAAGCGCAAAGCAGGACGACCACGCTAATATTTTCAGGCTGCCTAATCCATGCGACAAAAGGCAGCCTGAAAACTTTTTATCCCCTTTGCTTGAAATATCCCGCAGCACGCCCCATTTGCTGCCCACTTATTCACCAAGACAAGAGAACATCATGGCAAGAAAAAAATCTCAACCCATCACATTGCCCACATTGCCCCTGCGCGACATGGTGGTTTATCCACACATGGTGCTGCCGCTATTTGTGGGGCGCGCCAAATCCGTTGCCGCACTCAACGCCGCAATGACCGCCGACCAAACCGTATTCCTGCTCACGCAAAAAAACGGCAACGATGAAGACCCCAGCGTAAACGATTTACACGAAACAGGCACCATCGCCGAAATCCTACAAGTCTTAAAATTGCCCGATGGCACGGTTAAAGTATTGGTGGAAGGCAAACAACGCGCCAGCGTAAACATCCTGCAAGACACGGACGAATTATTTGAAGCGCAAGTAACTCCGTTAGAAGACAGCATCAACACGCCTGCCGAGCAAGAACCCTTGCGCCGCAGCCTATTGGCGCAATTTGACCAATACACCAAAACCAACAAAAAAATCCCCGCCGAAGTGCTCGCCAGCATTCAAGAAATTGAAGACAACAGCCGCCTAGCCGATACCATCGCCGCTCATTTGCAACTGAAATTAGAGCAACGCCAAAAACTGCTTGAATTGGCAGACGTGGGCGAGCGCATGGAATTTTTGCTGGCGCAAATTGAAGGCGAGCTGGAAATTTCTCAGCTGGAAAAACGCATTCGCGGCAAAGTGAAACGCCAAATGGAGAAAAATCAGCGCGATTACTATCTCAACGAGCAGATTAAAGTTATCCAAAAAGAGCTGGGTGAAGAAGACGAAAAAGGCGAATTAGATAAGCTAGAACAGCAAATCAAATCTGCAGGCATGAGCAAAGAAGGCGAAGAAAAAGCCCTGAGCGAGTTGAAAAAACTCAAAATGATGCCTGCAATGTCTGCCGAAGCGACTGTGGTGCGCAATTATATTGAAACGCTGATTGAGCTGCCGTGGAAGAAAAAAACACGCGTTAGCAAAGACTTAACCAAAGCCGATTTGGTGCTCAACGAAGATCACTACGGCTTGGAAAAAGTGAAAGAGCGCATTTTGGAATACCTTGCTGTGCAAAAGCGCACCGATAAATTGAAAGGTCCAATCTTGTGCTTGGTTGGCCCACCAGGGGTAGGCAAAACATCGCTGGGCGAATCCATCGCCAAAGCCACAGGGCGCACATACGTTCGCATGGCGTTAGGCGGCGTGCGCGATGAAAGCGAGATTCGTGGGCATCGCCGCACCTATATCGGCTCCATGCCTGGCAAAATCATGCAAAGCATGGTGAAAGCAGGCGTGAAAAATCCACTGTTTTTGCTGGACGAGATTGATAAATTGGGCAACGATTTTCGCGGCGACCCAGCGGCAGCGTTGTTGGAAGTGCTAGACCCCGAGCAAAACGCCAAATTTGCCGACCATTTTGTTGAAGTGGATTTTGATTTAAGCGATGTGATGTTTATCGCCACATCCAACAGCTTTGATATTCCACCTGCGCTGCTGGATCGCATGGAGATTATTCGTTTATCAGGCTACACCGAAGACGAAAAAATCAACATCGCCATGCAATATCTTGTGCCCAAACAAATGAAGCGCAACGGCGTGAAAGAAGGCGAACTGGCGATTGATGAAACCGCCGTGCGCGACATTGTGCGCTATTACACACGCGAAGCAGGTGTGCGTTCGCTGGATAGAGAAATCGCCAAAATTTGCCGCAAAGCCGTGATTAAAAACGAGCTTTCAGGCAGCCTGAAAACGCAAAAAGCCAAAGTAATCAAAGTTTCCAGCGATAATTTGAGCGACTATTTAGGCGTACGCCGTTTTGATTATGGCGTAACCGCTGGCGAAAATCGCGTGGGGCAAGTAACAGGCTTGGCGTGGACAGAAGTGGGCGGCGAATTGCTCACCATTGAAGCCGTTGCGCTCAAAGGCAAAGGCAACATCGTGCGCACGGGCAAATTGGGCGATGTGATGTTGGAATCCATTACCGCCGCGTGGTCGGTGGTGCGCTCTCGCGCCGAAAGTTTGGGCATCGCGCCTGATTTTTACGAAAAAAACGATATGCACGTTCACGTTCCCGAAGGCGCAACGCCCAAAGATGGCCCAAGCGCAGGCATTGCGATGACGCTGGCTATGGTGTCTGCGCTCACAGGCATTCCTGTGCGCGCCGATGTGGCGATGACGGGCGAAATCACGTTGCGCGGCGAAGTATTGCCGATTGGGGGTTTGAAAGAAAAATTGCTGGCGGCGCTGCGTGGCGGCATTAAGCATGTTTTGATTCCGAAAGATAATGTGAAGGATTTGGAAGAAATTCCGCAAAATGTAAAAGATGGTTTAGAAATTCATGCGGTTAAATGGATTGATGAAGTCTTTGAATGGGGTTTGGAGCGCCAGCCTACCCCTTATATTGCGCAAACGCAGCCTGAAAATGTGCCTGCTAAGCCCAAAGCAAAATCCAGCAGAAAAGCGCAACAGCACTGATTTGTGTTGCTTTCAACACGATTTCTTAACATTTTTTGCTTTTGTGCTTGACACGGCAATTTAGGAATTGATATAAACTCGTCTGTTGTAAAACTGCGTTAATGCCCGATATTTCGGGCATTTATATGAATATCCTAACCATAACATAAAGGAAACTTCACTATGAATAAATCTGAATTGATTGAAGCTATCGCCCAACACGCTGGTTTGACTAAAACTGACGCTGGCAAAGCCGTTGATGCGTTCACTACCGTTGTAAGAGACGCGTTGAAAGCGGGCGACAGCATTGCTTTGGTTGGCTTTGGTACTTTTAAAGTGGCTGAACGCGCTGCTCGCCAAGGCTTGAATCCACGCACCAAAGAAGCGATTAAAATCCCTGCGGCTCGTGTGCCTAAATTCACTGCTGGTAAAACTTTGAAAGACGCTGTTGCCGAAGGCAAAGCAGCAAAACCTGCTAAAAAGAAATAATTTAGTTTGATGCTAAACAGGCTGCCTGAATTTCAGGCAGCTTTCTTTATGTTGGCTTACGGGAAATACGATGGATGATTTATTTGCGCCTAGCGCGTTATCGGTGCATGAGTTAAACGACATTGCGGATGAGTTGTTGGAGCGGCAATTTTTGGGCGTGTGGGTGGCGGGGGAGATTTCCAATTTAACGCGGGCGGCAAGTGGGCATTATTATTTTTCGTTGAAAGATGATTTGGCGCAGGTGCGTTGCACGTTGTTTAAGTTTGCGGCGGCGCGGTTGACGCAACCGTTGCGCGAGGGCGAACATGTTGAAGTGAGCGGCAGGATTGGGATTTATGCGGCGCGGGGCGAGTTTCAAATCAATGTAAACGAGGTGCGGCAAGTGGGCGTGGGGCAGCTTTTTGAGCGTTATGAGCGCTTGAAAAAGAAGTTGGATGCGGAAGGTTTATTCGCGCCTGACTGTAAGCAAAGACTGCCTGAAAATCCACAGCGCATTGGTGTGGTAACGAGTTTGGCGGCGGCTGCGCTGCGCGATGTGGTTTCTACGCTGCGCCGTCGTGCGCCGCATATTGCGCTGGTGGTGTATCCCACGCCTGTGCAGGGGGCGGGCAGCGAGCAGCAAATTGCGCAGGCGATTCGGACGGCGGCGGCGCGCGCGGAAGTGGATGTGTTGATTGTGTGCCGTGGGGGTGGCAGCTTGGAGGATTTGTGGGCGTTTAACGAGGAGGTGGTGGCGCGGGCGATTGCGGATTGCGCGTTGCCTGTGGTGAGCGGGGTGGGGCATGAAACGGATTTTACGCTGGCGGATTTTGTGGCGGATGTGCGTGCGCCTACGCCGACGGGGGCGGCGGAATTGGTGAGCACGAATCGCGCGGAATTGCTGGGCAGGCTGGCGAATTATCAGGCGCGGTTTCAGGCTGCCTTGCAGCAGCGTTATCAGAATGCGGCGCAACGGTTGGATTTTTTGGCGAAGCAGTTGCAGCATCCGCGCCAAAAATGGCAAACGCAGCAGGCGCAATTGGTGCAGTTGCAAACGCAGTTGCAATGGGCGATGGGGCAACAGCTTCGTGAACAGCAGCATCGCGTGGCGCGAGCGGCGCAGGCATTGCATGGGCAGCAGCCTGATACGATGCGAGCGCGGCAGCGGGTGGAGCGTTTTCAGGCTGCCTTGTCGTTTGCTTGGCAGACGCAGTTTCAGGTTGCTTCTGGGCGTGTGGCGAAGCAGGCGGATGTGTTGGCGGCGATGTCGCCGCACGCGGTGTTGGAGCGGGGCTTTGCGATTGTGCAGAATGCGCGGGGACAGGTGGTGCGCGATGCGGATTCGTTGAAGCAGGGGCAGACTTTGCACGTTTCGTTTGCGCATGGGGCGAGCGATGTGCAGGTGTTGAGTTTGCAAAAGCAGGGGGATTTGTTTGAGTAGGCAGCCTGAAAACGGGGTGGGGTGGCTTTCAGGCTGCCTTTGGCTGGTACGATGAGGCAGCCTGAAATCTAAAATGAAGCGGCGACGGCTTGTTGCCACATGCTTTTTGTTCAATAGAACTTTATCGGTTGGCAACATTGGCGAGCCGCCAACGCTCCATCGGGTGCAGGTTTTGTAGAGATTTCAGGCTGCCTTTGTTTACGCGATAAGGCAGCCTGAAAATGGAAACGCGGGCGCGGAAGTTGGGCAGCCTGAAATGTTTACCCGCGCTCCTACGGCTTGCCGGCAAACCGTGCGCCGGCAAAGGACGATTGGATGGTTGGATTGATTGGGCGATGGGCTGATTTTATTTTCAGGCTGCCTTTGTTGGCATGATGGGGCAGCTGAAAATATCAACGGTATTTGCCTTGCCGCTCAACCAATGGCAAACGATTAGACAATTTTGATTTTCAGGCTGCCTCGCCCCCAATCCGCGCATCAAGGCAACCTGAAAACGCCGCAATAGACTTTCAGGCTGCCTAAAAATATAATCCTGCCCTTTCATTATCTTGCTGAAATAGGAATCCCGATGGCATTAGCTTCTCTTTTTACCTTGTTGGACGACATTGCATCCGTGCTGGACGATGTGGCGTTGATGACCAAAGTTGCCGCCAAAAAAACCGCAGGCGTGGTGGGCGATGATTTGGCGTTGAATGCCAACCAAGTAACGGGCGCGGCGGCGGAGCGCGAAATCCCGATTGTGTGGGAAGTTGCCAAAGGCTCGCTGGTGAACAAGTTGATTTTGATTCCGCTTGCGCTGCTGCTGGCGGCGTTTGCGCCCAAATGGATTACGCCTTTGCTGATGATTGGCGGCGCGTATTTGTGTTTTGAGGGCGCGGAAAAGCTGTTGCACAAATTTTTGCCGCATGATGACCATGCAGAGAAACCAATCGTAACCGATTCATTAAATTCGGAAAAAGAAAAAATACGCGGCGCGATTCGCACCGATTTTATTTTGTCGGCAGAGATTGTGATTTTGGCGTTGGGCGCGATTGACAGCATCGACAATGCGACCATGCTGGGCAAAGTGCTGGCGTTGTCGCTGGTGGGCGTGGGGATGACGGTGGCGGTGTATGGTTTGGTGGCGATGATTGTAAAAATGGATGATTTGGGTTTTCATTTGATGCGCAAGCCGAGCAAATTAGTGCAATGGCTGGGCAAGGGCTTGGTGCGCTTTGTGCCTTGGCTGATGCGCGGGTTGAGCGTGGTGGGCACGCTGGCGATGTTTATGGTGGGCGGCGGGATTTTTGTGCACAACGTCGCTTGGCTGCATCATTTTCATTGGAACAATTTTTTTGCTGATACGGGCTTTACCATTGGCGTGGGTATTGCGGTGGGGGCGGTGGCGTGCGCGGTGGTGTTGCCATTGAGCAAAATGTTAGGCAAGAAGCATTAGGCAGCCTGAAAACCGATTAGCGGCAATGTAGCGCAACAAAAGGCAGCCTGAAAATCAGTAAAACGAAAACCCCCAATATTGGGGGCTTTTTCATGCTAAAATGCGCGGGTTTTTTTGGGCGTTCGCCCGATTGACTTCACAACTTTTATGTTTAAAGGACATCTCAATCATGACAGATAAACTGATTTTGGTATTGAACTGCGGCTCATCATCACTCAAAGGCGCGGTGTTAAACAACGACAACGGCGATGTGTTGATGACTTGCTTGGCAGAAAAAATGGGCTTGCCTGATGCTTACATCACTTTCAAAGTAAACGGCGAAAAAGAGCGCGTGGAATTGGCACACGCGCCCAACCACACAGGCGCGGTGGAAGCCCTGTTGGCAGAATTGAAAAAACTGGGGCTGTATGAAAAAGTGGGCGCAATCGGTCATCGCGTGGTAAGCGGTGGCGAATTGTATAGCGACTCTGTGTTGATTACCGACGAAGTGATTGCCGGCATTGAAAAATGTATCCCGCTCGCCCCTTTGCACAACCCTGCGCACTTGCTCGGCATCCACGCCGCACGCAAATATTTTGTGGGCTTGCCCAATGTTGCCGTGTTTGATACCGCATTCCACCAAACCATGCCCGAACACGCCTACATCTACGCCATCCCACGCAAATACTACACCGATTTGGGCTTGCGCCGTTACGGCGCACACGGCACCAGCTACCGCTTTGTAGCCGAAGAAGCTGCACGCTTTATGGACAAAGACAGCAGCAACCTGAAACTGGTCATTGCCCACTTGGGCAACGGCGCATCCATCGCCGCCGTGCGCAATGGCAAATGTATGGACACCAGCATGGGCTTAACCCCATTGGAAGGCTTGGTAATGGGCACACGCTCTGGCGACATTGACCCCAGCGTGTTCTCATTCTTGGCAAACAACGCAGGCATGAACATCCAACAAATCACCGATATGTTGAACAAAGAAAGCGGCTTGCTCGGCATTTCAGGCTTGTCTAACGACTGCCGCACCATTGAAGAAAACGCCGAAAAAGGACACGAAGGCGCAGTATTGGCGTTGGAAATTTTCTCCTACCGCTTGGCGAAATATGTTGCCGCGATGGCGGTTGCCGCAGGCGGTGTGGATGCTGTGGTGTTCACTGGCGGCATCGGCGAAAACTCCAGCACCATCCGCGAAAAAGTGTTGGCATACTGCGAATTTTTGGGCTTGAAAGCCGACCACGAGCGCAACCTCGCCGCACGTTTCGGCAACGCGGGTTACATCACCGCCGAAGACAGTCCTGTCGCAGGTTTGGTGATTCCAACCAACGAAGAATTGATGATTGCACACGATACTGCGCGTTTGTCTGGCTTGTAATTTAATCACACCATTGCCAGCCTAATTAAGGCAGCCTGAAATTTAGTTTTCAGGCTGCCTTTGTTTATGCGCAATTTATGCGCAAACTATTCTAGTTTTATTACAAAAATCGGGGCAAAGGGAGTATGATTGCACACCGTAATCCATTGTAAACAACGATAGAAAGAGAAAAATATGCAAAACACGCAATTTGATACTCCCGAATACCTCGCCAAAGTAGATGCTTGGTGGCGCGCTGCCAATTATATTTCCGCCGCGCAAATGTATTTAAAAGATAACCCCCTGCTCAAAAAACCGCTCACCGCCAACGATGTGAAAGCGCACCCCATCGGGCATTGGGGCACCGTGCCGGGGCAAAATTTTATCTATGCCCACTTAAACCGCGCCATCAACAAATACGACGTGGATATGTTCTACATTGAAGGGCCGGGGCATGGCGGGCAAGTGATGGTGTCCAATTCCTATCTGGACCACAGCTACACCGACATCTACCCCGACATCACGCAAGACGAAGCAGGGCTAAAAAAACTGTGCAAAATTTTCTCGTTCCCAGGTGGCATTGCCTCGCACGCCGCCCCCGAGACCCCGGGCTCTATTCACGAAGGCGGCGAATTGGGCTATGCCTTGTCCCACGCATTTGGCGCGGTGTTGGATAACCCCCATATCATCGCCGCTGCTGTGATTGGCGATGGCGAAGCGGAAACAGGGCCTTTGTGCGCAGGCTGGTTTGGTAACACCTTTATCAATCCTGTGAACGATGGCGCGGTGTTGCCGATTTTGTATTTGAACGGCGGCAAAATCCACAACCCCACCATTTTGGCGCGTAAAACCGATGCCGAATTAACCCAATATTTCAACGGTATGGGCTGGGAGCCGATTTTTGTGGAAGTGAGCGACCCCGCCCATAGCCACGCCATTATGGCGCAAAAAGTAGATGAAGCCGTTGAACGCATTTTGGCGATTTGGCAAGATGCACGCAGCCGCAGCGCAGACCAAGCCACCATGCCGCATTGGCCCGTGTTGGTGGCGCGGATTCCCAAAGGCTGGACAGGCCCGAAAACATGGAACGGCGAGCCGATTGAAGGTGGCTTTCGCGCCCACCAAGTGCCGATTCCCACCAATTCGCACGATATGAGCACCGCCGATGCGCTGGAAGCATGGCTGCGCAGCTATCGCCCAGAAGAATTGTTTGACGACAACGGTCGCTTTTTGGATAAATGGCGCGAGATTTCGCCCAAAGGCGCGAAACGGATGTCGGTGCATCCGATTACCAATGGCGGCGTTGCGCCCAAGGCTTTGGTGATGCCCGATTGGACGAAACACGCGCTAAAAATTGGCACTCCTGGTAGCCAAGATGCGCAAGATATGATTGAGTGCGGACGCTTGATGGCGGATGTGATTACCGCCAACCCCGATAATTTCCGCATCTTTGGCCCAGACGAAACCAAATCCAACCGCTTGAACGAAGTGTTTAAAGTAACCAACCGTCAATGGCTGGGCGCGCGCGATGCGGCGTATGACGAATGGATTGCGCCTGTTGGGCGGGTGATTGATTCGCAATTATCGGAACACCAAGCCGAAGGCTTTTTGGAAGGCTACGTTTTAACGGGGCGACATGGCTTTTTTGCCAGCTATGAATCGTTCTTCCGCGTGGTGGATTCTATGATTACCCAGCATTTCAAATGGTTGCGCAAATGCAAAACCCACGCGCCATGGCGCAAGGATTATCCATCGCTGAACTTGATTGCAACATCCACCGTGTTCCAGCAAGACCACAATGGCTACACCCACCAAGACCCTGGTTTTCTCACCCATCTAGCGGAGAAAAAGCCCGAATTTGTGCGCGAATATTTGCCCGCCGATGCCAACACGCTGTTGGCGGTGATGAGTGAAGCCTTAACTTCGCGCGACCGCATCAATTTAATCGTGTCGTCTAAACACTTGCGCCCGCAGTTTTACAGCGCGGATGAAGCCCAAGAGTTGGTGCGCGAGGGCTACAAGGTGATTGACTGGGCATCCACTTGCCACGATGGCGAGCCTGATGTGGTGATCGCGGCGGCAGGCACAGAGCCGAATATGGAAGCCTTGGCGGCGGTGAATCTGCTGCATAAACAATACCCTGCGCTGAAAATCCGCTTTATCAATGTGGTGGACATTTTGAAACTGCGCCACCCCAGCATTGACCCGCGCGGTTTGAGCGACGAAGCATTTGATGCGCTGTTCACCAAAGATAAGCCTGTTGTGTTCTGCTTCCACGGCTATGAAAACATGATTCGCGACATTTTCTTCCCGCGCCACAACCACAATCTGCGCATCCACGGCTACCGCGAAAATGGCGACATCACCACGCCGTTTGATATGCGCGTGTTATCGGAAATGGACCGATTCCACGTTGCCAAAGATGCGGCGCAAGCGGTTTACGGCGAGAAAGCGGCGGATTTTGCCAACAAGATGGACGAAACCATTGCGTTCCATCGCAGCTATATCCGCGAGCATGGCAAGGATATTCCCGAAGTGGCGGAATGGAAATGGCAGTCGTTGTCTAAATAACGTAGCCTGAAAATAGGCAGCCTGAAAACTGGGTAATGGGTTTTCAGGCTGCCTTTGGTTTGGAGGATTGGGGTAGGGGGCTTGGATGTTGTTTTATTGTTAAGCAAGATTTGCGGCTGATAAATCACAATGCCAATCGTAGCGTAATTGAATCAGCGTAGAACCTAACAACCACTTTTCAGGCTGCCCGCATACCGTTGTTACGTTAAATCTCAACAAAGGCAGCCTGAAAACCAATAAACCTTGTTTTCAGGCTGCCTATCAATACGCGCACTATGCGGTTTAACAATCAAACATCATTTATCAAACATCCAACACCAGCCGCGCGGGGTCTTCCAGCAATTCTTTAATCGTAACCAGCGTGAGCACGGCTTCGCGTCCGTCGATGATGCGGTGGTCGTAGGACAGCGCGAGATACATCATCGGGCGCACCACAATTTCGCCGTTTTCCACCACCGCGCGCTCTTTGGTGGCGTGCATGCCCAAAATAGCGGATTGCGGCGGGTTGATAATTGGCGTGGACATCATGGAGCCAAATGTGCCGCCGTTGGTGATGCTGAATGTGCCGCCTGTTAGGTCTTCAATCGCAATTTTGCCGTCTTTGGCTTTGGCGGCGTAATCGGCGATGGCACGTTCAATGTCAGCAATGCTCATTTGGTCGGCATCGCGCAAAATGGGCACAACCAAGCCGCGCGGGCTGCCGATGGCGATGCCGATGTCAAAATAGCCATGATAAACAATGTCTTTGCCATCCACCGATGCGTTCACAATCGGGTATTTTTTCAGCGCGGCAACGGCGGCTTTCACAAAGAACGACATAAAGCCCAGCTTCACGCCGTATGTTTTTTCAAATTTGTCTTTGTATTTGGCGCGCAAATCCATCACAGGTTTCATGTTGACTTCGTTAAACGTGGTCAAAATGGCGTTTTGCGCCTGCGATTCCAGCAAACGCTCTGCTACGCGCGCGCGCAAGCGGCTCATCGGCACGCGCTGTTCAAAGCGTTCGCCCGCAGGCAGTGCGGCAGCCTGAAAGGCAGGGGCGGCTTTGGGCGCGGCAGGTGCGTTTTGCACATCTTCTTTTAACACGCGACCATCTCGCCCCGAGCCTTGAATTTGGCTCACGTCCACGCCTTTTTCGGCGGCAAGCTTGGCAGCGGCGGGCATGGCAACGCCTGCTTGGCTGTTAGATGCGGCTTGTGCCGATGCGGGCGCAGCAGGGGCAGCCTGAACAGCATCGGCAGCAGGCGCGGCTTGCGCGGCAGCGGCTTCGGTGTCAATTTTGGCGAGCAGTTGCTGCGTGGTAACGGTTTCGCCATCTTGCACGATGATTTCCACCAACACGCCCGCTTGCGGCGCAGGCACTTCCAGCACCACTTTGTCGGTTTCAATATCCACCAGCGTTTCGTCGCGGGCAACGCTGTCGCCCACTTTCTTATACCATTTGAGCAAGGTGCCCTCGGTGATGCTTTCGGCGAATACGGGTACGTTTACTTCAACAATCATGATTTGTCTCCAATGGGGTTTAGTTTCACTCTTGGGCAGCCTGAAAACGGGAAAATGGCTTTCAGGCTGCCGTGTGTTTGTTTGCGAATAAGGGTTGGGGCGGGGCAACCGTTTTCAGGCTGCCTCAAACGGCGCCCGTCAATCCGGCTTCAACGCATCCTCAACCAACTGCTTCAACTGCGCCGCGTGCAAGCTGCCATAGCCCACCGCAGGCGACGAGCTGGACGGACGCGCGGCAACCCGCCAATGCGTGTGCGGCGACACGCGCTCCAAGCGATGACGGATTTGATACCACGCGCCTTGGTTTTTCGGCTCTTCCTGCGCCCACATCAGTTGCGCGTTGGGGTATTTTGCCAACTCGGCGGCTAATTCCGCATACGGCATCGGATAAAGCTGTTCCAGCCGCACGATGGCGATTTCGTTGTCCAAACCGCGCTCGGCGCGTCCTGCCAGCAGGTCGTAATACACTTGCCCTGCGCACACAATCACGCGCTTCACGTTTTTATTATCACGCGATAAGCCATCGCCAATCACAGGGCGGAATGCCGTGCCTTCCACAAACTGCGCCAGCGGGCTGGTGGAATCTTTAAACCGCAGCAGGCGTTTGGACATAAAAATCACCAATGGCTTGCGGTAAGCGCGCAGCGTTTGGCGGCGCAAAATATGGAACATCTGCGCGGCTTCGCTGGGCATAATCACCTGCATATTTTCTTCGGAACACAGTTGCAGCCAACGCTCCAATCGCCCCGATGAATGCTCAGGGCCTTGCCCATCATAGCCATGCGGCAGGATAACGGTTAAGCCGCACATCCGCCCCCATTTGGTTTCGCCAGACGAAATAAACTGGTCAATCGCTACTTGCGCGCCGTTGGCAAAATCGCCGAACTGCGCTTCCCAAATGGTGAGCTGCTCGGGCGCGGAGCAAGCGTGTCCGTATTCATACGCCAACACCGCTTCTTCGTTCAAAATGCTGTCAATCACGGTGAACGATGCTTGGTTTTCCGCCATGTGTTCCAGCGGGGTGTAAATGCCCAAGTCGTGTTTTTGCCGTTGCGTGTCGTGCAACACGGCATGGCGGTGCGAGAATGTGCCGCGCCCCGAATCTTCGCCCGAAATGCGCACGGGCGTGCCGTTGGTAACCATGCTGGCGTAGGCAATGGTTTCTGCCATGCCCCAATCTATCGGCTGCTCGCCTTTTGCCATGGCTTTGCGCTGCTCAATCACGCGCTTGGCGGTGTTGTGCAAGCCAAAGTTTTCGGGCACGGCGGTGAATTTTTCGGTTAAACGCGCGATGTCGGCAGCGGGCAACCCTGTTTCCACAGGCTCGCGCCAATCTTGGCTTTGGTATTTGCTCCAATCCACGCGGTATTTGTTTTCGTAATCGGTTAGGCGAGTGAGTTCAACGTGTTCGCCCTTGTCCAAAGCTTCGCGATACGCGGTTACAAAGCCGTCGGCTTGTTCCGCCGTGAGCACGCCTTCGTTAACCAATTTCTCGGCATACAGCGCGCGCGTGCCAGGGTGTTTGGCGATGGCGCGATACATCAAAGGCTGGGTTAAGGTGGGGTCGTCGCCTTCGTTGTGCCCCAGTTTGCGGAAGCACACGATGTCAACAACCACGTCTTTATGGAAGGTGTGGCGGTAGTCTAAGGCAGCCTGAATCACATAGCACACGGCTTCGGGGTCGTCGCCGTTCACATGGAAAATCGGCGCTTCCACCATTTTGGCGATGTCGGTGCAATACACGGCGGAGCGCGTGTCGCGCGTGTCGGATGTGGTGAAGCCGATTTGGTTGTTGATGACCATGTGTATCGTGCCGCCTGTGCCGTAGCCGCGTGTGCGCGATAGGTTAAACGTGGCTTGGTTCACGCCCAAGCCGATGAAGGCGCTGTCGCCGTGAATCAACACGGGCAACACTTGTTCTGCGCCTTTTTCGCCACGACGGCGTTGTTTGGCGCGGGCAGAGCCTTCCACCACGGGGTTCACAATTTCCAAGTGCGATGGGTTGAAGGCAAGGGTAACGTGAACCGCGCCGTGCGGCGTGGCAATGTCGGAGCTGAAACCGTTGTGGTATTTCACATCGCCGCTGGGGAATTTGATGTCTTGCTTGCCTTCAAATTCGGCAAACAAATCGGCGGGTTTTTTGCCCAACGCGTTCACCAGCACATTGAGCCGCCCGCGATGCGCCATGCCGATGATGATTTCTTCTACGCCGTCTTTGCTGGCGTTTTGGATGAGATAGTTTAAGCCTGCAATCGCGCTTTCACCGCCCTCTACCGAGAAGCGTTTTTGCCCAACGTATTTGGTGTGCAAATAGCGTTCTAGTGTTTCGGCGGCGGTGATTTGTTTGAGCAGGTAGCGTTTTTCGTCTGCGTTGAAATGCGGGGTGGACAAATCGCCTTCAAAGCGTTGGCGTATCCATAGGCGTTCTTTCAGGCTGCCGATGTGCATGTATTCCACGCCGATGTGTTGGCAATAGGTGCGTTGTAGTTTGTTGATGATTTCGGATAGCGGCATTTTGCCCGCATCGCCCACAGAAAAATCGCCATCGCCCAGCCCAAATTGCACCGCCATATCGGCGTTGGTTAAGCCGTGTTCTTCAGGCTGCAAGCCTTGCACGGGGCGCGGATGGCGCAGTTTTAATGGGTCTAAATCGGCGGCATCCGAGCCTTGAATGCGGTAGGCAGTCATCAGGCGCAGCACGGCGATTTGTTTTTTCAGCAATTCTTCGTCCAAGCCTTTGGCGGCATTGCTGGCGCTGCGCTGTTGCTGGGCAAGCTGGACGAAAGATTCTTGAATGGGATGGTGGGCAACGTCTTTTGTGCCGCTGCCTGTGTTGGCAAGGTCGGCAAAATAGCGTTGCCATGTTTCTTCAACGGATTGGGGGTTGTCGAGATAGGATTCGTAGAGTTCTTCGATATAGGGCGCGTTTGAACCGAATAGGTAGGAGAAATTGCGGGCTTCTTTCATAACTCGTTATCCTTATCCTTTGTTGTGGGCAATGATTGGGGTTTTCAGGCTGCCTTTGCCTGATTGGGGGCTATTGTAATGCTTTTTTGTGAAATTTTGTAAGGATTGTGGCAGCCTGAAAATGGGGTAGGGCGGAAAAACGCGATGGTTGCAGCTTTTAGGCAGCCTGAAAAGGCGGGCGCGGCGTGTGAGATTGTGTAAATACGGTGCAAAACTGTTATTTATTTGTGTTCACTTCGTTGTACCCATTTTCAGGCTGCCGCAGAAAAGGGCGAAATGCTTGGGCAGCCTGAAAAGGCGTTCGTCAATTTTCGTAAACAAATTGCTTAGAATCCAGTAAAATACCGCCGTTTATCAGTTTTCAGGCTGCTTTCAGGCTGCCGATTATCAAAAGGAAATCACCATGTATAACTACCAATCCGAAGCCACACAATTCTTAAACGAATTCATCAAAGAGCATCCGCAAGAAGCCGAGCGCCGTTTGCAAAACCGCAATCTGCTGTGGGATGTAGAATTGAATGCGGACGAGCAACAAGCCTTTGCCGAATCGCGCATCGCCAAAAAACCTTACACCTACCAAGCCGATTAAGGGCACAACAAGACAATCCATGCAACAACATGGGTTGTCTGAATTTTAATTAGGCAGCCTGAAAATGACTGTTCACGCCCCGCAATTCACGCCCGATTTACTCGCCTATCTGCGCCAAATCAGCGAACCCGAGCATTCCATTCTCGCCCAAATCCGCGCGCACACCGAAGCGCATCGGCTGGGCAAAATGGCGATTGCCCCCGAGCAAGCCGCCTTGCTCGCATGGTTGGCGCGGCTGATGGGCGTGCAAAATTACCTAGAAATCGGCACATTCACAGGATACAGCAGCACCGCCATCGCGCTCGCCCTGCCCGATAGCGCACGGCTCACCTGCTGCGACATCAACGTAACCCACACCGCCATCGCGCAACAGCATTGGCAACGCGCAGGCATCGCCCACAAAATCACACTACATCTGCAACCCGCCATCATCACGCTAGACGAGCTTCTTGCCCAAGGCAAAGCAGGCAGCTACGACATGATATTTATAGATGCTGACAAACCGCCCACCCCGCACTACTACGAACGCAGCCTGAAACTCATCCGCAGCGGCGGCATCATCGCCATAGACAATTTGCTGCTGGGCGGGCGCATCATCCAAACCGCCCACGAACGCAGCCCTGCCAGCCAAGCCATCTTGCAAACATTCAACGCCAGCCTGCCGCAAGATAACCGCATCATTCCGCTTACTCTGCCGCTGGGCGATGGCTTAACCTTGCTGTTGAAAAAATAATTTTCAGGCTGCCTCAGCCGCATATCAAGGCAGCCTGAAAACTGGCACATCGCTTGCAACAGCTTATCCATCCCTTCAACCTCAAACCAGAAAGCATCATCATGACCACCGAAGCCCAAAACGAACACGACAACAAAAACCACCCCGCCCAAGACGAAGCCCTAACCGCCTACCAAAACGGCGACTACGCCACCGCCTTAGCCGCATGGCAACCGCTTGCCGATGCAGGCGACGCGCAAGCCCAGTTTAACCTCGCCATCATGTATCACAACGGGCAAGGCACCGAACCCGATGCTGCCAAAGCCATCGCCTATTGCACCCTAGCCGCCGACAACGACATCCCGCCCGCCCAACACTATCTCGGCTACTTGCTAATGGACGAAGAAATCGGCACCCCCAATCCCGAAAAAGCCGCCCACTATTGGCAACGCGCCGCCGAACACGGCATCGACGACGCCCAATACCAACTCGGCTCACTCTACACCCAAGGCATCGGCGTGCCCCAAGACACCGACACCGCCGCCGATTGGTACGAAGCCGCCGCCCTACAAGGACACGCCCCCGCCCAATACAATCTCGGTGTGCTCTATGCCAACGCCAAGCAATACACCCACGCACGGCATTGGTGGAACAAAGCCCTAGCCCAAGACAACCAAGACGCCAAAGACGCGCTCGCCAAGCTAGACGAAATGGGCTTGTAACCCCCAGCCAAAGGCAGCCTGAAAAGCCATTCCACAGTTTTCAGGCTGCCCCATCAATTGTCAAACAAGCCATTCTCGCGCGTTGCGCCGCGCACCACGCCCCGCAGCCTAAACCTTTCTTGTAATTCACAAACCCATTTTTCAGGCTGCCTCAACCCAAGGACAACCCATGTCGCATAAACTCTACCCCAAAAAACCCACCCTCAGCCAACGCATCAAACTCGCCTTGCACTATCTCACCCCCCAGCACGCGCTCACCCACCTAGCAGGCTGGATTGCCAACCAACAATGGGGCGCAGTAACCCACTTCATCATCCAACAATTCGCCCGCGCCTATAAAATCAACTGGCAAGAAGCCGCCCAACCCAACCCCAGCGATTACCCCACCTTCAACCAATTCTTCACCCGCGCCCTCAAAGATGGCGCGCGCCCCATCGTATCAGGCGACAAACAAATCGCCCTGCCCGCCGATGGGCGTGTCAGCCAAAGCGGCGCAATCCACGACAACCAACTGTTGCAAGCCAAAGGGCACAGCTTTACGCTAGCCGACCTGCTCGCAGGCGACCACAAACTCGCCGCCCAATTCGCCAACGGTACATTCATCACCACCTACCTTTCCCCCCGCGACTACCACCGCGTGCATATGCCCTGCGCCGCCACCCTGCGCCAAATGGTTTATGTGCCGGGGGAACTCTATTCCGTAAACCCCTTTCTCGCCCAACACATCCCCAACCTATTCGCCCGCAACGAGCGCGTAATTTGCGTGTTTGACACCGCATTCGGCAAAATGGTGCAAATTCTTGTTGGCGCCACCATCACCGCCAGCATCCGCACCACATGGGCAGGCATCATCAACCCACCGCGCAGCGAAACCGTGCGCGTGTGGGATTACCCCGCCGACGGCGAGCAAGCCATCCGCTTCAACAAAGGCGACGAAATGGGCGCATTCCTACTCGGCTCAACCGTTATCAACCTTTTCCCGCACAATACCATCACGCTGGATGCGCGACTGCAAGAAAACGCCGAAACCCGCGTCGGCGAACTGCTCGGTACGGCGAATTAAACGTTTCAGGCTGCCTATCGCGTGATACGAAAGGCAGCCTGAAAGCGGTGGTGGCACACGTTATGAAACCGCTGAAGAAGCCATGCAGGCTATGTTGGAAATCGCATCAGGAAGCCATGATGCGTAAACTTAAAATCAACATGAGCAGCCAATTGATATTTTGGGTGTTGATGCCGCTTTGTGCACTGATGCTTTGGTGCTCTGCGTTGATTTTGCTTTGGTTATAATCGCCGCTAGGGTTGGGTGGGTTAAAACAAAAAAGGTAGGTAAGTGGTTTTAAGGCAGCCTGAAACGGAGTTCAGCGAAATCAAAACCGCGTGTGCATAAATCACACCCTACCATTTCACATTTTTGGTTGGTTGCACAGGCTATGCTGGTTAGTAGTGCCAGTTAATCTACATCTTGATAAAGTTTATCTATAAAACTATCAAAATCAGGTGCGATGGGAACTGTAATCATCTTGGTATTACCTAGTTCATCTTCGTAAAATTCATCATGATACATAAGTACGATGGATGGATTACTTGAATTTTTACGGTAATCAAAACAAATATAATCGCCATTTGCACTTATTCCAAATGTAACAACTTGATTTCCATAGCCATATTCATCATCAATGCATGAATAGGTATAGATATTTTCATGACTGGAGGCATCTTTTTTATATCCTAAAAATAAAATATTTCTGTCATCTGTATTCTTATTATTATCAATAAACATAAAACAATCTTCTTCGGGATATAAATAATCATGTTCACTTATCAAATATATATACGATTTAGGGAATATTACACCTAAATTTTCTGCAAATTTTTCAATGATTGAAGCAGAAACTTTTCCTTCATCTCTCCAGATATTTAATTTTTTCATTATTCATTTCCTTGATTAACGTCCTTTTTTTAGTGCATTTTGACCAGTATGTCTAACTGCATCATGTATTTCCAACGGTACTAGCTGCATGTTATTTGGTGCACTTTGTGCATTATGATGCCAAATATATCCATTAATAGTCCGATTTCCAGCCATAATATCTTCTAACTGTGTGCTAGTAAAATTTGATTTAGGAATTACCCCTTTTTCTATTGCATCTCGCAAGCTTCTTGTAGCCGCTCTCATTTGTCCGGTAGTTGATATGGAACGGCGGCGTCTCGCCGCCAAATACCGATTGAATAAACCATCCTGTTTGCCAACATGGCAACAAGCCACCAACGTTGCATGATTGCCAATCCGCTTAACAATGTTTTCAGGCTGCCTTTGGCACAATGCAATAGGCAGCCTGAAAACGATGTTAATCCACCCACTCAATAAAACGCACGAGCAGGCTTGAATTTCATTCAGCGTTTATCCAGCCCAATCCATTGGGTTACCAGCCCAAGAGCAGTTATAAAGCGATGCCTACACAAAACGCCCCTGATATGCTCAGGGGCGTTTTTTTACGCGTTCAATTGGGCGCAGAGCCTAAATCTTACACGCCCCACCCGCGCAATCATCATCTTGCAAATCCGACTGTCTATCGTCTGCGCCATCGCGCGTGTTGTGGTAATACAGCGTTTTTACGCCGTATTTGTATGCCGAGAGCAAATCTTTGAGCATTTGGTTCATCGGCACGCGCCCGCCCTCAAAGCGTTTCGGGTCGTAGCTGGTGTTGGCAGAAATGGCCTGATCCACAAATTTTTGCATCACGCCCACCAACTTCAAATAACCATCGTTGCCGCCCATTTGCCACAGCGTTTCGTATTGATTTTTTAGGCGTTCAAACTCGGGCACCACTTGCTTCAAAATGCCATCTTTGGATTGCTTAATGGTTACCAAGCCGCGCGGTGGCTCAATGCCGTTGGTGGCGTTGGCGATCTGCGAGCTGGTTTCGCTGGGCATCAACGCGCTTAATGTGCTGTTGCGCAAACCATATTGCACGATGTCGGTGCGCAAGGTTTCCCAATCGTAATGCAAAGGCTCGTTGCAGAATTTGTCCAAATCGGCTTTGTAGGTGTCAATCGGCAAGATGCCTTGGGAATAGGTGGTTTCGTTGAACAGCGGGCAGGCACCGTATTCTTTCGCCAGCGCCACCGATGCTTTGAGCAAATAGTATTGCATGGCTTCAAATGTGCGGTGGGTTAAGCCAATCGCGCTGCCATCGCTGTATTTCACGCCGTTTTTCGCCAAATAATAAGCGTAGTTAATCACGCCCACGCCCAAGGTACGGCGGTTCATTGTGGCTTTGTGCGCGGCGGGAACAGGGTAGTCCTGATAATCCAGCAGCGCATCTAGGGCGCGGACGGTCAAATCCGCCAAGTTTTCAAATTCGTCCAAGTTTTCCAATGCGCCGAGGTTAAACGCCGATAGCGTGCACAAGGCAATTTCACCGTTTTCATCGTTAATATTGTTCAGCGGCTTAGTGGGCAGCGCAATTTCTAGGCACAAATTGGATTGGCGCACGGGCGCGACTTTGGGGTCAAACGGGCTGTGCGTGTTGCAATGGTCCACGTTTTGCACATAAATGCGCCCCGTGCCCGCGCGTTCCTGCATCAAGATGGAGAACAAATCCGCCGCGCTGATGGTTTCTTTGCGGATGTTGGGGTCGTTTTCGTATTGGGTGTACAGGCGCTCAAATTCGTCTTGGTCGGCAAAAAAGGCTTCGTATAGCCCTGGGGTTTCGTGGGGCGAGAATAGGGTGATGTTGCCGCCTTTAATTAGCCGCGTGTACATCAACTTGTTGATTTGCACACCATAATCCAACTGGCGGATGCGGTTTTCTTCCACGCCGCGATTGTTTTTCAATACCAACAGGCTTTGCACTTCAATGTGCCACAGCGGGTAGAACAGCGTTGCCGCGCCGCCGCGCACGCCGCCTTGTGAACAAGATTTCACGGCAGCCTGAAACATTTTGAAAAACGGAATGCAACCCGTGTGCTGCGCTTCGCCGCCGCGAATTTCGCTGCCCAAGCCGCGGATGCGCCCCGCGTTGATGCCGATGCCTGCGCGTTGGGAAACGTATTTCACGATGGATGATGTGGTGGCATTGATGCTGTCTAGGCTGTCGTCGCATTCAATCAGCACACAGCTTGAAAATTGGCGCGTGGGCGTGCGCACGCCGCTCATAATTGGCGTAGGCAGCGAGATTTTGAATTGCGAAATCGCGTCATAAAAACGCTTCACATAATCCAAGCGCGTGTTTTTGGGGTATTTGGCAAACAAGCACATTGCCACCAAAATATACAAAAACTGTGGGCTTTCAAAGATTTGGCGCGTAACGCGGTTTTGCACCAAATATTTGCCTTCCATTTGTTTTACGGCGGCGTAGGAAAAGGTTAAATCGCGCTCGTGGTCAATATAGCCGTTGATTTCGTTGTATTCAGCTTCGGTGTAGTCTTGCAGCAGATGCGCGTCGTATTTGCCCAACGCCACCATTTTTTGCACATGGGCAAACAGATGCGGCGGCGCATATTCGCCGTAGGCAATTTTGCGCAGGTGGAAAATGGCGAGACGCGCAGCAAGATATTGATAATCGGGCGTTTCTTCGGAGATTAAATCGGCGGCAGATTTGATGATGGTTTCGTGGATGTCGTCGGTGCGGATGCCGTTGTAGAACTGGATGTGCGATTTCAGCTCCACTTGCGACACGGACACATTGTCCAAGCCTTCGGCCGCCCACGTTACGACCTTATGGATTTTGTCCAAATTGATGGGTTCCAGCCGCCCGTCGCGTTTGGTTACTTGCATGTTGCTAGTCATGTGTGCTTCTCCCTACGAAAATGCGAAATGCCGAGTATATATTCGGCATTCTTGGGGGTTTTTTGATTGGGTTAATTTTACGAATTTTTGGTCTGATTGGATAGCTTGACAAAAATAACCATTTGTTTTGTTTTATAATTAAGAGTAAATAATTTATTCATGAAAAAGAAGAGTTATCCACAAATTATGTGTTTTGAATGGCTTACTTGCTGTTTCAGGCAGCCTGAAAATGAGGCGTAAAAATGAAAAATATTAAAGCTGTCTCTTTCATTACACTGCACCATCGCAAAGGCAGCCTGAAAACGAGCAACGCACGTTTTAACGCAGTCAAATTGTCTCAACTATTGCATAAACAAATTTTCAGGCTGCCTCACCATCCCCAAAAGGCAGCCTGAAAATCCAATCCAATCTCATCCTCTAAAGGACAACCACATGAAAACCATCATCATTGACTACGGCATGGGCAATCTCCACTCCGTGCAAAAATCCGTTCACGCCGCCGCCCAACGTGCCAACATCCACACTCAAATCCAGCTCACTTCCCGCGCCCAAGACATCTACGCCGCTGATCGCGTGATTTTCCCAGGGCAAGGCGCGATGCCCGACTGCATGGCAGCGCTCAACCAAAGCAATCTTGCCGACGCCATCCGCGATGCGTTGAAAAACAAACCCTTTTTCGGCATCTGCGTAGGCGCGCAGCTATTGTTTGAACACAGCGAAGAAGGCGGCACACAAGGCTTGGGCTGGTTTTCAGGCTGCGTTAAACGCTTTTCTGCCAACCAAACCGACGCGCAAGGCAATCGCCTAAAAATTCCCCACATGGGCTGGAACAATGTTTGCCAAACCCAAGCTCATCCCCTGTTTACCAACATTCCGCAAAACGAGCGCTTCTATTTTGTCCACAGCTATTATTTCGCCCCCACGCAGCCTGAAATCACACTTGCCACCAGCCAATATCCGCAAGAATTCGCCTGCATCATCGGCAAAGATAACGTTTTCGCCACCCAATTTCACACCGAAAAAAGCCACGAAGCAGGGCTACAATTGTTGCAAAATTTTCTACACTGGCAACCTTAAACACACAAAGTCTTAACACTTAACTATGTAATTTTGCTAAAATGGCGAAATAACTTACAAAGATTAACCCAACCATGCAACTTATCCCTGCGATTGATCTCAAAGATGGACAATGTGTCCGCCTTAAACAAGGCCTAATGGAACAAGCCACCATCTTTTCAGATAGCCCCGCCAAAATGGCGCAGCACTGGCTAGAACAAGGCGCGCGACGTTTGCACTTGGTTGATTTAAACGGCGCATTTGCAGGCGAGCCTAAAAATTTTCCCGCCATTGCTGAAATTCTTGCTGCCGTGTCCGCCCATATTCCCGTGCAATTGGGCGGGGGCATCCGCGATTTAGCCACCATTGAAAAATACCTCAATCTCGGTTTAACCGATGTCATCATTGGCACCGCCGCTGTTAAAAATCCCCAATTTGTGCGCGATGCCTGCCGCGAATTTGCAGAGCATATTATTGTAGGACTAGATGCCAAAGACGGCATGGTTGCCATTGATGGCTGGGCAACGGTAACCGAGCATCATGTGGTTGATTTGAGCCAACAATTTGCCAGCGATGGCGTCAACAGCATTATCTACACCGACATCGGCAGAGACGGCATGATGAGCGGGGTAAACATTGAAGCTACCGTTCACCTTGCTCGCGCGGTGAATATCCCCATCATTGCATCGGGCGGTTTAACCAATTTAGACGATGTGCGCGCGCTTTGCGCTGTGCAACACGAAGGCATCGCAGGCGTTATCACAGGGCGCGCCATCTATGAAGGCAGCATCCAATTTAACGAAGCGCAACAGCTTGCCGATACCTTAACGGCAGCCTGAAAACAGAATTTAAATTAAAACGATTTCTCAATAACAAATATAAAGGAAACAATTATGTACGGTTCATTTTTGCTTATCGCGTTCATTTTAGGCTTTTGGTGCATTTGGTCTGCCAGCCGCGATGTTAATTCGCTGGGCGAGGCGCTGGGTTTTACCGTGTTAGCCATCATCATCAAAGCAACAATGGAGTGGAGCGGTATGCCAGAATTTGATGCCCAGCTGTTAACCACTTGGGGTATTTTGTTTTTGTTCACTGTGGTGGTGTTGGAGATGATTGATCGCTTCTCTGAAAGCATGGGGATGAACATGGGGATTGCGCTGGCTGGTTCGGCAGGCTGGTTCTTGCTGGCGAAATATTTGTTTAGCGAAGCAGGCATTGCCAAAGTGGCAGGCTGGGTGGGCTGAACGGCAGCCTGAAACGCAGTGCGGCGAAACAACAACGCATTCGCCCGTTGCCAACGCGATACGAAAACATCATTAAAACACCGTTATGCTGATTGATTGGGCTATGCTGATTGATTGGGCTAACGGTGTTTTTGCTTGTTGCGGGTTTTCAGGCTGCCGAACCGCACAAGCATCAAAAAGATACTGTATTTCACGTCAAGGCTAAAATGCAAAAATTGTTGATTTGCGTCAAGTTTTGTTAATATTTTGCCAGTGCATGGCGTTGCGCCGCCATACCCACGCTTTTTTGGGTGCATTGAATTGGCATTGCAGTTGGGTTGCCGCTTTGCGGGGGCTAGCCCCCACACCCCCAGTCTCACTTGCGACGCCGCGCGGGCAGGCGGGCGGGGCGTTGCCCCTTTCACCTGCCCTTTCGGCAGAGTGTGGGGTCGCTTCCAAACAGTAAAGGGGGTATTCATAAAGGCTTCGCCTTTACAAAGCTTCCCCCTTGACTGTTTTCCAGCTCCGCTCTGCCCTAACATGCCGTTTCTCATCAAACAACTCGTTACGCTTAATGCAGTAGTAAGCATATTTGACCAGTTTTACCATCATTAGCACATACACTTGTTTCACTGGCTTTGTCTTTGCTTTCTCATCAAACCATGCACGCCAAAGTTTGCTACGAGTACAGGCTACTCTTGCTGGGGTGTACAGGGCTTTTCTGATTGACTTGTCGCCCATCTTTGACAGTTTTGACAATCCTTTATGTTTGCCTGATTGTCTTATCACTGGCGATAAGCCTAACCAGCTAACCAGTTTCTTGGCTGTTGGGAATTTGTCTATATCTACCAGTACGGATAGCAAGACTTGGGCGGTGGTTTGTCCTATACCAACGATACTCATCAGGATTTTTTGTTGCTGCTTTAATGTTTCATCTTGCTTAATCAGGTTTTGAATGCTCTCTCGGCAGGTTTCTAGCTCTGCTTCCAACCATTCTATTGTTCTAGCAATGGATGCTTGACTAAATTCGTCGGCAACATGGGCGCGGTTCTTTTCCATGGTAAGCAGTTGGTTAATTTGCTCTGCTCTGCGGCATAGGCTTTTCAATTGGGCTTTGTTTTTGTGTTCGGGTTGCCATAGGTTGGGATTTTCTGCTCGGCAGTATTGGGCGATGAGTTTTGCGTCTTGTTTGTCGGTTTTGATGCGTTTGAGTTTGAGAGAGGCATAGGATTTGATGATGCTGGGATTGATGACGCTGATGGCGACTTGGCTTTGATTGAGATGGGTGGCGATGGGGATGTAGTAAACGTTAGTTGCTTCGCAACAAACATGTAATTTGTCTGGCTCTACTTGCTGCTCTGCGAGCCAGCTTTGTAGCTCTGTGAAGCCTGCTTCGTTGTTGTCTATGATTTTGTGGGCGGTTGGGGCTTCGTCTTTTATTAGGGCGCAGTCTATTTTATCTTTGGAGATGTCTAAACCTAAATGGCTGTTGTATTGATTCATAGTCAAACCTTATGAATGCGGGCTTTTGCCCAAGATACTGTGATGATTGCTTTCAAATGAGATAACCGCATGAACCAATCTTTTTGAATGCTTTGCGGAGCAAGGCAGCTATACGGCGGTTTCATGCGGTTAGGGAGTTTATTGGATAACAGAAAGTTTGTCAGAACGTCCTGCGGTTAAACTAGGGAGCGGTTTGCCGTCTAGTTCCAAAATTTGATTGTTGGATGCGTTTTCAGGCTGCCCTATGCTTTGGCTCGGCATTGCGGTTTGCTGTGTTGGTTCTCTGAATGGGTCAAACGGCAAACCATTTTCTACATAGTCTAAACACACTTCTTGGCTAATTTCTTTTAGCTTGGTTGCTTGGTCGGAATAGCAGGTACAGCCTGATTTGCCGCCTTTGATACAGGCTGCGATGCGCTCGTATTGTTTGACTTGACGGACGCTGTTGTAAAGCGGTTTGGATTCGGGGCGCTCTGCCAAAGTAGGAACAAACATATCGGGATTTAAATCTGCGCCTTGATTGACTTGTGGGATAGCGTTTTGTTTTAGATTCTCTATGTTGCCTGTAAGCGTAGCAGGACTGGATGCGTTTGGGTTATCGTTGCTTTCGGCTACCATGCCCGCTTTGACCTTATAGCCTTGATACATCCGATAGCCCATCCAACCGACTAAACCAAAGATAAACGGGATAAAAATCAGCATGGCAATAATCACATAATACCAGCGCGATTTAACATGACCGTGCCCTGTATGAGCTTCCGCCGATTTGTAATATTGAAAGACCTCTTCGCGGATTTTATGGCTGCTGGATAGGGCATTTCTGGCTTGCGCGGTGGGATTAAGTGCTACTTCATTCCATTCCAAGCGTGTTAAGCCCCCCATTTTGTTGGCAGCGATATGTATATGCTTGCCGACCACTTCGCGCAGGTTAATGTCTATGATTTTTGGCGATTGAGTAATCAGGATTAAATCAATCGCCGAATGCCCGTGTACATTCAGCCATGCGACTTTATCAGGCATCTTGCTGCCAGCGGGACGAGCAGGAAATAGATTTTGTACTTCGTCAAAAACGACAACAGAGCCGATATTCTCTTTCCATTGCAGCCATACATTTAAATCTTCCCAGCTATGCCCTTCGGGTGGTTTGTGGTGTGGTATTTCTAGCCCATTGATATTGCTAAATAGTTTGCGACCTTTGTAATAATCATCAAACATCAGCATTTCTACAACGAACGCAGTTTTACCGATTCTTGGTTTACCTGTTACCAAAACAATTTGTGCCATTGCCTTTCCTTTATTGCTTCATTAGCCTTTTTTGCCTGTTGGCATCAATTTGGTTAATGTCTTAAACGTCAAAATAAAGGTTAGGCAGCCTAGAAAGATATTTAGAACCGTGCCACCACCTGAAATATAAAAGAGTTGCAATAGACCAGCAGGAACGCCTTGTACGGATGCTGCGATGCGCTCTTTAAAGCCTGAAATCAATGCTTCTAAGCCTACATAGGTTACAGCGGATAAGCCAAATGCCGTCATAATTCTGCCCGCAAGTGTGCCTAAACCGCTTAACAGCATGGGTATCAGAGCAGCTAGAAACTTCATATTTCCCCCTAACTTTCACGAATCGTGCGAGCACAAAAAAACGCAGCAACGAGCCAAGCAAATGCGATAATCATTGGGCGTAGCATACTGGCTAAATCGCATGCAGGTTGCATACTGAATCCGAAGGTTGAACCGAATGCTTGGAATTGCACAGGTACGGGACACACGCCATCTGTTGGGAAGACGTTGTCGGGTGTGAATTTAAGAGATACTTCCTCTTTTGGAATATCAAAATCGGTATCTGTTGTTTCAGGTTTATCAGGGACGGTATCGCAGGCGAGAATATCGGGGTGTTCTTTGCACAAATCTATCGGCGCGGGCTGGGATGCGGGTTGCGTTTTTTTATCAGGATTGTCGGTTTTGTTGTCGGGAGCGGCGTTAGGATCAAGTTTGGGAGCTTGGGGGCTATCGGGGGTTAAGTCGGGGCGGTCGGTTATCACTTCTTTAACTGATCCGTCGCTATTGAATGTCCACTTGCTTTGTTTGGCTTTGCCATCTGCTGGATCGGTATAGGGGCGAGATTGGGCAACTGTGCCGTCTGTAACGAGTATTTTTGGTTCGCCGTCGGGTTTTACTTCTGATGTGCGTACCCATTCGTCGGGGGCTGCGGTGGCTTCGGGTGTGCCTTCTTCAATGAATTCGTCTAGCGTCATGGGGACGTAATCAACGTATTTAAAAATAACTACGCCAGAATCCATATTTATATATGGGGGATTAGTAGAAACACACTTTCCACCCCAACCTGTCGTTTCATAATGGTAAGTTTTACCATTTAAAACAAATGTTTTAGATTGACAATAAGCTCGGGCTACTGCTGTAGCGGCATCAATTCCTTTGGCATAGTCCAATAATTCGCAATCGTTTTTTAAATCGTATTTACATATATTCTCTACTTGAAGGGAAGTCTGATTAGAGCCACTTAAAGCATTCTGGGAATTTTTGGTAGCGATTACGATGTAGGTATTGTCGTCGGCGGGGCGGACGAAGTCGTTGCGTTCGTCGTTCCATGAGAATTTTGAGCCAGAAATTGCACTAGAAACCAATTGCCAAACTAGGAATTGCCAACCTGTTCTTAAAGTGAGGCTGCCTAATGCTTTTCCACCTTTTAAAATTGCTGGACCCGCTGCCCGAGCCTTTTGTAATAAACTCGCAAATACTTTTCTTTTATCGGTTACTACCCTGTATGTTGCTGGAATGGTATCGGCAGATTGTGCACCATTGCTGCCGACTACGGCGGCAGGCAGTGTTGTACTGCCGTGAAATTGACTACCGCGTAATGTGTGAGATAACCCGCTAATATCGCGTGTTCTGTCGTATTCAAAAGTATAGTGCCCATCTCTTACAACGGTTCTTAATCCATTTTGGTTAAAACCGCCGTTATCGGCAAAGGCAATACAAGGGATAAGGGTGCAAGCTAGCAATAGTCTTTTCATTCTCTACGGATTAACTCTTTTTCCCTTTCCTGTTCCTGCCGTTTCTGTTTCATAAATTCCATAAACTCTATTTGTTCGGAAGTGGGTGGGTTTGTTGGCGGCGGAACTGGATTAGGGGCATTGTCTAAAAATATATCGTCATCATCATTTTTTGATTGACGCGTCTTAGATTTTTTACTTCTGCTGTCCAAAATAACATATGTAATAACGCACAGAACAAATAATGCAATGCTTGCATTCTTGTTAAATTCTGTAAGACTTTGGTATCTATTTACCCAAACAAAAATAATGGCAGCGCAAACAGTTGGTATAGTCCCTTTCAACATTTCAAACCCTTTCATAATGAAAGGTTTGAATGTAGCACGCACATTGCGCTTTTGCTAGATGAATAGCTTCAATATCAGCATTAGGGCGAAAAAGCTGTATAGCGTCCATATGTCAATCATGGGGTTTCTCGTCTTGTTCGCTCATGCTGCGGATTAGGCTGTATACCTGCCTGAACAGGAATATCAGGGATACGATGCCGATAATGGGGGCGGCGAGTTCTGCTCCTAGCATTACTTGCTCTTCCAAACTGCATTCGGGGAAACTTAATTGGATTTTTTGACCGTTTAAATACCAATCTTGCCCTTGTTTTACTGGGCGAATTAATAAGCCTTCTGCGGTTATGGTTGGGGGCTGCTGACTGAGTAAATAGTCATGCGCTGCTTCGCTGTTGACGAAGCATTGGTAGCCTATTCTGTAACCCATTTCAGTAGCCCCCTTTTTATTAGCTCGCAGTTTTGGTCATGCGGAATGCCATACGGAAGCCTTGGATCAGGACGATTACGGACAATACGGCTGTGCCGATTGCGGTAATCATGATGGCAAACTTGGCAATTTCGGTCGCTGCGGTTGTGCCGATTGATGAAATATCGTTATCGGCAAAGGCGAGCATAGGCGTTGCCATTGCTGCTGCGAATAAGGCGCGTTTGTTTGCGATTGCGCCTTTGGCTTTTTGGATTAGATTCATGATGAACTCCTTGAAAGTTGATAAGAGGCTTTTATTTTTCAGGCAGCCTGAAACCTGATTACTTCATCCGTGCGATTACCCAAATAGATAATAGGCGGATGTAAATAACCCTATAAGGCAGATGATTAGTGCGACAACGCAGCATTTAAACCAAAATGGGATGGGTTGTTTCATGCTCATCAGTGTTTCCTTTTTGTTAGTTAATCGGGATAGAATTCTGAATAATCACCATCGTAATCTTCATCAATTAAGCCTAAATCAAGGAGATGCTCTCTAAACTCTTCATCACTCTCAGATTCTCCACAATATTCATGCTCTAAATCTCCCCTAGCATACATTTCATCTTCTACATCTTGGGCAACAGTCATTTTGTCGTACATCTGTGTTGTTACGTCATCAATTTGTTGAGAATCTGTATTTTGTTCTTTCAATATGATCAGTTGCTCAAACAGTTCATCGGCTTCTGCCAATAAAGAATCGCGAATATTTAGCAGCTCATCACTTGAATAATCTGAATAATCACTCATGGTTTTGCCTGTGGGATAGCGAGTTGGAAAGGGGCGGTTATTGGGCTTTTATCCGCGCGACCGCCCGCACGCGGTAAAGTCTTTAAGACGCAGTGGCTTTTGCTGCTGCTACTGGTTTGATTTGGTAAATTTCATTTACCAACTTGCCTTTTTTCATTGTTTGCCGCATGTCAAATTCAATTTCACATGGCAGTTTGCCTTTGAAATGCAATAATTCAGCGTGTTTGGCTTCATCGCCATATTCGCATTCCAGATAGTCAACGCCGAACTCATTTGCGCTGGTTTCGGAAATGGGTAGCTCAATCGTTAGGCGGGTGTAGTCGTACTCGGTGCCGTTGTCCATTACGCCTTTGTTCCAGCGGATTCGTGTTAGTTTTGCTTTCATGTTTTGCCCTTTCTTGGCGGTTGGTTAAAGTAAGTCGTGCCATGTTGCTTGCCAGCTGTTGTCAAAGGCTTGCTGCATTCGGAATAGCTTGGCTTCTTGGGCGAGTTTGTCCATTCGTTGATGGAATTTGGCTTGCCGTTCTCTTTCGCTTATTTCGTTCATGTAGTTTTTGACTTCGCTGTTATGCTGGTTGGCGATGTGTTTCATTTGGTGGATGTATTGGACGTTGGCTTGGCGGCAGTCGTGTTTGTCTGCTCCTAGGCGTTTGGGTAGTTTGGTTTTGCCCCCTTTCAGCAAAACTTTTATTTCTTCGTCGTCAAAGCCAAACCGTTCCAGTGCGTTAATACAGGGGCTGCAGGCTTGGCTTGCGTACTTTAAAACGTGTTCTAGGTTAATCATTTCGGTTTTTTTGATGCGCTCGGCTTTCTTTGGCTGTTCGCGAAACCGACTGAATAGGTCTTGGCAGATGGGATAGGCGGCGGTTAGGTAGCTGCCTGCGCTGATTAAAATATCGTGTGGGATGATGTAGTCGCGGTTGCGGAGTTGTAATTCAAAGCGTACCCATGGGCTGCTGTTGTCGCCTTGTTCGCAGCCTTTGTCGTAAACGCGTAACATACGGCTGCTGTTGGGTGTGCCAACGTAAAAGGTTTTGCCTGTGCGTTTGTCATCTAGCCAGTCATAGCCGTGTAGCCTTGCTCTTGGACGTTGTCCTTTGTTGTCAAAGCCGCCGCTTTGCCATGCGGTTTTGGCATCATCGGGGGTAAATTCGCCGTTGATGAAGTCGTGGGCTAAGTCTATGCGGGTAATTTTGGCAAAGGGGGCGAATACGGTTAGCCAGCTATGTAGGCGCTCTTCCCAGCCGTCTTGGGCTGCGGTTAAGCCGTCGCCGTATAGGTGGATCATGATGCTGTCTTTTTGGTTGAGACCGCCAAAGGCGATTACGCCGTATTTGGCTGTTTCTGTACCCATGACAAAGCTGTATTTGTAGCCGTTGATGCCGTTTTTTTGTTGGTAGATGCCGAAGCCCATTAGGGTGTGCATGAGTTCGGAGAGTTTTTCGGCGAGATGGCGGATGTTGTCGGGGTGTTGGTCGTCTATGGGTAAGTCGGGTTCTATCAGTACGTCTTGGGTGAAGGTAAATGTGAGTGTGTCTATGTGGGCTGCGGTTTCGTTGCCTTGGCGCAGTGGAATTTCTTTGAGTTTGCCGTTTACCATGACGAATTGGCTGGTTTTGGTGCTGTGGGCGCGTAGGGTGGACTTTTTGGCGTTGCTGCCTTTGTCCGCCGCTTCACGAGATACGCCGTTTTGTCCCCCCGTGTTACTAGCGGGGGCGCTTTGCGCCGCCGTGTCTGCAATCGCCTGACGGCTGCTTGCCGCCACGTCGTCGCAATCGCTTGCCGCTACATAACGCGAAAATCCGCGTTTGGCATCGGCTTTGCGTGTGTAGCTGCGGATGAATTGTCCGTTGATGTATAAATCAAACTTGCCTTGTTCGTTTTGGATGATTTGGCAGGTATTCATTTGCTTGCCCCTGTTTTCTTTTTGGCTTGGTTTTGTCTTGCTAGCTCGCGCCAGTCGGTTTTTGTGTAGTCAATCGTGTTTTCAAATACATCTAGATGCTTGGCTTCAAACTGGGCTACTCTTTCGCAAACTTCGGCTAGGGTTTGGCAAATGTGGGTTTCTATTGCGCCTGTGTTTGTTGCGTTAATAACTAGCATGTTTAGCTGGTAGTTTTGGCTTTCGGCGTTGCGTTTGATTTGGACGGATAGATCGATGTTCATTGGATTACCCTTTGCAGAAGCTAGCTTTTCTATCAATCTCATCAATGCGATCTCTTAATGCTTCTAACTGTTTGAAATATTGGTTTTCCCATAGACCTTGTGAAGTGAGTAAATCAAGAACTAATCTGATTTCGCTGCTTATCGTGCAACAGGACAAAAATGGCACACAATTTTTTTTGAATTGCTTTTCTAAATGTTCAACATGCTCGCTGTATCTATCAATAATGATTTGTAAATCAATTTCAACTACACTTTGATCGTCTTTGTTACTGTATCTTCTTGCGCTGTTTCTTGCTCGTGCGTTGGTTTTTTCCATGATAAAAGCCCCTAACTCATTAAAAGTAAGGGGCTATCAGCCTTATGCTTGAATAATTGCTTGGCTTGCCAGCAAATGATACTTTGTCAGATTTAGCCCCTATGGAGCTTGTAATATATAAGGCAGCCTGAAAACGCCCAATCCCGTTTTCAGGCTGCCTTAGCATTGCAAAACGCTGCCCTACGCTTTTGCCAACGCTGCGCGCATCGCCTGAATCACGCCCGCATAATCATCCGCATCAAAAATCGCCGAGCCTGCCACAAAAGTATCCGCTCCTGCGGCGGCAGCGGCGGCGATGTTGTCGACTTTGATGCCGCCGTCCACTTCCAAACGGATGCGTCGTCCGCTTTGTTGCTCGTAGGCATCCAGCAGCGCGCGGGTTTGACGCAGTTTTTCCAGCGTGTGCGGAATGAATTTTTGCCCGCCAAAACCAGGGTTCACCGACATCAGCAACACCATATCCAATTTGTCTAACACATTTTCCAGCACATGAATGGATGTGGCAGGGTTCAGCACTAAGCCCGCCTGTTTGCCCGCGTCTTTAATCAGCGACAGGCTGCGATCAACATGGCGGCTGGCTTCGGGATGGAAGGTGATGATGTCGGCGCCTGCTTTGATAAACGCACCAATCATGTCGTCCACAGGCTCAATCATCAGGTGCACGTCTATCGGCGCGCTGGTATGCGGTCGCAGCGCGGCGCAAATCATCGGACCAAAGGTGAGATTGGGCACATAGTGGTTGTCCATCACGTCAAAATGAATCATGTCTGCGCCGGCGGCGACCACGTTGCGTACTTCTTCGCCCAAGCGGGCAAAATCGGCAGACAAAATGCTGGGGGCGATGCGGTAATGGCTCATGTTCAATCCTTCACAAAAAAATAGCAATAGCGCGATTTTAGCACCGCCTGCGTTTTTCAGGCTGCCTGAATGCGCATAAAGCCTTATTCAACTGCGTACGCCATTGAGCGACACGCGCTATAATCGCGCCTTTTCATTTTTCGGAACACGCAACCATGTCTAAAAAACCCAAACACGAATTAGAAAACAACAAACTGCAAAAACGCCTGCGCCACGCCGTGGGCGATGCGATTAACGATTTCAACATGATTGAAAACGGCGACAAAATCATGGTTTGCCTATCGGGCGGCAAAGACAGCTATGCGCTGCTAGACATCTTGCGCCAGCTGCAAGCATCCGCGCCGATTGAATTTGAGCTTATCGCGGTTAATCTGGACCAAAAACAACCTGGCTTTCCCGAACACGTTTTGCCCGAATACCTGAGCAGCATTGGCGTGCCGTTTAAGATTGTGGAAGAAGACACCTATTCCACCGTTAAACGCGTGTTAGACGAAGGCAAAACCACTTGCTCGCTGTGCAGCCGCTTGCGCCGCGGCATTTTGTACCGCACGGCAAAAGAGCTGGGCTGCACCAAAATCGCGCTGGGGCATCATCGCGACGACATTATCGCAACGATGTTTTTAAATATGTTTTACGGCGGCAAACTCAAAGCCATGCCGCCCAAATTGGTGTCCGACAACGGCGAACACATCGTTATCCGCCCGCTGGCATATGTGAAAGAGAAAGATTTGATTAAATACGCCGAGTTAAAACAATTCCCCATCATCCCATGCAATCTATGCGGCTCGCAGCCCAATTTGCAGCGCCAAGTCATCGGCGATATGTTGAAAGATTGGGATAAACGCTTCCCCGGCCGCATTGAAAGCATGTTTTCCGCGCTGCAAAACGTGGTGCCATCGCATTTGGCGGATACCGATTTGTTTGACTTTGCGGGCTTGGAACGCGGGCAGGCGCTGAAACACGGCGGTGATTTGGCGTTTGACAGCGAAACCGTATCGTTTACCGCCCCGCGCGATGAAGACGACGGGCAGCCTGAAAAGCCTGCGCGCAAGGTGATTAACATTTTGGGGAACAAGCCCAAGGCGGGGTGTGGCATTCAGGTGGAATAATGGCTATGCAAAAGGCAGCCTGAAAACGGGAAAAACCATTTTCAGGCTGCCTATTTGCCATGCGAGGTCTATAATAATCAAATCTTTAACCGCAGCAGAAAGGACTCTGCCATGAAAACTTTGGTCAATGTTTTCCACCCCAAATTGGAACAATCCACCGTAAACCGCCTGTGGGCAGAGCGGCTGGAAGGGCTGCCCGATGTAACCGTGCGCCGTGTGTACAGCCTGTATCCAGATGGCAAAATTGACGTTGCCGCCGAGCAAACCACGCTGTTGGCGCACGACCGCTTGGTGTTCCAGCATCCGTTTTTCTGGTATTCCGTGCCGCCTCTGATGAAACAATGGTTTGACGACGTGCTGACCTACAACTGGGCATACGGCCCGCAGGGCAAAGCGTTGGCGGGCAAAGAATGGGTGTCGTCCGTTTCCACGGGCGGGCCGGCGGATTCGTATCAGGCGGGTGGCTACAACAGCTATTCCATGAGCGAATTTTTGAAACCGCTGCAACAAACCGCCAACCTTATCCAAACCAAATTCTTGCCGCCGTTTATTTTCCACGGCGCGGTGGGCGCAAGCGAAGCCGCCGTCCGGCAGTCTGCCGACAACATGGTGGCGCATATTCTAGACCCGCTGCTGGACCCGCAGAAAAAACTCGCCGCGCTGCTGGCGAAAATGCAGGAAGACGGCGTTACGCTGGAATAATCGCCATATAATAAGGCAGCCTGAAAACGCATTTATCCGTTTTTCAGGCTGCCTTTATTCTTGCCCAATGCTTTCCTTATTCTCAAAATAAACTTTCTTTATGGCGAATTTATTTGCTCATTTTTCTATGCTATGATTGCTGCGCGTTAAACGCATAAATATAAATAACTACATAGGAGAAATATCATGAAACGCATTAGCCAATTATTGCTTATCCCCGCCAGCGCCGCCGTCGTGTTTTGGGCGGGGCAATCTTTGCGTATGCCCCATTCTGCCGTCGCCCACGCCGAAAGCCTAGCCGAGCGCATCAACAAACTGCCCGACCCGCAAGGCAAAACCCTGCCGCCGCTGCCCAAGCGTCCCACACTGATTAAATTCTGGGCGAGCTGGTGTCCGCTGTGTTTGAGCGAGTTGGAACAAACCGAATCTTGGACGCAAGACAAACACTTTGCCAGTGCCAATTTAATCACCATCGCATCACCAGGCTATCTCAACGAAAAACCCGCCGCCGATTTCTCGCAATGGTATCGCGGGCTGGAATATCCCAAATTGCCCGTGCGCATCAACGATGGCGGCGCAATCGCCAAAGAATTAGGCGTGCGCGTGTATCCTTCTTGGGTATTGCTGGGCGCAAACGGCGATGTGCAACGCATCGTTAAAGGCAGCCTGAACGAAGCCCAAGCGCTTGCGCTGCTGCAAAATCCGCAAGCCGAATTGTCGGCATACACCAAACCGTTTTACAAATCCGATTCCGCTTCCGCGCAGAAAGGAAAACCGATGAACATCAAAACCATTTACCTGGCAGGCGGCTGCTTCTGGGGCTTAGAAGCCTATTTCCAACGCATTAAAGGCGTAACCGACGCCGTTTCGGGCTATGCCAACGGCAAAACCGCCAACCCCAGCTACGAAGACGTTTCCCACCGCCACACAGGGCACGCCGAAACCGTGAAAGTGAGCTACGATGCCGACCAGCTCAGCTTAGACGACATCTTGCGTTATTACTTCCGCGTTATCGATCCCACCAGCCTGAACAAACAAGGCAACGACCGCGGCGAGCAATACCGCACTGGCGTTTACACCACCGATGCCGCCGAGCAAAAAATCGTTGCCGCCGCCATCGCCCGCGAGCAGAAAAAATACACCGCGCCGATTGTGGTGGAAAACGTGCCGCTGAAAAACTTCTATCTTGCCGAGGAATATCATCAAGATTATCTGATTAAAAACCCGAACGGCTATTGCCATATTGATGTTTCGCTGGCAGACAAACCGCTGGAAGGCAAAGAAGCCGTTTCAGGCAGCCTGAAAACCAAGCCCAGCGATGCCGAATTGCGCCAAAAACTCACCGCCGAGCAATACCGCATCACCCAGCAAGCGGGCACGGAACGCGCGTTCAGCCACGAATACGACAATTTGTTTGACAAAGGGATTTATGTGGACGTGGTGGACGGCACACCGCTGTTTGCTTCCACCGATAAATTCCAATCAGGCTGCGGCTGGCCCAGCTTCACGCGCCCGATTGTCGGCGATGCCGTTACCGAGCGCGAGGATACGTCGTTTAACATGATTCGCACCGAAGTGCGCAGCAGCCACGCCGATTCCCATCTGGGACACGTGTTCAACGACGGCCCGAAAGACAAAGGCGGCTTGCGCTATTGCATCAACGGCGCATCGCTGCGGTTTGTGCCGTTGGAGCAAATGGACGCGCAAGGCTATGGCGCGTGGAAGGATAAAGTGAAATAACGGATTTTTTTCCAGCGCAGGGCTTGCGAGCAAGCCCTAGAAACGCGGGGCAACGATTTCAGGCTGCTGAACGTTGCGCCCGCGTTTTTGCCTTGTTGGGGGCAGACTGCGCAGCGTAGTGAAGTTGCGAAGCTAAAACCAGCATCGCCCCAGCAAATTCGTTGCCTTCGCAATTTGCCGTTATAATCCCCACCACACGGTTCGCGCCGTGTGTTTTCATTATCCAACCGAAAGGAAATCTGAATATGAAAAAAACATTTGCATTCGCCTTTATCGCCATCGCTCTAACCGCCTGTTCCAGCACTTGGCACGGTGTGAAAGAAGACACCGCCACCACAGTAGAAAAAGTGGACAACGGCATTGAACACGGCTGGGACAAAACCCAATCTGCCGTGAAAAAAGGCGGCAACGCAGTCGGGCGCGGCATCTCCCATGTGGGCGAGAAAATTGAAAACGCCACCGCGCAATAATCATTAAGGCAGCCTGAAACCCCATTTTCAGGCTGCTTTTTTTTATATTGCGGAAATCATCATGCCCCATTCATCCCACTACGCCGCACAACTGCGCCAAGCCATCGCCGCCAATCCGCAAGGCTTGGTGGATGAATTTTTGGTGCGGGCAAACCATGCTGAGGCAGCCTGCGTAGCGTAGTGGAGTTGCGAAGCTAAAATCATTCTCCACTAGACAAACCCAGCAAACCCGTTACAATCGCGCCCCTTGTTCAACCACATATCTAAGGAAAAATCATGAGCTTACTAGACAACGTTATCAGCGCAGCAACTTCCGCCATGAGCGGCAGCGGCGAGCAAGGCAAGGCAGTAGAACTCGTTACCCAATTGGTGCAACAAAACGGCGGCAACGTGGGCGATTTGCTGAGCAAATTGCAACAAGGCGGCTTGGGCGATGCGCTGCAAAGCTGGATTGGCACGGGCAGCAACGCCAGCGTGGATGCCGCGCAAATCCAAAACGCGCTCGGCGGCAGCCTGTCCAACGCCGCCGCTAAAGTGGGCTTGGATACCGGCAGCGCAAGCAATCTGCTGGCGCAATATCTGCCCAACATCATCAACGCCATCACGCCCAACGGCAACGCTGCCGATGCCAACGGCTTTGGTTTGGACGACATCGCTCGCATTGTGATGCAGAAATTTTTGAAATAAGTCTAAGCGTTTTCAGGCTGCCTAATCTGCAATGGATGGACAGCCTGAAAAGTATTTTGGCTGTTGTTTCAGGCTGCCTTATTGTTCTCAAAAGGCAGCCTGAAAAACGTTTGCCGAGCAGTTTTCAGGCTGCCTATTGTTCCCCCCAAAAAGGTAGCCTGAAAACCATCCATCAAACCAACCGCGCCACTACTTCGCTTGGCTTTGCGCCACAAATTCCGCCTGCTTCGCTGCCGCCTTGCCGCTGTCCAACGCCTCGCACGCGCGCGCCAAGCCCTCTGCCAAACTGCCCGCCACATTGCCGGCATACAAACACGCCGCCGCGTTCAGCAACACAATATCCCGCGCCGCGCCCCGCGCTTCGCCGCGCAACACCGCGTTCATCATCGCCAGCGAATCCGCCGCGTTTTCCACTTTCAAGCTGCCCAAATCGGCGTAAACAGGCAAGCCGAATTCTTCGGGGTGGATGTCGTATTCGCGCACCGCGCCGTCTTTCAGCTCGGCAATGCGGGTGCAGCCTGAAACCGTGATTTCATCCAAGCCATCGCTGCCATGCACCACCAAAGCATGCTGAGAACCAAGCTGTTGAAACACACGCGACAAAATGCCGCATAAATCAATGTGAAACACGCCAATCAGCTGATTGACCGCGCCTGCGGGATTGGTGATCGGCCCTAAGATATTGAAAATGGTGCGAAAACCCAACGCCTTGCGCACAGGCGCAACATAGCGCATCGCCGAATGATGGTTGGGCGCAAACATAAAACCAATGCCGCATTGTGCGATGGATTGCGCCACTTGCTCGGGCGATTGCTGCAAATTCATGCCCATCGCTTCCAGCACATCCGCCGCGCCACTAGACGACGACACCGAGCGGTTGCCATGCTTCGCCACTTTCGCGCCTGCCGCCGCCGCCACAAACATAGCGGTGGTGGAAATGTTAAACGTTTTCGCGCCATCGCCGCCTGTGCCAACAATATCCACCAATTCTTTGGCATAGGGCGTGTTCACTTTGGTGGCAAATTCGTGCATCACGCTGGCGGCGGCGGCGATTTCGGACACGGTTTCCACCTTAATCCGCAGCCCCGTCAAAATGCCTGCAATCTGCTCGGGCAACACTTCGCCGCGCATGATTTGGCGCATCAAATCGGTCATCTCGTCATAAAACAGCTCGTTATTGTCAATCAAACGGGCAAGGGCTTGCTGTGGAGTAATCATGTTTTTCCTTTGTAAACAAATGGTTTGAAAAATGGGCAACAACGCGCCATGCTTGGCGGCAGCCTGAAAACCGCTTTTGGGTAAACGCCTATGCGCCCAGCCTTTTCAGGCTGCCTATGGAAGCCGATTTTAACAAAATTTAACCCGACTGCGTGTGCTATACTTCGCCCCATTTTTTGAGCCCAATAAACACCATGACCGATTTCATCCCCAATATAGACGAAGACAGCGATTTCGCTGCCGAAGCCCCCGCCGCCGAACCATTGCGCTTAACCGTGCCCATTGATTTAGCAGGGCTGCGCCTTGATGTCGCGCTTGCCAAAATGCTGCCCGATTATTCGCGCAGCCGCATCGCAGGTTGGATAAAAGACGGCGAAGTGTTGTGCAACGACGCGCCCGCTTCGCCCAAAACCAAGCTCATCGGCGGCGAAGATTTGGTAGTGAACATCCAGCCCAGCCACGAAACGCAAGCCTTCACGCCCGAAGCGATGCCGCTGGACATTATTTATGAAGACGACAGCGTGATCGTGCTCAACAAACCTGCGGGCTTGGTGGTGCATCCTGCGGCGGGCAACTGGACGGGCACGCTGCTCAACGGGCTGCTCGCCCACGCGCCCGAGTTGTCGCAAGTGCCCCGCGCGGGCATTGTGCATCGCTTGGATAAAGACACCAGCGGCTTGATGGTGGTTGCCAAAACGCTGCCCGCGCAAAACCATTTGGTGCAACAGTTGCAAAGCCGCAGCGTGAAGCGCATTTATCGCGCCATTGCCGATGGCATTGTGCCGTTTGATGGCAAAATTGAAACCCAAATCGGGCGCGACCCGCATAATCGCCTGAAAATGGCGGTGGTGAAATTTGGCGGCAAAGAAGCGATTACCCACGTTAAAGTTTTGGAACGTTATCAAGCGCATAGTTATATAGAGTGCAGCCTAGAAACGGGGCGCACCCACCAAATCCGCGTGCATCTGCGCGAAGCCCGCCACCCGCTTGCAGGCGATGCGGTTTACGGCAATCCGCGCCATCCTTGCTCGCCCGAAGTGAAAGCTGAAGTGAAAGCCCTTGCGCGCCAAGCCTTGCACGCCTATCGCCTAACGTTTATCCATCCGAAAACGGGCGAAACGCTGTCGTTTGAAGCGCCGATGCCCGATGATATGTATCACTTGCTTTCCGTGCTTCGCCTTGAAAGCGGCATGGATTCGCCGTTGAGCCATCACGAAGAATGGGCGGAAAAATTTGCCAGCGACGACGATGATGATTGGAACGAAGATGATTACGATGTGGATGTGGTTTATGTGAAGGATTATTAGGCAGCCTGAAAAACGACGTGCGTATTGTGTGCTTGTTGTTCAACATTATTTTCAGGCTGCCGCAGATTCGTATCTAAATAAGTGCAACGCCGCGCTGCTCATAATAGGCAGCCTGAAACCATGTTTTGATGGCACACAACGCACAAAGGCAGCCTGAAACAGCATCCGCCCCATCCCGCGCATTTAATCAAGCCTAGATAAACAGCATTTCAGGCTGCCCCATCTAATCAACAACACCGCAAACCCCATCCCCCACAATATAGGCAGCCTGAAAACCTGTTTACCCATTTTCAGGCTGCCTTCCCCCAACTCACAAGCCCAAACCACCATGCCCATCCTAGCCATAGACACCAGCACCCAATACCTCTCCCTCGCCCTGCACGCCCACGGCGAAACCCAGCTCTACCACGCCGAAGCAGGCAACCACCAATCCGAACACATACTACCGCAAATCCAAGCCCTGTTTGCCCAAGCGCAAATTCAGGCTGCCGACCTATCCGCCATTGTTTACGCCCAAGGCGCAGGCGCGTTCACAGGGCTGCGCATCGGCATCGGCATTGCCCAAGGCATCGCCACGCCCTACAACACACCGCTTATCGGCATCCCCTGCCAAGACGCCGTCGCCTACCAAATCCCCAATCATCCCTGCGTACTCGCCGCCACCGATGCCCGCATGGGTGAAGTGTTCTACGCCTTTTTCAACACCCAAACCCACCAACGGCTCAGCGACTACCAAGTCGCCAAACCCAGCGACATCAGGCAGCCTGAAAACATTCCCGCCAGTCAAATCATCGGCATTGGCAATGCCTACACGCTGCCCAATCCGCCGTCCTTCGCAGGCACGCCGCAAATGCCCACCGCCGCCGATTATCTCGCCCTTGCCCAAAGCAAACGCTATCCCGCCACCGCGCCCGAACACGCCGAATTGTTATACGTCCGCAACAAAATCGCCCTTACCGCCGCCGAGCAACTCGCCCGCAAACAAAGCCCACAATAGGCAGCCTGAAAACATGAAACTCAACCACCCTCAAGGACAAGCCGCCGAAGACCAAGCCCTCGCCTACCTGCAACAACAAGGCTGCCAACTCATCGAGCGCAACTGGCACTGCAAGCACGGCGAAATAGACCTCATCATGCTTTCAGGCTGCCTGCTGCTCTTTATTGAAGTAAAATACCGCAAAAACAACCGCTACGGCGGCGCCGCATACAGCATCACCCCCAGCAAACTGCGCAAACTCCAAACCACCGCCGAACTCTATTTGCAACAACATCCCCACAACGGCGCCTGCCGCATTGATGCCTTACTCATCGAAGGCAATCTCCCTCCCCAATGGATACAAAACATCACCGCTTAAACCACAGGAGACCCATCATGACCACCTTAACCCAGCGCGTTGCCGAGCATTTCAACGAAAGCATCCAAACCAAACAACAAGCCGCCCAAGTGCTCGCCGAGCCCACTGCCCAAGCCGCCGAACTGCTCTTCAACACCCTTGCCAACGACGGCAAATTCCTCATCTGCGGCAACGGCGGTTCCGCAGCCGATGCCCAACACTTCGCCGCCGAAATGACAGGGCGCTTTGAAAAAGAACGCATGGAACTTGCCGGCATCGCCCTAACCACCGACACCTCCGCGCTCACCGCCATCGGCAACGACTACGGCTTTGACCACATATTCAGCAAACAAGTGCGCGCACTCGGGCGCACAGGCGACGTGCTCGTCGGCATCTCCACATCAGGCAACTCAGGCAACGTTATAGAAGCCATCAAAGCCGCCCACGAAAACGGCATGCACGTTATCGCGCTCACTGGACGCGACGGCGGCAAAATCGCCCAAATACTCAAAAAAGGCGACGTATTGCTCAACGTCCCCTATCCGCGCACCGCACGCATCCAAGAAGTCCACATCCTGCTCATCCACGCCATGTGCGACTGCATAGACACCATGCTCACCGAAGGCATCGCCTAATCCCCCAAAGGCAGCCTGAAAACCGCAAAACCCGCTTTCAGGCTGCCCACAAGCCCCAATTACTCATCCCCGACCATTTACGCTATAATCCGCCCCCGCCATAACATTCAGGCTGCCCCATCAGCAGCAGCCTGAAAACAAACACAGGAGACACCCATGACCCCAATCAAACACATCATCGCAGCCAGTCTCATCATCAGCACACTTGGCGGTTGCGCCACAGCCATCGTAGGCGGCGCAGCAGCAGGCGCCAACTCCATCGCCAATCGTCGCACCATCGGCACACAATTTGACGACGAAACCACCGAAATGCACATCCGCACCAACGCCAAAGCCCTTATCAAACAAAACAACCCCAACAGCACCGCCACCCTATCCGTTATCAGCTACAACCGCAAAGTGCTGCTGCTGGGACAAGTCCTCACCGAAACCGAAAAACAACTCGCCGAACAAGCCGCGCGCAACGAACCACAAGTGCAAAACGTTTACAACTACATCAACGTATCCAGCGAACCGCGCACCGTCGCCAACATCAACTACGACACATGGCTCACCTCCAAGCTACGCAGCAAACTGCTCACGCTAACCACATCAGGCGTGTACCCTGGGCACGTTAAAGTCGTATCGTTTAACAGTGTAGTTTACGTTTTTGGCTTGCTCACCCCCGAGCAACAAACCCTTGTTAGCAACACCGTTAGCAGCGTAGCTGGCGTGCAACAAGTCGTAACACTTTATGAAACCTACACCCCCGCCAGCGTGCAATCCACGCCAGCGCAATAATCAACCACAGGCAGCTTTTCAGGCTGCCTAAAACACGGAAAAACTATGTTCACAAACCGCAAAAACAAAGGAAAAATCACCTTCGGCAACATCATGCTCACCCTCCTAGTGCTCGGACTATTTGTTGTCATCGGACTTATCGGTACGCTATACGTTACCCTTACCAAAACCCCCGAGCAAACCGCCGCTAACTACAAACGCGAGCAAGAAAGCCAAGCCCAAATTGAATGCTGGTCGCCCACCAACAAATCAGGTCGCGACTGCGGCGCCAGCGCCCCTGCCCAAACCAGCACTACCCAAAAAAGTGCCGCATCCGCCATCGCCAACCAAATTGAAGCCGAACACCAAGCCGCATCCGAAGCAGGCTTGCTAGACGATGGCGCGCTCACCCGCGGCGAAGCCCCGAAAAAACCGAAAAAAATCACGCCCAAAAGCGCCGAGCGTGAGCTAATCCCACAAAACAGCGGCGATGAAGGCACGCCACTTGTTGCCCAAGAAGAACGACAAACACGCCCCGTTGCCGAGCAACAACCCCGCCCAGCCAAAAAACCACGCGCAGAAATTGACACTACAGGCGAGCGCGTGCTCACGCCCGCTCCGCGTCCAAGCAAACGCGATAATTCCGATGCCACCAACGCCTTGTTTGATTAAATGCGCACATTTTGCTTGACGCATTAACGCAATATTTCTATAATTCGCGTCTTTCGGGTCGTTAGCTCAGTCGGTAGAGCAGCGGACTTTTAATCCGTTGGTCGAGCGTTCGAATCGCTCACGACCCATATTCAAAGCCAAGTTTTCAAAACTTGGCTTTCTTTGTTTTGCACTTCTTGCAAACATCAATACAACTTTTCAGGCTGCCAATCCCCAAAGGCAGCCTGAAACTCATCTCACCTGCCCATCGCCCAACACCACCCATTTTTGCGAAGTCAACCCATGCAATCCCACCGGCCCGCGCACATGGATTTTATCGGTGGAAATGCCGATTTCTGCGCCTAAGCCGTATTCAAAACCATCGGCAAAGCGCGTGGAAGCGTTCACCATCACGCTGGCGCTGTCCACCGCGCGCAGGAATTGGTTGGCGCGGGTGTAGTTTTCCGTGATGATGCTGTCGGTGTGGTGGCTGCCGTGGGTGTTGATGTGGGCGATGGCGGCGTCCAAATCGTCCATAATTTTGATGGATAAAATCAGCGCCAAGTATTCGGTGTCCCAGTCTTCATCAGAAGCAGCCTGAATTTCGGGCAACACGGCGCGTGTGCGCTCGCAGCCGCGCAGTTCCACTTGCTTTTCGGCGAGCTTGGCGGCAACGGCGGGCAGCAAATCGGCAGCGCGGCTTTGGTGCACCAGCAGCGTTTCCAGCGTGTTGCACGTTCCGCAGCGCGATGTTTTGGCGTTGAACACGATGTTTACCGCTTTTTCCGCATCGGCACTTTCGTCTAAATAAATGTGGCAAATGCCGTCCAAATGCTTGATAACAGGCACGCGGGCTTCGGCGCTGATGCGTGCCACCAAGGATTTGCCGCCACGCGGAATAATCACGTCAATCAAATCAGGCAGTTGCAGCATCGCGCCCACGCTTTCGCGGCTGGTATTTTCCACAAAGCAAACGGCGTTTTCAGGCAGCCCTGTTTCGCGCAAGGCTTGGCGAATGAGCTGCGATAGCGCCATATTGCTGTGAAACGCCTCGCTGCCGCCGCGCAAAATGCAGGCGTTGCCCGATTTAAGGCACAGCGCCGCCGCATCCACGGTTACATTCGGGCGCGATTCGTAAATAATGCCAATCACGCCCAGCGGCACGCGCATTTTGCCGATGCGCAAACCATTGGGGCGCAAACGAAATTCGTCCATTTCGCCTACGGGATCGGGCAAGGCAGCTATTTGGTGTAAGCCTTCAATCATGGTTTTCAGGCTGCCTTCGGTGATTTTTAGGCGATCCAGCAGGGCTTCGGACAAGCCTTTTTGCTTGCCGTTTTCAAGGTCTTGCTGATTGGCAGCAAAGAGCGCGGCTTGGTTGGCTTGGATTAAATCGGCAAGGCGCAGCAGGGCGGCGTTTTTGGCGGCGCTGTCGGCTTGGGCGATTTGATAGAACGCGGCTTTGGCAGCTTGGGCGATTTGGCGGATGTAGTCTTGTGGCATGGTAACTCCTTGTTTTGTTGTGCTGTTAAAGCAGCCTGAAAAACACGATTATAAAGTGTTTTCAGGTTGCCTTTGCGATGGTGCAGCGCAGTCAAGAAAGGCAGCTTGAAAGCGATAACTGTTTTTCAGGCTGCCTTGGTTAGATTTAGCTTTCGCGCAATTCGCGGCGCAAGATTTTGCCGACATTGGATTTGGGCAACTCGTCGCGGAATTCTATATCGCGGGGGACTTTGTAGCCCGTGAGCTGGGTGCGGCAGTAGGCGATGAGTTCGTCAGCAGTGAGCGTGTTGTCTTTTTTTACGACAAACAATTTCAGCGCTTCACCTGTTTTGTCGCTTTTCACGCCGATGCAGGCGGCTTCTAGCACTTTGGGATGGGCGACAACGATGTCTTCAATCTCGTTGGGATAAACGTTGAACCCTGATACCACAATCAAATCTTTTTTGCGATCAACGATTCTGAGCCAACCGTTTTCATCCATGATGGCGATGTCGCCCGTTTCCAGCCAGCCGTTGGGGTCTATGGCTTTGGCGGTTTCTTCTGGGCGATTCCAATAGCCGCGCATCACTTGCGGACCGCGTATCCAAAGCTCGCCTGCTTCGCCGATGGGTACTTCGCCGCCGTGTCCATCGCGCAGTTGGATGTCGGTGCTGGGCAGTGGCAAGCCGATACCGCCTGTGTATTCGGTAACGTTGAGCGGGTTCACGCACACACCAGGGCTGGCTTCGGTTAAGCCGTAGGCATCCACAATGGGGATGTGCACAAGGTTAAACCATTGTTCGGCAACGGCTTGTTGCGTTGCCATGCCGCCGCCAAGAGCGAGTTTCCATGTGGCGAAGTTGATGGTTTTAAATTCGGGCTGGTTCATTAAGCCGCGATACAACGTGTTAAGCCCGATGAACACGGTGATGGGGTGTTGTTTCAACTCTTTGATAAAGCCGTCTAAATCGCGCGGATTGGCGATGAGTATGCTTTTTGCGCCTGCTTTGAAAAACAGCAGCAGGTTCACGGTGAGCGCGAAGATGTGATAAAGGGGCAAGGCGGCGATGACCACTTCTTTGCCTTCCACCAGCTTGGCTTTTATCCATTCGCCGCCTTGCATCATGTTGGCGCAGATGTTGCCGTGGGTGAGCATTGCGCCTTTGGCAACGCCTGTTGTGCCGCCTGTGTATTGCAAAAAGGCGAGATCTTCGCGCGTGAGTGCTACGGGCTGGAAGCGATGGGCTGCGCCTTGCTTTAAGGCAGCCTGAAACGTGGTGCTGCCTGCTAATTGGTAGCTGGGAACGGCTTTTTTGATGTGGCGCAGCACGAAATTCATCAACGCGCCTTTAACCGTGCCAAACATTTCGCCCACGCTGGCGATGATGATGTTTTTGATTTGCGTGCGCGGCAGCACCAGTTCCAGCGTGTTGGCAAAGTTTTCCAGCACGATGATGGTGCTGGCACCGCTGTCGTTCAGCTGATGTTCCAACTCGCGCGGGGTGTAAAGCGGATTGGTGTTCACCACCACCATGCCTGCTTTCAGGATGCCGAACACGGCGATGGGGTATTGCAGCAAATTGGGCATCATCACCACAACGCGCTCGCCGCGTGGCAGCTTGAGCACGTTTTGCAGATAGGAAGCAAATTGATCGGATAGCTCGCCGATTTGCTGGTAACTCAATTCTTTGCCCATGCTGTAAAACGCGGTTTGCTTACCAAATTTGGCAACGCTTTGTTGCACCACATCTATCATGGATGTGTAGTGCGTGGGGTCTATTTCGGCGTTTATGCCTGCTTCGTAGCTTTTGAGCCAGATTTTTTCCATGTTGGGGTGTCCTTGTGGGGTGGGGATTAGGCAGCCTGCAAAGTGGGGCGAACCAGATTAAAGGTGGTTTTTGCCAACAATGTGGCAAAGGATTGTGGATTAAAACTGTTGCCTTTATACAAAACGGCATAGCGTTCCGCCTCTTCTACCCATTGATACGGGGAGATTTGAAAGCCGTTGCGCAGATAAAAATCCAAACGCTTTTGGCGTTGCTGGGCATCGGCAGCGTTGGCATCGGGCGTGCGGATGTCTAACACGATGGTATCGCTAGGATATTGCCGTTCCAGCTCGGCGATGATGCGCGAGCCATAGCCTTGCGAACGGCATTGCGCATCAATGGCGAAATACAGCACAAACAGCAGTCCTTCGCCATGAATTAAGTAAACAAAACCAATGGGTTGTTGCTGTTCATCCACAATGGCATCAAAGCGGATGGCTGGGCGCAGTGAGAAAAGCCGTAGCCCCCAAAAAGGAAAACGGTCTTCTGCAGGAAAGGCTTGTTGATAAAGCTGCTGGGCGTATTGGCGCAGATGCGGCTGTTTTAATAGGGCGATGGGGATAAATTGCATGGGGGTAAGCTGGATAAGGCAGCCTGAAAACGAGTAAACAGGCTTTTCAGGCTGCCTATTTCGCAATAACTATTTCACAATAACGAGCTTATCGGTTTCGGTAATCACGCCGCCGCCTAGGCAGATGTCGCCATCGTATAGCACAGCGGATTGGCCGGGGGTAACTGCCCATTGCGGCGCGTCAAAAATTAGCTCGGCGCTGCCATCATCCAAATAACGCAGTTCGCACGGAGCATCTGCCATGCGGTAGCGCGTTTTGCAGGTGTAGCGTCCTGTGGCGGGCTTTGCGGGCAGCGTCCACGATAGCCGGTTCATTTTCAGGCTGCCTGAATAGAGCAGGGGGTCGTCATGCCCTTGCACCACGATTAACTCGTTGCGGGCGATGTTTTTACCCGCCACAAACCACGGCTCGCCCGCGCCGCCAATGCCCAAGCCTTTGCGCTGCCCAATGGTGTAAAAGGTTAAGCCGATGTGTTCGCCAACTATTTTGCCCTCTGGCGTTACCATGTTGCCGTTGTGGGTGGGCAGGTATTTTTGTAGAAATTCGCGGAAAGGTCGCTCGCCAATAAAGCAAATGCCTGTGCTATCTTTTTTGGCGGCAGTAGGCAGCCTGAAATTGCGGGCAAGGCGGCGCACTTCGGTTTTTTGCATACCGCCCAGCGGGAATAGGGCGCGTTCAAGCTGAAAGGGTTGCAAGCGGTAGAGGAAATAGCTTTGGTCTTTGCTGCTGTCTGCGCCTTTGAGCAGATAATGCACGCCCTCGCGCACTTCTTTGCGGGCGTAATGCCCTGTGGCGATGGCTTCTGCGCCTTGCTCTATGGCGTGTTCCAAAAAGCATTTGAATTTGATTTCGGCGTTGCACAGCACATCGGGGTTGGGCGTTCTGCCCGCTTCGTATTCTTGCAGAAAATAGGCGAACACTTTGTCTTTGTATTGCGCCGCGAAATTGACGATGTCGATGTCTATGCCGATGATGTCGGCGACCGCCATCGCGTCGAGCGAGTCTTCCTTGATGCTGCAATATTGGTCGTTGTTGTCGTCTTCCCAGTTTTGCATGAAGATGCCGCGCACGTTGTGCCCTTGCTGGTGCAACAGCGCGGCGGTTACGGAGCTATCCACCCCGCCCGATAAGCCGACAATGATGTTTTGAGATTGCATGATGAGTGTCCTTATGAAGCGATGTATTTTAGCATGATGCAGGCGTTTTCAGGCTGCCTACTGGTGTGCAAATAGGCAGCCTGAAAACAAGAATGATGGCGTGGTTTGCCGATTTCAAGCGCCGCGTCCATATCAACACTACGCCCTGCCAAAGGCAGCCTGAAAACGGTTTTATAGGTTTTTTCCGTTTTCAGGCTGCCTTTAGGCTTATTTGATGATGGTACCCACGCGGCTCATCTCGCCCGTGTTCAACCAAATCATAAACGCCTTGCCCACAATCAACTTATCGTCCACAAAGCCCCAATAGCGGCTGTCTGCGCTGTTGTCGCGGTTATCGCCCATGGCAAAATATTTGCCCGCAGGCACGGTACATTTGAAGCTACTGCCATCTTCCGCGTATTCGCAATTTTGCTGCAAACCGCTTTCAAAGCCCGATTGCATAAACATCGCTTGGTAGTGATTCCATGTTGGCGCATCCACCGCAGGCGCGCCGTCCACTTTCAACACATCAAACGTTCTGTCTTCAAATGTGGATTGAAAGCGCTCGGCTTGGCGGGGAATGCTGCTGTTGCCATCATCGGGATAGGTGTAGCGCCCTTGCGATACATCCACGCTGGCTTTGCCGTTCACCGTTAAAATTTTGTCTTTATATTCAACCGTATCGCCGCCCACCGCCACAATGCGCTTGATGTAATTATTCTGCGGCTCAACAGGATAATTAAACACCACCACATCGCCGCGCTGAATGCTGCCCGTGGGAATCGCCACCGTGTTCAGCACAGGCACGCGGATGCCATAGCTAAACTTGTTCACCAAAATAAAATCGCCCTTCACTAGCCCCGAGCGCATCGAGCTGGACGGGATTTGAAACGGCTCGATAATAAACGTGCGCACAATAAACACCACCGCGATAATGGGGAAAAAGCCTGCCATATAATCGCGCAAATGGTTGTTATCAGGCTTGATTTTGTCTTTATGGCTGAGTTTTTGCCACAGCCAAATCGCGCCCGTGAACGCGGTAAACAGCAGCAGCACGGCGGTGAAACTCCACGCCAAGCCTGTGGACAGGATGCCAAACACTCCTATCATCATCAGCAAATAGCCCCATTGCACGCCCGAGCCCCAATCGCCTGTTTCCAAGCGTTTCTTGTTGCCTGCTGCCAGCATGATTGCTCCGATAACGAAAAGCGCGATGGCGCCGAATAGAATGAAATTGTTGTTCACTTGTGGTGTTTCCTTTGTTGTTGAATGAGGGGGAAGGGGTTTCAGGCTGCCTGAAAAAAGGGGGTAGGGTGGGCAATGAGTTGCCGACCCTACGAGCATTGTCTAAATATTTACAGGTACATATCCAAATCAAGAATATTAATTTCCACTGTGCGATATTCCCACACCCACCATTCCCACTCCCAATACCATTCAGGGTTTTCGGGGAACCATTCTTTACACATTTCCAAAGTAGGGTATTCGCTGTGGAAAGCAGCCACAAACGTTTCAGGCGTTCCAGTATAGGGTGGAAAATATTGACTAAGTTGCCCCAAAATCGCACCGCCTGGGATGCTGAGCATGCCCACGCTACCATCATGGATAACTTCCAATAAGAAATCGCAAAATTTATCCAACGTCTCTTGTTGTTTAAACGAATAATCGTAGTACTCACAAAAAGATAGGAAAATACCTTTTAAATCATACGTCCACTCCAAAATGCTAAATTTGTCGTGATTATTCCATTGCGCAGTATTTTCAGGCTGCCTAAACATTTTCTTATATCCAATCTCCAAAAAACGGTAATTGCTGAACCCACGCATTTTTTGCGCATTTTCTCGGGCGATAATCTGTCTGCCAATAGCAGCCTGAACGGTGTCATACGTCTGGCACACCCGCGTAACTTTCTTTCCAGCACAATTCTTCTTTGGTAGAGCGCAGGGAAGTCCAGCCGTCTGGGCTGGTTTGCTTGGCAGGCAAATTGTTGAGCGTGTGCTTGGATGGCTTTCATTCGCCGTTTTCTTCGCCAGCGCGGGACGGCATTCGGGCTTCGTAACCCGCGCTTATTTCGCGCCCGTTTGCCAGCTTGAAATGGAAGCCGCCCGCTGCCGAAAGCCCCTGCCCTGGGGTGAAAACGTGTACGCTTTCGTATGATTCAAATGTGCACGCGCCCGTTTGCGGGACGTGTTTGCGTGTACTCAGGTTTTGGTAGCGGCATTCGCCTTCTGTCGGTGGTTCAACACGGCTGGCGTGTGCGGCGGTGGACAGCAGTAAAAGGATAAACAGCTTGCTTTTCATGCGGAAAACTCCTGTGAATATGGGAAACAGCGGGATATTTCAGGCAGCCTGAAAACGGGTTGGCGAGTTTCGGCGAAGCCAAAACTCACTTATCCCCAATCTCCAAAATCGCCAAAAACGCTGATTGCGGAATCTCCACATTCCCCACCTGTTTCATGCGTTTTTTACCGGCTTTTTGTTTTTCCAGCAGTTTTTTCTTACGGGTAATGTCGCCGCCGTAGCACTTGGCGAGTACGTTTTTGCGCAGGGCTTTAACGTTTTCGCGGGCGATGATTTGGCCGCCGATGGCAGCCTGAACGGCGATGTCAAACATTTGGCGCGGTATCAGTTCGCGCATTTTGCTGGCGAGTTCGCGCCCGCGCTGCACGGCGGTTTGGCGGTGCACAATCAGGCTGAGCGCGTCCACTTTGTCGCCGTTTACCATAATATCCAGCTTCACCAAGTCGGCGGGCTGAAACTCTTTGAAGTCGTAGTCCAGCGAAGCATAGCCGCGCGAAGTGGATTTGAGTTTGTCGAAAAAGTCCATCACCACTTCGTTCATCGGCAGATCATAAGTGAGCATCACCTGCCGCCCCATGTATTGCATATTGCGCTGCACGCCGCGTTTTTGGTTGCACAGCGTCATCACGTTGCCCACATAATCCTGCGGCACGAGGATGGTGGCGGTGATAATCGGCTCCATAATGGTTTCTATCGTGCCGATGTCGGGCAGTTTGGACGGGTTTTCCACGTCTATTTTTTCGCCGTTTTTGAGCACGACTTCATACACCACGGTGGGCGCGGTGGTAATCAAATCCATGTCAAACTCGCGCTCCAAGCGCTCTTGCACGATTTCCAGATGCAGCAGTCCCAAAAAGCCGCAGCGGAAGCCGAAGCCGAGTGCCTGCGACACTTCGGGCTCAAATTTTAACGACGCATCATTGAGTTGCAGCTTTTCCAGCGCGTCGCGCAGGGCTTCGTAGTCGTGGCTTTCCACGGGGTACAGCCCGGCGAACACTTGGCTTTGCACTTCTTTGAAGCCAGCCAGCGGCTCGGCGGCGGGGTTGGCGGCAAGGGTTACGGTGTCGCCCACTTTCGCCTGCCCGAGTTCTTTCACGCCGGTAATCAGAAAGCCGACTTCGCCTGCGGTTAATTCTTGTTTTTGCACCGATTTTGGCGTAAACACGCCGAGCTGCTCCACCTGCGATTCGGCTTTGGTGGACATAAAGCGCACTTTGTCTTTCAGTTTCAGGCTGCCGTTTTTCACGCGGATCAGCATCACCACGCCCACGTAGTTGTCAAACCACGAATCGATAATCACGGCTTGCAGCGGCGCGGCGGCATCGCCCTGCGGTGCGGGGATTTTGGCGACGATTTCTTCCAGCACGTCTTCTACGCCCAGCCCGCTTTTGGCGGAACAGGTTACCGCGCCCACGGCATCAATGCCGATGATGTCTTCGATTTCCTGCGCCACGCGGTCGGGGTCGGCGGCGGGCAGGTCGATTTTGTTGAGCACGGGCACGACTTCCACGCCCAAATCAATCGCGGTGTAGCAGTTGGCCACGGTTTGCGCTTCCACGCCCTGCGAGGCGTCCACCACCAACAGCGCGCCTTCGCAGGCGGACAGACTGCGCGACACTTCATAGGAGAAGTCCACGTGTCCCGGGGTGTCAATCAGGTTCAGCAGATAGGTTTCGCCGTTTTTGGCTTTGTAGTGCAGCGCGGCGGTTTGCGCCTTAATCGTGATGCCGCGCTCTTTTTCGATGTCCATGCTGTCCAGCACTTGCGAACTCATTTCGCGGTTTTCCAGCCCGCCGCAGTATTGGATGAAGCGGTCGGCGAGGGTGGATTTGCCGTGGTCGATGTGGGCGATGATGGAGAAATTGCGGATGTTTTTCATGTTCATTTTGGGTGGGGAATATAAAGAATGGTTTGCGGCGGCTTGAATGGCGGCAAGTGGCTTTCAGGCTGCCTGAAAGGGGGTAAACAAAGCGCGGCATTTTAACAGAAAATGATTAGGCAGCCTGAAAGGTTTGCATAAAAAAGCAGCCTGAAAGCGTTGTTTCAAGCTGCTGTGTAAAAATTATTGGGTGGTGTCCTAAAAAGTATGCTGACATAAAACGTCAAGCCAATAACGACATTTCTATCGTACAAAATTTCCTGTTAAAACAGCGGAATTTGGCTAATTTAAATTACTAAAAAAACAAGCAGCATACTTTTTAGGACACCACCAATTATTGTATATGATTTAATACAGTAAAAAACAGTTAAATCTCGCTGTTTGGTTCTTCACCATACTTATTATCGCCTTGGGTGCCTTCCTGTGCGCACAAAATAAGAATAATAATAAAGCCAATAACGGGAATGATACCAATCAAACTATACCATCCTGTGCGATTAGTATCGTGTAAACGACGGATTTGCACTGCCAAGCTAGGTAAAAATGTTGCCAACAGATACAAATCAGCTATACCGAAACTTTTTGCAGAGTCACTGGGATTAGCTGCACCTGATGCAGCATTAAAGAAGCCAGAAATAAAGCCCAGCACAAAAGCTACAATAAAATGAAACAATATAAACATCCAAAATTCTCGACGTGATGCACGTCCGCTAAAACCTACATAATTTTTTAATACAGCAAAATACCACTTCATATTAAAACTCCTATAAATAAAATAAATGTTAAACAAAGCACCGAAATAATACGGGCTAGTTTTTAACAAAATGATTGAAGAAGTGTCAAGAACAGATAGGGGATAGGATAATTTTTATGATACGGTTACAACAGATTAGGCAGCCTGAAAGGTTTGTAGGCAATTTTCAGGCTGCCTTTAACAAAAAAGATTTGCGCCCTGCCCGCAAGCCACCGCGCCGAAAATGCTAAAATCCACCCTCTTTTACTCTTTTATTTTTATGATTATTTTATTTTTATGATTATAGGCAGCCTGAAAATGCAAACTCCCCGCCCCAAGCGCACGCTATCCATTGCGCCGATGCTGGACTGGACTGACCGCCATTTCCGCTATCTCGCGCGCCAAATCAGCCGCCACACATGGCTTTACACCGAAATGATAAACGCAGGCGCGATTATCCACGGCGATCCTGCGCGGTTTCTGGAATACAACGAATGCGAACACCCCATCGCCTTGCAATTGGGCGGCAGCGACCCCGCGCAGTTGGCGCAAGCGGCGAAAAAAGTGGCGCAATATCAATACGATGAAATCAACCTAAACTGCGGCTGCCCCAGCCCGCGCGTGCAAAAAGGCGCGTTTGGCGCGTGTTTGATGAACGAAGTGGCGCTGGTTGCCAATTGTCTGAACGCCATGCAGCAAGCCGCGCCCGATTGCGATATTACGGTGAAACACCGCATTGGCGTGGACAAGCAAACCGAATACAGCAGCGTGCGCGATTTTGTTGGCACGCTGCGCGAGAAAACGCCCGTGCGCACTTATATTGTGCACGCCCGCAACGCATGGCTGGATGGCTTGTCGCCCAAAGAAAACCGCGATATTCCGCCGCTGAAATACGATTATGTTTACCAATTAAAACAAGACTTTCCCGATTTGGAAATCATCATCAACGGCGGCATCAAAACCAACGCCGAAATCGCCGAACACCTGCGCCATGTGGACGGCGTGATGATTGGGCGCGAGGCGTATCACAACACCATGATTATGCGCGATTGGGACAGGCTGTTTTACGGCAGCGAGCAGCCTGAAATCGGCTACGATGAATTGGTGCAGCGGCTTTATGCCTACGTGCAAACGCAGTTGGCAGCGGGGCGCGGCAGCATCTTGCGCCACATGGCGCGGCACTATCTGGGCTTGATGCACGGCTTGCACGGCGCGCGCACATGGCGGCAAATGCTGTCGGATGCAACGCTGCTCAAAACCAACCGCGCGGAATTGATTTTGGAGGCTTGGGCGCAGGTGAAGAAGGAGCTGTGAATGGGGATTGCTGGTTTTCAGGCTGCCTTATGCAAGGCGGATGATGCGTTGCCCGCAAACCATCATTAGGCAGCCTGAAAACGCCCAATGGCAACCGCCAAGCATAATCCGTTGCCCGCGCCATCCAATCATCAAATAACCCAAGCCGCCACTATCTATTAAGGCAGCCTGAAAACCTTATCGCATGAAAATCAACAAAAAATTCAAGCAAATGAGCATGGCAAAATACCGCCATTACATCGCCCATCATCAAAAATACGCCGATTTCAATCCGCTGGGGCTGTATCGCTCCATTTTGGAAAACGATAAATTGGACGAAGCGGCACGGCTGGAAGTTCTAGGGGCTGTTTGCAATTGGTGTTGTGGCGGCTTTTACGCCATAAAACGGCATCTGCTATGTTAAAAACACTCGCCAATGGGCGACATTGGCTCGTATTTTCGCCTTGCATCTGCCGCTTTCTGACGCAAAATCCGCTTCACAAACCAATTGCAAACAGCCCCTAGCCCTTGCCAACCAATATTTTCAGCGTTTCTACAATTTTTTGTTCATTAAAGACCCCGTTGCATACAGCAAGCTTGCCACGCTGGGGCAGGGTTTGAGCGAAACGCAGCAGCGCCAGCATTTGAGCCATGTTTGGGACAGGCGCGAGAAATGGTGCGCTGAAAAAGGTATCCGCCATCAGCGCATCGGCGCAAGCACCGTTTCGCGCCATTACTTTGCCGATGGCAATGAAGCCGACGGCTGGCGCGAAGTGCGGCACATGAGCCCCGAGCGCCGATTAAGGCAGCCTGAAAGCCGTCCAAGCAGCAAACAGCAGCGCAAGCGGCAAAAGCAAATGCTACGCTAAGCATGGCATGAGGATGAGAAGTAGTTTTCAGGCTGCCTTTGCGCTTGTGGAATAAACGCGCAAAGGCAGCCTGAAAGCGGCAATGATGGCGTGGGTTAAAGGAAAAGCAGGGCGGACGACAACACAACATTATTGTGATTTTAATCAACTGTAAATTTCCGCAAAATCATTGAAGCCAATGTAAGCAAGCGTTAAAATTCGCGCCCAATTATTTAGACCCATTTGCTTCATGACTACTTCTCTTGCCGACACGCTTCCCCTTTCTCATATTATTTTAGACGCCGAAATCAGCAGCAAAAAACGCCTATTTGAATGCGTGGCGCAGCTGTTTGCCGCGCAAAGCGGTTTGCCGCAAGCCGAAGTGTTTGATTGCCTGTTTGCGCGCGAGCGATTGGGCTCAACCGCGCTGGGGCAGGGCGTTGCCATGCCGCATGGTCGGCACGCGGGCTTATCCGCGGCAACGGGCGCGTTTGTGCGGCTAAAAGAGCCGATTGAATTTGATGCGCCTGATAACAAGCCTGTTTCACTGGTGTTTGTGTTGCTTGTGCCCGAAGCGGCAACCAGCGAGCATTTAGAATTGCTGTCGCAATTGGCAGGGCTGTTCAACGAAAAAAGCGTGCGCGATGCGTTGCAATCTTGCCAAACGCCCGAAGAAGCGCGCGCGCTGTTGCTGGCATAAGCCGCGCAGATATTTTCAGGCTGCCAATCTAGTGCACACAGGGCGTATGGGTCATATGCCCTGTGTGCATTTAAGGCAGCCTGAAAACGCATAAACAGGCTGCGCCACACCGCTTGCCTTGTTGGGCAGATTATTTATCCACTCACTATCCATCAGCAAAATGTCTTCATCCAACGAGAAACTGCGCGAAGAAGCCATCGCCGCGCACGCGTTCAGCTTTAAAAACCACGCTTATTTAACAGCAAAGCCCTAACTGTGCGGCTGTTTTTGCTGCTGCAAAATCTTCCCGTCCAGCGCATTAAGCGATGAGGATTTTCAGCCTGAGGACGACGGGCAAAGAACCGCCTTCTGCCCTTATTGCCTGATAGACAGCGTGATTGGCGAGGAAAGCGGCTACGCCATCACGCCCGAGTTGTTGCAAGCGATGCGGGATTATTGGTTTTAGGCGCGGTATTGGCGGCAAACAATGTTTCAGCGTTGTTAAAGACATCTCATTGAAAAATAATGATTATGGGTTTTCAGGCTGCCCCAGTCGTTCGCTCCAAAGGCAGCCTGAAAACAAGTGTAACGAGTTTCGGCGCAGCCAAACTCCCCAGAAGGAATTCTTATGCCCAGCGTCTCCGTTCGCAAGCTCTATCAAGACAATCAGCAAAAACTTCAGCTCGCGTGGGCAGCAGGCGCAGCGGGTGGCGATAACCGCATTGCCGTGGAAGCCGACCGCCCCGTGCTGGCGCTGGTGGGACATCTTAATTTTATTCACCACAACCAAGTGCAAGTGCTAGGCGTTGCCGAAGTTGCCTATTTGCAAAAGCTGGAACAAGCCGAACACGGCACGGGGTTGAACGAGCTGTTCAACTTTCCCATGACGCTGGTGATTGTTGCCAACGATTTGCCGATTCCGCAAAGCCTGCGCGATTATTGCCACACGCAAAACACGCCGCTGCTCACCTCCAAGCTGGAAAGCCCATATTTGATGGACGTGCTGCGCATTTATCTGCAACGCGTGCTTGCCGCTTCCACCATCAAACACGGCGTGTTTTTGGATGTGTTTGAAGTGGGCGTATTGCTCACAGGCAAATCGGGGCTGGGCAAAAGCGAGCTGGCGCTGGAATTGATTTCGCGCGGGCATAGCTTGGTTGCCGATGATGCCGTTGAGCTACACCGCACCGCACCCGAAACATTGGAAGGACGTTGCCCGCCCATGCTGCGCGATTTTTTGGAAGTGCGCGGCGTGGGCGTGCTCAATATTCGCCATATGTTTGGCGAAACCGCCATCCGCCCGAAAAAAACGCTGCGCTTAATCATCAACCTTGTTCTAGCCGATGATGAATACATGAAAACGCTAGACCGCCTAAGCATCCGCACCGAAACGGAAACCATATTAAATGTGCCCATCCGCTCGGTAACGCTGCCTGTTGCCGCAGGGCGCAACCTTGCCGTGTTGGTGGAAGCCGCCGTGCGCAACTATATTTTGCAGCGCCACGGCAAAGATAGCACCAAAGAATTCCTAGAACGCCATCAAACCATTATGAACAAACCCGAAGAGCATCCCCATGAAAATCATCTTGATTAGCGGTTTATCGGGTTCTGGCAAAACCATCGCCCTTAACCTGCTGGAAGACAACGGCTTTTTTTGCATTGACAACCTACCGCTTGAATTGCTGCCCGAGCTTATCCAATTGCACAGCCAGCAGCGGCAAGACAACAACCAGCTCGCCATCAGCATAGACATCCGCTCCAATCTCAACACCCACACCGCCCACGCAACCCTAATCGCGCTGCGCCGCGCGGGGCATCAAGTTAGCCTCCTGTTTTTAGAAGCCAGCGAAGCTGTGTTGCTGCGCCGCTTTTCCGAAACCCGCCGCAGCCATCCGCTGCTCAGCAGCCACACCACGCTGCCTGAAAGCCTGCGCTGCGAACGCGAATGGCTCGCCCCCCTGCGCGAATACGCCTATTGCATAGATACCAGCAGCCTAAGCGCCCAACAGCTGCGCCACATCGTTGCCCAATGGATAGGCATAGACCACAACGCACTGTTGGTAAGCATTGTTTCGTTTGGCTTTAAACACGGCATGCCGCCCAATGCCGACTTTATTTTTGACGTTCGCAGCCTGCCCAATCCCTATTACGACCCCGTCTTGCGCCCCTATAACGGCAAAGAGCAGCCCATTCAAGACTATCTCGCCGCCCAGCCGCTCGTTGGCGAAATGCTGCACGACATCTATCATTTTCTACACCGCTGGCTGCCGCGCATCCGCCAAGAAAACCGCAGCTATGTAACCATCGGCATCGGCTGCACAGGCGGGCAACATCGCTCGGTTTACATCGCCGAGCAGCTAGGCAAAAAACTGGCGCGCGAATACCAAATTCTTGTGCGCCATCGCCAGCTTAATGTGTGAACAATAGGCAGCCTGAAAACGCTGATTCATACTGTTTACGCTTAACCCCATTTTCAGGCTGCCTTCCGATACACCCAAATCGCCAGCATTAAGGCAGTCTGAAACCTTTGCCAAAGCGCAACTACTGGAGCGTCGGCAGCTAACCGACATCTTGGCAATCAGTCAATCCTGATTAAATGCCCTATGTGGCAATAAACTGCCGCCAAGCCATTTTCAGATTTCAGGCTGCCTATAAAACGGCAACGGCTCGTCGCCAAATAACGCATTAAAGCTAGGTTGCGCTTGTCGTTACAATGTCGGCGAGCCACCGATGCTCCAAGAGTTTCAAGCTGTTCCCCCAATACCGCAGAGTGGTTAACTCGTTTGCCCATCCAGCCACAGCCCTGTTTCCCTTTTTCAAGCTGCTTATCCAACCGCCAACATTAAGGCAGCCTGAAAACACCTGTTTGACTATCACACCAACCCCCATTTTCAGGCTGCCCATTAACCCCACTCAATCCGCCCCCAAAAAACAACCATGACCAAAATCCAAACTAAAATCTGCGGCATCACTCGCCCCCAAGATGCCCAACTCGCCGCGCAACTGGGCGCAGATGCCATCGGGCTTGTCTTTTTTGCAGGCAGCAAACGCTGCGTAACCATCGCGCAAGCGCAAGCCATCGTGCGCATGTTGCCGCCGTTTGTGAGCGTCGTCGCGCTGTTTGTGAACGAAAGCGCCGCGCAAATCAACGAAATATTGGCGCGCGTGCCGATTGATGTTTTGCAGTTTCACGGCGATGAAACGCCCGAATTCTGCCAACAATTTTGTCGTCCCTATTTAAAAGCCGTGCGCGTGCAAACGCCCGATGATATTGGCAACGCCGTGCGCGATTTTGCCGCCGCCCGCGCCGTGCTGTTTGATGCCTTTGTGAACGGCGCATACGGCGGCACAGGGCATACATTTGATTGGACGATGCTGCCTGAAAAGTTGGCTGGGCATTGGATTTTGTCGGGCGGATTGAATGTGGAGAATGTTGCCGATGCCTTGCGCGTTACGCGGGCGCAGGCGGTGGATGTGTCTAGCGGCGTGGAAAGCGCAGCGGGCGTGAAATCGCCTGAAAAAATGGAGGCGTTTATGGCGGCGGTGCGAGGGTTTCAGGCTGCCTGAATGGGGCGATGTTGGTTTGTGAAACGCCTGTGCAAACGTTAGATTAAAGGCAGTTTTCGTTTAGCAATGTAAACACGGATAACGCTGTTATTAAACAAATAACACCACCATCAAAGGCAGCCTGAAAAATGAATAAGGCGCATTTTAGTTCGCAAGACGGGGTATTTATGCCCAACAAATTTCATTCGCAAAATTCGGGCATAAACCACGCAAAAAAACGGTGTGAACAAAACGCCGTTCACACCGAAACACACACATCAAGAGGAAAACAATTTAGAAATATCTCAAAACAACGACTTGCGCTGTCTTTGACGATGTGGCGCATTATGGGGGATGGCTTAAAGTTTCGTTTTGACATATGTCAAACAACATTTTGGCGGATGCAGAAATTTGAGCAAATAAACAAAATCTGCCGAGAAAAAGGGCGGAAAGTGCTAAACTGCGCCCGTTTTTTTGTAAACAAATATTAAGGAAACAACCATGTTACTCGGCATCAATATTGACCACGTTGCCACGCTGCGCAACGCACGCGGCGCGTCTTACCCCAGCCCGTTGGAAGCGGCTTTGGTGGCAGAAACCAACGGCGCGGATGCGATTACCCTGCATCTGCGCGAAGACCGCCGCCATATTCGGGATGCGGATGTGTTTGCCATCAAGCAGGCGATTAAAACGCGGATGAATTTGGAAATGGCGATGACCGAAGAGATGCTCACCAACGCGCTGCAAGTGATGCCCGAAGATGTGTGCATCGTGCCCGAAAAGCGCACCGAAGTAACCACCGAAGGCGGCTTGGATGTGGTGGGGCAGCCTGAAAAAGTGCGCGATTATGTGGCGAAGCTGCACGCGGCGGGTATTCGCGTGTCGCTGTTTATTGATGCCGATTGCGGGCAAATTCAGGCTGCCTATGATGGCGGCGCGCGGGTGATTGAATTGCACACGGGCGCGTATGCCGATGCGCCTACGCCTGCGGCCCGTGAAGCGGAGTTAGCCAAAATTCGCGAAGCGGCGGCGTTTGCCGATGGCTTGGGGATAACGGTGAACGCGGGGCATGGTTTGACCGTGCAAAATGTGGGCGCGATTGCCCGCATTCCGCAGATTGTGGAGCTGAATATCGGGCATTCCATCATCGCCCAAGCAATATTTTTGGGCTTGCCCGCCGCCATCGCGCAGATGAAAGAAGCGATGTTTCGCGCCCGCAGCGGCATCAGATAGGCAGCCTGAAAATGATTTACGGCATTGGCACGGATATTGTCGCCGTGTCGCGCATTGCGGCGTTGCATCAACGCTATGGCGATGCGCTGGCGCGGCGCATTTTAACGGCGGGCGAATGGGCAAGCTACGCCGCGCACGCCCAGCCCGCGCGGTTTTTGGCGAAACGCTTTGCGGCGAAAGAAGCGTTTGCCAAGGCGGTGGGCACGGGCATTCGCGAGCCTGTTAGCCTGCGTTTTATCGGTGTGGCGCACGATGAATGGGGCAAGCCAACGTTTGCTTGCGCGCCCGAGCTGGCGGAGTGGCTGGCACAACACGGCATTGCGCGGGTGCATTTGAGTTTGAGCGATGAGAAAGAGCAGGTGATTGCGTTTGCGCTGGCGGAAGCGGGGTAGGGCGGGGCAGCCTGAAAATGCTGAATATGACTTGGATGGGTTTTCAGGCTGCCTATCATATTTTGGATAAGGCAGCCTGAAACCTTTGCAAAACCCTAACAGCAGCCTGAAAAATTAAGAAATGCCGTCATTCCCGCGTAGGCGGGAATCTTGTTTAATATTAAGAAACTCATGTAAAAACAATGCATTGCAAAAATTTCACCAAGATTCCCGCCTACGCGGGAATGACGGAGAATTGACCATTTCTTGTTTCGTTTTAGGTTTTGCAAAGATTTCAGCCTGAAAACTGGGTAACACGGGTTGGCGCAATTATGGAGCATCGGCGGCTTGCCGACATTTGGGCGGACAACCTGCGCTGTTTATTCAATGTTCCATTTTGACGAGAGCCGTCGCTGTTCCATTTATAGATTTTCAGGCTGCCTATTGCATCGTGCAAAGGCAGCCTGAAAATTAGGTAAAACAAATTGGTAATCATGAAGCGGTGGCTCGCAGATATTTGGACTGACATCCTGCGCTGTTTATTCAATGCACTATTTTGGCGATGAGCCGTCGCCGTTCCATTTATAAGTTTTCAGGCTGCCTATCATCCCCGATAAGGCAGCCTGAAATTATTGGCAACAGCGCGGTAAACGTTACACCACCGCTTCTTCTTTTTTCACCTTCTGCTTCACAATATTATTACGATCCAGCCCAAACATCAGCAGCAAAGGACTGGCAACCAGCACGGAAGAATAAATTCCGAACATAATGCCGATGGTTAGCGCCATGGCAAAGCCGTGCAACGCCGCGCCGCCGAATATCAGCATGGAAATCACCATCGCCTCGGTGGAGCCGTGGGTAATCACGGTGCGCCCCATGGTGTGCGTAATCGCGTTATCGATGACTTCGGGCACGGTGTGGTTGCGCATTGCGCCTTTGTAGAAATTCTCGCGAATTCGGTCAAACACCACCACCGATTCGTTCACCGAATAGCCCAACACGGCGAGCACGCCTGCCAGCACAGTCAACGAAAACTCCCATTGGAAAAAGGCAAAGCAGCCCAGAATAATCACAATATCATGCATATTGGCAATGATAGCGGAAACGGCAAAGCGCCATTCAAAGCGAAACGCCAGATAAATGATGATGCCGATAATCACCATGCCCAGCGCGGTTAAACCGTGGCTCACCAATTCATCGCCCACCGCAGGGCCGATAAATTCCACTTGGCGCAGGCTCACATCGCTGCTTTCTTTTTTCAGCACATCCATCACTTGATTGGAAAGCTGCGCGGAAGAAACATCTTCGCGGTTGGGTAGCCGAATCATGATGTGTTTATTGGTGCCCAGCGCTTGCACTTGCACTTCGCCCATTTTGAGCGTGTCTAGGCTTTGGCGCACTTTGTTCAAATCTGCGCCTTGCGCCGAAGCGTATTCCACTTCCATCAGCGTGCCGCCGGTAAATTCCACCGACAAATTCAGCCCGCGTGTAAACAAAAATATCACGGCGAGAATAAACGTTACCAAAGAAATAAACGTGGTGAGCTTGCCATAGCTCATAAACGGAATATCGCGTTTAAAATGAAAGAGTTCCATATTAAGCCTCCTCTTTTTTGTCTAGCACGGCAGGGTAGCGCACGCCGATGGAAAGATGTTGCAGTTTTTTGCGATTGCCATACCACAAATTCACCAAAGCGCGAGACACGACTACGGATGAATAAATAGACGTAACAATGCCCAAGCAATGCACAATCGCAAAGCCGCGCACGGGTCCTGTACCGAAAATCAGCAGCGCGATGCCCGCAATCAGCGAAGTTAAGTTGGAATCCAAAATGGTGTCCCAAGCGTGGTCGTAGCCTTCTTTGATGGCGATTTGGGCTTTTTTGCCCTCGCGCAGTTCATCGCGGATGCGCTCGTTAATCAACACGTTAGAGTCAATCGCCATACCCAGCGTTAACGCCATGGCGGCGATGCCTGGCAGCGTGAGCGTGGCTTGTAGGGCAGACAAGATGGCAAACAAGAACAACAAGTTAGCCGATAACGAAACGGCAGAGAATACGCCAAACAAGCGGTAGTACACCACCATAAACGCCACCACCACCACAAAACCCCAAACGGTGGAATGGATGCCTTTGCTGATGTTTTCTGCGCCCAAAGATGGGCCAATGGTGCGCTCTTCAATGATTTTCATCGGCGCGGCCAGCGAGCCTGCGCGCAGCAGCAGGGCAACGTCGTTGGCTTCGGCAAGGCTTGCCATGCCTGTGATTTGCACGCGTCCGCCTGTAATCGGCTCGTTGATGCGCGGCGCGGTTACCACTTCGGCTTTGCCTTGGTCAATCAGCACCATCGCCATAATTTTGCCTTTGTTGGCGGTGGTCAAATCGGCAAAGGTGGACGAGCCCGAGCTGTCCAGCGCAAGGCTCACAATCGGCTGCTTGGTTTGCTGGTCTTGGCTGCCCTGCGCTTGATTGATGTTTTCGCCGGTCAGCTCCACCTGCTTGCTCACCAAGAACTGATGCCCTTCGTTGTCGCTGAGCAGTTCGTAGCCATCGGGGATGTTGCCGTTTTGGGCTTGCGACAGCAGCGCCATATCGGTGCTCACCATGCGCACTTCCAGCGTGGCGGTGCGCCCGATGATGTCTTTGGCCTTGGCGGTGTCGGTCATGCCGGGTAATTGCACCACAATGCGGTCGGTGCCTGCTTGTTGGATAACAGGCTCGGCGGTGCCCAATTCGTTTACGCGATTATGCAGCGTGGTGATGTTTTGTTTCACGGCATCGCTGCGGATTTGCGCCAGCAGGGCATCGGGCAGCACCACGGTGATTTCGTTGTTATTGTTGCTGATTTGTGCGCCATCCAGCATTTTGCGCAGTTCGGACAGCGCTTTTTGCATATCGGCTGCGTCTTGGAACGGCACAATTAGGCTGCTTTCTTGTTTGCGGATGTTACCCACGCGAATATCTTGCTGGCGCATGGTGCGGCGGATGTCGCCTGCGTAGCGGTCTAGCGTTTTATCCAGCGCGGCTTTCATGTCCACTTGCATGGTGAAATGCACGCCACCGCGCAAATCCAAGCCGAGAAACATGGGCTTGGCGCCAATTTTTTCCAGCCATTCGGGGCTGTTGGCGATTTGGTTTTGAGCGACGATGTAGCCTTCGCCCAGCGCGGCATCAATGGCATCGCGAGCGGAAATTTTGGTGGCATCGGATACGCGCACTTTCAGGCTGCCACCTGCGATAAACATGCCGCCGTGTTGAATATTGGCTTTTTGCAGTGCATCGGCAACGGTTTTTTCGGTGTTGGCATCAATGCTGATGGATTGGCGATTGGTGGAAATTTGAATAGCTGGGGTTACGCCGTATAGATTGGGCAGCGTGTAAATCACGGCAAGCACAATCGTGAACGCAATCAGCAGGTATTTCCAAAGCGGATAACGATTCATGTTTTTTCCTTGAGTTTTCAGGCTGCCTTTGGGGTTTGGCTTTTCAACCTTGCGCGTTGCGCTGCGGTATACCCCTTTATACCCAAATCAAAGATTTGGACAAAGGGGCAAGGCTGCCTTAAAAGGATGTTCGGTAAAACGTGGAAAACAGCAAGGGACGTGCCATTGCTGCTTTCGGTTGCTGATGCAGCCTGAAATTATTCGGCTGCGGGCGGTTGGGTGTTGGCGGCTTCGGGCGTGGCGGGATTAGCATCCACTTTTGCCGCGATGGCGTTTCTATCCACTTCCATGTTCACGCCTTTTGCCAGCTCAATGGTGAAGATGTGTTCGCCTGTTTTCACCACGCGCCCGTAAAAACCCGCGGCGAGCAACACGCGATCGCCTTTTTTCAGCTCACTAATCATGGCTTGGCGGGCTTTTTCGCGTTTTTGCTGGGGACGAATCAGCATAAAGTAGAAAATGGCAATCAGCGGCAGCCACATCAAAATGGCAGACCAAGGGCTTTGGCTTGCGGCTGCTGCGCCATCGGCAGCGTGTGCGAAATCAATCATGAGAATTCCTTTGCAATGGAGTAAAAAAACGCGCAATTTTAGCAGAGTAATGACTGCGGCGGGGATGTGTTTATGCGGAAACTTAGTTGATTAAACAGACAATGATGCGGCGTTGCCAACGCTCTTATGTGCTATTTGCACACGGCAGACGTTGGTGCCTTGTCTCATTTTTATTTTAATCAACTATATTGGCTTGGATGGCGAATGAAACACACTAAAGGCAGCCTGAAAACGGCAAATCGGTTTTCAAGCTGCCTTTTATGGCGCGCCAATCAAATAATCAGCTTGGAAAGGGCTTTGAACTGCGGATGCTGCGCGTCTTTCAGCAGCATAAACAACAGGCTTTCATTATTGCTCACCACGCCGCCTGCCGCTTGGATTTGTTGCAAGCCGTTAGTTTTGTTGGCGGCGGTGCGCGATGTGGCGCATTCTTGTGGGATGAAAACGTTGTAGCCTTGTTGGCGCAAATCTAGCACGGTTTGCAGCATGCAAATATGCGTTTCGCAGCCGATTAGGATGATGTTTTGAGCTTGCCCACTTTCAGGCTGCCTTTGTTGCAGCGCGGCGGCGACTTCGGGCGTGTAGGCAGAAAACTGGGTTTTGCTGAATTTGGGCGCATCGGGGGTGAGCAAGGCGATGTCGGGCACGGTGGCACCCAAGCCTTTGGGATATTGCTCGGTGATGATGCTGGGGATGCCCAGCAGGTTGGCGCCAGTAATGAATTGGCGGCAGGCGGCGAGAAATGCGCTGTTTTCGTGCAGGGCGGGCAGCAGCCGCTCTTGGACGTCCACAACGAGTAAAACGGTGTTTTCGGTGTTAATCATTTTTTCGCTCCTAGATTAGCAATGCATTGCGCATCGCGGTTACTGAATGCTTCTGCGCCACCCAACAGCGCCAATTGCTGCTCGGGCGAGATTTTGGCAAACGATTGGATTTGCTGGGCGGAGAGTTTTTGCAACGGCTCGTCCCACATGCAAAGGCAATATTGGGCAACGAGTGCGCCATCGTCGTCTTTCAGGCTGCGTTTGGCAAGGTCTTGCTGCCATTTGGGCGCGTGTGGCACGTTTTGCACGCAGCTTTGCACGATGGCGGCTTTGGCTTTGGGCTTGCTCATGCCGCATTGACTGAGCAGAAAAAAACCTGCGAACAAGAGCGCAATCACGCGCAGCCAAATAACGATGGTTTTGCGTTTTTTTTGCGCGTGGGCGGTGGCGGCATCTGGCGTTTTCAGGCTATTGTTGTGGTGTTCGTTTGGTGTTTCAGGCTGCTGTGGGGGCGATGTAGTCATGATGTTGATGGTAGGGAAAAGGTGGATGGGATAGGGCAGCCTGAAAATGAGTGAAGCACGTTTCGGCGTCATCAAAATGATTTCCCATTTTCAGGCTGCCTGTGGGTTGCAAACATTATCCGCGTTTGAATAACTGCGGCACGCGTTTGCCCAAGTAATACAAAAAGCCGATATTGCCCAAGGCAACGACTAAATAAAGCAGCAAAATGCTGTTGAACAAGGTGAGCAGCACGATGCTCATCAGCGCGGCGGCAACCATAAACACGGCGTTGAGAATGTTGTTTACCGCGATGGCGTTGGCACGGAATTCATCAGACGATGTGGTTTGCAGCCATGTGTAAAGCGGCACCGAGAAAAATCCGCCAAAAAAGCCAATGCCAATCATCAGCAAGATAACGGGATACGCCATGCTTTGCGCCAGAAACGCGCTTGCGCCTTGCAAGTTGTTCAGGCTGCCTGAAAATTGCACGCCGTATAACACAAACACCAACGCGCTGCCAAAAATGGCCAGCCCCGTTGCGCCCACTGTTACCAGCCAAAGTTTCAAATTGCCTTTGCTGAGCTTGGCGCAGGCAATAGAGCCTGTGGCGATGCCGATGGAAAACAGCATGAGCATTAGATTGTAAACAGCGGTGTTGCCATGCAAATGGATGCGCACAAAGGTGGGCAGTTGGGTGGTATATACCGCGCCGATAAACCAAAACCATGAAATGCCCATGATGGCGGTAAACAATTCAGGCTGCTTATAGGCTTGGGCAATTAGCGATTGCGTGCTGCGGGCGATGTTCCAATCCACTTTCAGCTCGGGCTCTTTGGGCGCAACCGATGGCATAGCAGCGCTGGTTGCCAAGCCCAAAACGGCAATCAACACCACCCAGCCTGCGAGAATCAACGGGCTCTCGCCTGCCACCGCCGTGCCGATGATTTGACCGAGCAAAATGGCGATAAACGTGCCCGATTCAATCAAGCCGTTGCCCATGATGAGTTCTTTTTCAGCAAGGTATTCGGGCAAGATGGCGTATTTAACAGGACCAAACAGCGTGGATTGCGTGCCCATCACAAACAAGCACAACAGCAGCAAGGGCGCGGATTGCAGATAAAAGCCAACACCCGCCACCGCCATCACCACCACTTCCAATACTTTGGTAGCTTGAGCAAGGCGGGCTTTGTTGTAGCGCGTGGCAAGCTGCCCCGATAGCGATGAGAACAAAAAATAGGGCAGGATAAACAGCAACGCGCCCACGTTAAGCATTTGTTCGGAGGGAATGGCATCGTTTTTGCCCAAACCATAAAAGCTAATCAAAACAAATAGCGTGGTTTTGAATGAATTGTCGTTTAACGCGCCCAAAAATTGGGTGCTAAACAGCGGAGCGAAACGGCGGCTGGTGGCAAATGCGAAGTCGTTTTTCATGGTGCATCTTTCGGTGGGGGAGATTTGTTGTAGGTGTCGTCATCATCCATCAAGATGCGGTGGGCAGGGCCTTCCAAGTCGTCAAATTGCCCGCTTTTGCCAGACCACCAAAAAAAGTAGCCAATGATAAAGGCGAGCAAAATGCTGATGGGGATGAGTATATACAGGCTTTCCATGTTTACAGGCTGCCTTCTAAGTCGTTGAGTTGATAGTGTTCGCCGCCGATAATCAGCCATTCTTGGCGGATGCTGGCGCGATAATCGCCGTCTTCATCGTGGATGCGAACATGATCGCTGGATAACTGCCAATACAGCGCTTGCGCTTGGGCAAAACGGGCGAGCGCGCTATCTTGCGCTTGCGGTTGAATTTGCACGGCAAGTTGTCCGCTTTCGGGATGGCTGCTGGTTTCGTCGTCGGCAAGCATCACCAAAAAGCCGAGATGTTCGCCGCTGGGGCGGTGGATGGAGAATTGATGCATGGTTGGGAGCCGTTAATCAAATGGTTTAGGCAGCCTGAAAACGGCTAAACGGTTTTTCAGGCTGCCTGTTATCATCGCGCAATTTGCTGAGCAACCGTTGCCAAGCCGTGGTCTAGGCTGTTGAGCATGGCGGTATAGCCATCGCCTTGCTGAGGTGTGGTAACGTGGAACGGGATTTGCGTGCCGTTTTGCCAACGCGCATAACCGCTGATTTCGGTTTCGCCGCGATAGCTGCCTTGGAAGCGGTCAATGTAAACAGTAAGCTGCGCGCTACTGGCTTCGGCGGGCTGGTATTTCAGACTGCCTGCTGCGTTGAGCTTGTTTGCCAAGGCGCGGGTTAGGGCTTGGTCTAGCGGCGATGCCCACAGGTTTTGCTGCGCGAGGGTGAGCGTGTGCTCATCGCTTTGGTAGAGCAGGCTGTCGCCGTTGATCGGCGCTGCCAACACGATTTTCACGCCGATGTTGTGCGCGGGATTGCTTTGCGCAGGCAGCCTGAAAGCGCTGTCGGGCAGTTGGTAATATTGGGCGGGCGGTGTGCTACTGCACGCGGCAAGCAACAGCACGGCAATGAGGGATAATTTTTTCATGATGAATGCTTGGGGATGATGGTAACGCGGGCGGCTTGTCAGGCTGCCGAACAAACGCCGCATTATACTCAAAAAGGCAGCCTGAAACTTGCTTTGCTCGTTTTCAGGCTGCCTTTTATCGGCGTTAGGCTTGGTTTTTCGGCTCTTCGCCGTTGTCGGATGGCGCAGCGGCTTGCGCTTGTTCAACGGCTGGCACGGCTTCGTTCGCCGCATTATCCGCCGTTTCAGGCTGCGGTTTCGCCAAGTTTGCCGCCTCGGCTGTCGCTTGCTCGGCTTCGTCCACTTCGGGCAGCGTTTCAAATTCCACGCCGTCAATCACATCATCCGCAGGGCGCAGGTTGTGGCTGTAATCTTTGGGTGGGCTGGGCTGCTTGCCCGCCATAATTTCCAGCACTTGGTCGCGGTCAATGGTTTCCCATTCCACCAACGCCTTGCACATGGTTTCCATTTTGTCGCGGTTTTCGCTCAAAATTTTGTAGGCAACAGCGTATTGCTCGTCCAAAATGCGGCGCACTTCGGTATCCACGTCTTGCTGCGTTTTCTCGGAAATATTTTGCGAACGGGTAACGCTGCGTCCCAAGAACACTTCACCCTCGTTTTCCGCATACACCATCACGCCCATGCGCTCGCTCATGCCATAGCGCGTAACCATATCGCGGGCGATTTGCGTGGCGCGTTCAAAGTCGTTGGATGCGCCTGTGGAAATGCGTCCCACGAAAATATCCTCGGCAATGCGCCCGCCAAACAAAATCGCAAGCTGGCTCAACATTTGGTCTTTATACATAGAAATGCGATCGCGCTCGGGCAACTGCCAAGTCAAGCCCAGCGCGCGCCCGCGCGGCATAATGGTTACTTTGTGCACAGGGTCGGTAAACGGCAGGCTTTCCGCCACAATCGCGTGCCCCGCTTCGTGGTAGGCGGTGGCGCGTTTTTCGTCTTCGTGCATTACCATGCTGCGGCGTTCAGGGCCCATGTAGATTTTGTCTTTCGCATCTTCAAAATCGCTTTGGTCCACCTTTACTTTATTGCGGCGACCCGCAAACAGCGCGGCTTCATTGACCAAATTTGCCAAATCTGCGCCCGAAAAACCAGGCGTACCACGCGCCAGCGAAGTCAAATCCACGCTTTCATCCAGCGGCACTTTTTGCGCGTGCACTTTCAAAATCTGCTCACGCCCGCGAATATCAGGCAACGGCACAACCACTTGGCGGTCAAAACGGCCAGGGCGTTGCAACGCAGGGTCTAACACATCGGGGCGGTTGGTTGCTGCGATCACAATCACGGTTTGATTGCTTTCAAAGCCATCCATTTCCACCAGCAATTGGTTCAGCGTTTGCTCGCGTTCATCGTTGCCGCCGCCCAAACCTGCGCCACGTTGGCGACCGACAGCATCAATCTCGTCAATAAAAATGATGCAAGGCGCGTTTTTCTTGGCTTGTTCAAACATATCGCGCACACGGCTCGCGCCCACACCCACAAACATTTCCACAAAATCCGAACCCGAAATGCTGAAAAACGGCACACCCGCTTCGCCCGCAATCGCTTTTGCCAGCAGCGTTTTGCCCGTACCTGGGCTGCCTGCCAGCAAAATACCGCGTGGCACGCGACCACCCAAACTTTGATAGCGGTTAGGCGCTTTCAGATAATCCACGATTTCTTGCACTTCTTCTTTGGCCTCATCGCAGCCAGCGACATCAGCAAAAGTTACTTTGTTGGCATCTTTATCCAGCAATTTGGCACGGCTTTTGCCAAATGAAAACGCGCCGCCTTTGCCGCCGCCCGATTGCATCCGCATGAACCACATCCACGCGCCAATCAGCAAGATAACGGGCAGCAGGCTCATAAACAGGCTGCTTAAAAAGCCTGGTTTTTCTTCGGGCGTAACTTTGAAGCGCACTTTGTTATCCACCAGCAGCGTTACCAGATTGTCGTCCATGGGCGCGTTGGTTTTGAACTTGGATTTGTCTTTGCGCTCGCCTTTGATTTCGTAACCGATGGGCGAGCCTTCAATATTCAAATTGCTGATTTTTCCTTCTTTAACTTGCTGGATAAATTGGGAATATTCAATTTGCTGGCTGTCCACTTTAGTTTCGCGCATATGCTGCACGCCAAAGGCGATGCCCAAAAATAAAATCGCTCCTACGATGAGATTTTTTAAGTTGCTTCCCACAGAAACAAACTCCTCTTGAAAATAGAAATGGGGATGGATTGTAAAATATTTTTCAGGCTGCCTTATCGCTTATTTTTGCCTAATAAATAAATCTCACTAGACCGATTGCGCGACGCATCGGGTTTGCGCGTTTGCACCGTGGCAAATACTTCGCGCATGGCTGCCATGTATTCTTGATAGCCCGAACCTTGAAACACTTTCACCAAAAAAGCGCCGCCTGTTTTCAAATGCGTGCGGGCAAAATCCAACGCCAGTTCGCATAAATAAAAGCTCCGCGCTTGGTCTATGGTGTCGTTGCCCGACATATTGGGTGCCATATCGCAAATTACAAGGTCTAGCGGGCGATTATCCAGCAGGCGTTCAAATTCGGCTAACACGGCTTCTTCGCGAAAATCACCTTGGATAAAATCCACGCCATCTAACGCGTCCATCGGCAAAATATCCAGTGCGAACACTTTGCCTGTTTTGCCTACTAACTTGGCGGCGATTTGCGACCAGCTGCCTGGCGCAGAGCCTAAATCTGCCAAGATTGTGCCTTGCTTGATGAGTTTGTCTTTTTCGTTGATTTCTAACAATTTATATGCGGCGCGGGCGCGATAGCCGTCTTTTTGCGCGCGTTTAACATAGGGGTCGTTAACGTGTTCGTGCAGCCATGCGGGGGATGATTTGGAGCGTTGTGCCATGGTGATAAAGTAGTTTTTAGGCAGCCTGAAAACGAGCGCCGCGAGTTTCAGCAAAGCTAAAACGGGAAATGCGCTTTCAGGCTGCCTGAATGGGGTAAAGATTATTGTTCTACAAAGGCGCGTTCAATCAGATAATCGCCGCGCACGCCTGTTTTGGGCGAGCCGACTAAGCCGAAGCTATCCAATATGGCAGAGGTGTCGGCGTTCATGGGCATGCTGCCGCAGAGCATGGCGCGGTCGTCTTGAGGGTTGATGGGAGGCAAGCCGATGTCGTCAAACAGTTTACCGCTTTTCATTAGGTCGGTTAAACGCCCGTGGTGTTCAAAGGGTTCGCGCGATACAACGGGGTAGTAAATCAGCTTTTCGCGCACCATTTCGCCTAAGAATTCGTGGTTGGGCAGGTCTTGGGTGAAGTGGTCGTAATACGCCAAGTCTTTTTTCTCGCGCACGCCGTGCACCAAAATCACTTTTTCAAATTGCTCGTAAATATCGGGGTCGCGCGTGATGCTTAAAAATGGGGCAAGCCCTGTGCCTGTTGATAATAGATAGAGATGTTTGCCACCATCGTTTAGGTCGCTGGCGATGAGTGTGCCTGTGGGCTTTTTGCTGATGAAGATGTCGTCGCCCACTTTAATATGCTGTAAGCGGCTGGTGAGCGGACCATCTTGCACTTTGATGCTGAAAAATTCTAGGTGTTCTTCCCAGTTGGGGCTGGCGATGCTGTATGCGCGCATGATGGGTTTGCCGTTGTCGCCCATTACGCCAATCATGACGAATTGCCCGTTTTCAAAGCGCAGGCTTTCATCGCGGGTGCAAGTGAAGCTGAAATAAGCGTCTGTCCAATGGTGTACGGTGAGAACTTTTTGGGTGTTGTATGCTGCCATTTGGGGGCTTTCTGTTAATTTTGCAAAACGCGGGATTGTATGCAAAATGGGAGTGGGTATCAAGTGAATGCGCTAACAGAGGCAGCCTGAAATTGGGTTTTCAGGCTGCCTATTATGGTTTACAACTCAAAATCTTCCAAATCTTCGGTTTTGACTTCGGCGTCAATTTGCCCGATAAGGTAAGACGAAATTTCCACTTCTTGCGGCGCAACTTGCACGTTGTCGGATGAGAGCCATGCGTTAATCCACGGGATGGGGTTTTGCGTGGCTTTTTCAAACGCTTGCGGCAAGCCTACGGCAAGCATACGGGCGTTGGTGATGTATTCAACGTATTGGCATAGGATGTCTTTGTTTAAGCCAATCATGCTGCCGTCTTTGAATAGATATTCTGCCCATTCTTTTTCTTGCTCGGCGGCTTTTTTGAAGAGTTCAAAGCATTCGTCTTGCAATTCGGCGGCGATTTCTGCCCATTCTGCGCCTTCTGCGCCGCCGCGCATCAGGTTGAGCATATGTTGCGTGCTGGTTAAATGCAGGGCTTCGTCGCGAGCGATGAGTTTGATGATTTTGGCGTTGCCTTCCATCAATTCGCGCTCGGCAAAGGCAAATGAGCAGGCGAAAGAAACGTAGAAACGGATGGCTTCTAGCACGTTGACGCACATCAGGCAGAGATAGAGTTTTTTCTTCAATTCGCGCTCGGATACGACAATGGTTTTGCCGTTTACTTGATGCGTGCCGACACCTAGCAGATTAAAGTATTGCGTGTATTCAATTAAATCGTCGTAATAGCAGGCGATGTCTTCGGCGCGAGCGATGATGTATTCGTTTTGCACGATATCGTCAAACACGATGGATGGGTCGTTGACGATGTTGCGGATGATGTGGGTGTAGCTGCGGCTGTGGATGGTTTCAAAGAATGACCATGTTTCAATCCATGTTTCCAATTCGGGCAGGGAAACCAGCGGCAGCAAGCCTACGTTTGGGCTGCGCCCTTGGATGCTGTCTAGCAGGGTTTGGTATTTTAAGTTGCTGATAAAGATGTGTTTTTCGTGCTCGGGTAGGTTGGCATAATCAATGCGGTCGCGCGATAAATCCACTTCTTCGGGTCGCCAGAAGAATGAGATTTGTTTTTCAATCAGCTTTTCAAAGGCTTCGTATTTTTGTTGGTCGTAGCGGGCAACGTTGACGGGCTGCCCGAGAAACATGGGTTCTAGCAGGGCGTTGTTGGGGTTTTTGGGGAAGGTGCTGTATTGCATGACAAGATGTTCGCAAGACATTTTTGTGTTTCCTTTGTGTATAAACAAAACGGGCGGATTATAGCATTTTAGCTTCGCTGAAACTTGCTTTGCTTTTGCCGAGACTGGGGAGCGCGTTTTCAGGCTGCCTTGATGGTTGGATGATTGATTTTTATGCGGAGCAAACGAGAAGGCGAGGCTGTATAAACGGATTGATGCAGCCTGAAAACGCGCTCTCCGTTTTTCAGGCTGCCTTAATCTACGTTAAAATCCGTGCTTTCAAATGCAGCCTGAAAACTACTTTCAGGCTACCTAACCGTTTATATGAAAGTTCGCCATGTCGTTTTCTCTACAAAATCTCAAACTCAACACCGCGTTCGCGCAAATCCAAAAGGGCAACTATAAAGCCGCTGCGCCTGTTATCCGCCAATTTGCCGAGCAGGGCGATGTGGACGCGCAATACCAATTGGCGTTTATGCATGAACACGGCTTGGGCGTGAAAGCTGATTACGCCGCCGCTGCCAAATGGTATCAAGCCGCCGCAGAGCAGGGCGATGCTGCCGCTCAGTTTAACCTTGCCGCGCTGTATGAAGATGAAGTGGACGGCGTGCCGCAGGATTATGCCGCGGCGATTAAATGGTACAGCGCCGCTTTTGAACAAGGCGAATGGGATGCTGCCAACTATCTTGCGCGTTTATACGCCGAAGGGCTGGGCACGCCGCAGGATTACGCCCAAGCGATGCGCTATTGGCAAGCCGCTGCCGAGCAAGACGACGATGAAGCCTTGTATAACTTAGGCGTTTGCTACGACGATGGCTTGGGCGTGGCAAAGGATTACGCACGCGCGGCGCAGTATTACCAGCAAGCTGCGGATATGGGCAATGTGAACGCGATGGTGAACTTGGGGATGCTGTATCAAGAAGGCTATGGCGTGGAGAAAAACGAAGCGCGCGCGGCGCAATGGTTTCGCCTTGCCGCAGAAGCGGGCGATGCCGATGGACAATTAAACTTGGGCTTTGCTTACGCCGAAGGCTCGGGCGTGTTGCTGGATTATCAAGAAGCGAAAAAATGGTGGCAACGCGCCGCCGAGCAGGATAACCAAGAAGCCGTGCGCGCGTTGGCGGTGCTGGAAGAAGTTTTGAAAGAAGAAAGTTGAGCATAAAGGCAGCCTGAAAATGTCTCCCACCCATTTTCAGGCTGCCTCAATCATCACCATGAATCCACGCAAAATCATCCACATAGACATGGACGCGTTCTACGCATCAGTAGAATTGCGCGAACAACCCCAGCTGCGCGGCAAGCCCGTTGTGGTGGCTTGGGATGGCGCGCGCTCGGTGATTTGCGCCACATCCTACGAAGCCCGCAAATATGGCTTGCGCTCGGCAATGGCGGTGGCGACGGCGAAACGGCTTTGCCCGCACGCCATTTTTATCCCGCCGCAATTTGCGCTTTATCGCCAAGTCTCGCAGCAAATCCACCAGATTTTCAGGCTGCATACCGACATCATCGAGCCGCTCGCGCTGGACGAAGCCTATTTGGACGTAACCCAAAATAAACAAAACATGGAATACGCCCGCGATATCGCGCTCGCCATCCGCCACGAAATCCGCCGCCAAACGGGGCTAACCGCTTCCGCAGGCATCGCGCCCAACAAATTTCTCGCCAAAATCGCATCCGATTGGCGCAAGCCCGATGGGCAATTTGTGATTGCGCCGCAACAAGTAAACGCTTTTTTGCAAACCCTGCCGCTGGGAAAAATTTCAGGCGTGGGCAAAAAAACGCTCGCCAAACTCAACGCCCAAGGCTGGCGCACCGTCGGCGATTTGCAACGCGTGCCGCTGGGGATGTTGCTGAACCTGTTTGGCAGATGGGGCTACCGCCTGCACGAGCTGGCGCGTGGCGTGGATAATCGCCCCGTTGAGCCCGAGCGCGAGCGCGTGCAAATTTCCACCGAAATCACGCTGCCCGATGATTTGCCGCTGCATCAAATCGTCCGCCACATCCCTGATTTAGCCCAAGACCTTGCCCAGCAAATGCAACGCCGCCACACCATCGGGCAAACGCTCACGCTCAAACTCAAAACCAGCGATTTTCGCACGCTAACCCGCTCGCAAACCTATTCATCCGCCTTGCCCAGCGCGCAAACCCTGATTCAGGCTGCCCAACAGCTTGCCCAGCGTATGCCCCGCGAACACGAATATCGCCTGATTGGCATCGGCATCAGCCATCTGCAAGATGAAAATCAGCAGCCTGAATTGCCCGAATTGAGTTTTCAGGCTGCTTAATCGCGCGCTGCAAGCAAGCCAAGAGCACCAACAAAACCCAAAGGCAGCCTGAAAAGCCGATAGCGGTTGAATTCTTATTTTCAGGCTGCCAACAAGGCGCGTTGTATTGATTTGCATCAACGCCAAATCATCCCGATAGCCAGCCATGCTTTTCAGGCTGCCGAAAAACGCAAAACCCACTATAATGCGCGCTTTTTCCGATTTTCCAAATTGTTTAAAAAGGACACAAAATGAGTATTCTGCAAGGCAAAAAAATCCTGATTACCGGCATGATTTCCGAACGCTCCATCGCCTATGGCATCGCCAAAGCCTGCCGCGAGCAAGGCGCGGAGCTGGCGTTCACTTATGTGGTGGACAAACTGGAAGAGCGCGTGCGCAAACTCGCCGCCGAATTTGGCTCGGAACTCGTGTTCCGCTGCGATGTGCAAAGCGATGAAGAAATCGCGCAAACCTTCGCCGATTTAGGCAAACATTGGGACGGCTTGGATGGCTTGGTGCACGCCATTGCCTTTGCGCCCAAAGAAGCGCTCGGCGGCGACTTTTTGGACAGCATCAGCCGCGAAGCCTTTAACATCGCCCACGAAGTTTCCGCATACAGCTTGCCCGCGTTGGCAAAAGCCGCTCGCCCGATGATGCAAGGGCGCAACGCTTCTATTTTGGCGCTCACTTATCTGGGTGCGGTTCGCGCCATTCCCAATTACAACGTGATGGGCATGGCAAAAGCCAGCTTGGAAGCAGGCATCCGCTTCACCGCATCTTGCTTGGGCAAAGAAGGCACTCGCTGCAACGGCATTTCCGCTGGCCCCATCAAAACCCTAGCCGCATCGGGCATTGCCGATTTTCACAAACTGTTGGCACACGTTGCCGCGCAAAATCCGCTGCGCCGCAATGTAACCATTGAAGAAGTGGGCAACACCGCCGCTTTCTTGTTGTCTGATTTGGCATCGGGCATCACAGGCGAAATCACTTATGTGGACGGCGGTTACAGCATCAACGCGCTCAACGACGGCGACGAATAACCCCATCCGCACAACAATAAAGGCAGCCTGAAAACGTGTATTTCCGTTTTCAGGCTGCCTTTTTATGCTTGGCAACGATGTTGCGCGGATTATTCAATGCAAGCGGAAACTTTGCCGCTGCTATTAAAGCGAATGGTGTAGCTGCCTGCTTCGGGCAAATCGGCAAAATTGAATTCCACGCCGTTATCGGTATCAATGCCGCGCGCCATGTGCAAGGTTTCGCCGCTGGGGCTGGTGAGCACGCCGCTCACGCTGCTGTGCAGGGCTTTGCCATCGTCGGGAACGGAAAAGCGGTAGCTGCCTTTGCCTGCGGTGAAATGGGCGCAGCCGTCTGCTTTTAAGGGCAGGGCGTTGCCAACCGTTTTGCTGGGGGCGGCTTTTTTGTTCACTCTGGTTTTTCCAGCTTTGGCTTTGCTGGTTTTGGCGCTTGCTGTGTTGGCGGTTAGCGCGAGCGATAAGGCGCAAAGCGTTACGGCGAGATATTTTTTCATGATGATTCCTTTTGTTTGGCGAATTTAAGAAACAAATGGTAGGGCGGATTGCACTATCCGACAAGATTTATCGTAAAACGGGGCGCAATAGTGTGGCTTTGCGGCATAAGGCAGCCTGAAACGGATAGGGTTGGTTTTCAGGCTGCCTTTTTGGGATAACTTAGGAATGGCTGTTCGCATCTGCTTGGCGGTCAAAAAATTCCGCCGCGCCGTTATCAAAAAAACTTTGCAAAATGGCTTGCGCGGCAACTTGATCCAGCATCGGTTTTTGCTTGCGCCCGCGAACGCCGTTTTCGCGCAGCAATTCTTCTGCGTAAATAGACGACAATCGCTCGTCCACCCAGTAAACAGGCAGCCTGAAACGCCCGTTGAGTCGTCGCCCAAATTTGCGCACAAGCTGCGTGAGCGCGTGTTCTGCGCCGTCAATATGCGTGGGCAAGCCAACGATTAGGTTTTCAGGCTGCCATTCTTGGATCAGCGCGGCGATTTGGGCGAATTTTTCATCGTTGCTGTTGCCTGTTATCGTGGCGATGGGATGCGCGATGCGGATGCTGCAATCGCCTTGCGCCGCGCCGATGCGCGTTTCGCCAAAATCAAACGCCAAGCATCCGCCGCTTGCGGGCACAGCAATATTAGGCATGACCCATCACTCCTGTGAAATGCTCGCGGCGAATGCCCAGCTTGGCAAACGCGGCGGCGTAGCGCTCTTCGGGCGGCGTATCAAACAAAATGTGCGCATCGGCGGGCACAATCAACCAAGAATTTTGCGCGATTTCTTTTTCCAGCTGCCCCGCGCTCCAACTGGAATAGCCAATGGTAAGCACCACGCCTTGAATTTCGTCGTTTTGATGCAGCCCTTCAATGATGTCGCGCGAAGTGGTGAGCGCAATGGTGTCGGTGATGCTGAGGCTGCTGTCCCAATTGCCAATCGGCGTGTGCAACACAAAGCCACGCTCGGTTTGCATCGGGCCGCCCATCATCACATATTGGTTTTTCAGGCGCGGCGGCGTGTCTTTGCCAATGGCGGCGAAAACCACGCTCATGGGAACGGGCGAGGGCTTGTTAATAATAACGCCCATTGCGCCGCTTTCGCTGTGTTCGCACATATAAATTAGGCTGCCTGAAAACAGGGAATCTTCCAGATTGGGCATGGCAAGTAGAAAATGATTGGCTAGGTTCATGATGGTGAGTTTTGGGATGAATTGGCGAGATATATTGGGCGCGGGCGCGGTTTTTCAAGGCAAACGCTGCGATGCTATATTTTCAGGCTGCTGTGATTAGATAAGCGGCGAAGAAATAGGGCAGGGTAGCGTTATCCTTATCAATTAAGTAAAAATGGTTGAGTTTATTTAAGCAAAGTATTATATTGCGCGCTTCGTTTATTAATCTTAAATCACAGGGAAGAGTATGAAAACTATACAAGACATTCGTTTTGCAAACTTTGAATTGTTGATCGCCGAAGCAGGCACTATTGCCGAATTGGCGCGTAAAACTGGCTACGACAAGCCAGCCTATTTGTATCAACTGCGCGCGCAAGTAGTGAAACCCAATGGCAAAACCCTGCAATTGGGCAGACGCGTTGCCGCGCGCTTGGAACAAGGCATGAACAAACCCGCAGGCTGGATGGATATTGACCACAGCGGCGAGCCTGCTTCGGCAACCGCAGCGGTTTCAGGCAGCCTGAAAGCGGCGAGTAACTTGATTGGCGTGGCTTTGACTTCGCCCGAAAGCGCGGTTTACGGCGCAGCGGTGATTCGCGCGTTGTTAAGCGCGGGCAAACAAGTTTGCGTGGCGTTTAACGATGCTGCCGCGCAAGCGTTTGAGCAAACAGGCATCGCTTTAACCGATGGCAACGCGGTGCGCAAACATTTCTACGCCACCGAAGCGCAATTGAGCTTTGCCGATGAGCATTTGCTGCCCTTCGCTTTGGATGCGGTGGTAATACCAGCGGCGCGTGGCAGCAACATGGCGCTCATTGCCAACGGCGCAACGCATTCGCCCGCCGCGCGCATGGCAGAATTGGCGTTAGCAACCAAACGCCCCATTATCATCGCGCCTTGCGAAACGGTATTTTCAGCAGCGCAGTTGCACAATATGCAAACCTTGTCTGCCCAAGGCGCGGTGATCTTGCCTGTTTCGGCGCTGGCTTCGGCGGAGCAAGCTGAATTTTTGAGCGCTTGCGTGTTGGCGCAATTGGGCTTGCAATAAGCGCCGATGGAAGGCTTATATGAACTGGTTTCGCTACTGGTGCGCTTTGTGGCTTGGTTGATTAGCTTGCTGCCGCGTGGCGATTCTTGAAGCCAGTAGAATAGTTTTCAGGCTGCCTATCTTGTTTACAAGGATGGGGCAGCCTGAAATGTTTTGGGGCTTGGGGTGAATCTGTTTTGCGAATGGGCGACAAAATGGTTTTCAGGCTGCCTTTGGTTACTCAGATGCAGCCTGAAAACGCAAATCGCAAACCCGTAACACAATTTTCAGGCTGCCTATCTTGTTTACAAGGTTAAGGCAGCCTGAAATGTTTTGAGTTTGGGGTGAACTGGTTTTACAAATGGGCAATCAATGCTTTTCAGGCTGCCTTTGCTGGCTCTGATGCAGCCTGAAAACCGCAACCCAGCATCATCACCAATGCGCCATATTATCGCGATGCACCAGCTCATCTTCATGCGCGTAGCCCAGCTTTTCGGTGATTTCGTTGGCATGGCAGCGCAGGATTTTTGCCGCTTCGGCGCTGCTGTAATTGCTCAAACCGCGCGCAATTTCCTTGCCTTCGCTGTTCACAATGGCAACCAATTCGCCGCGCTGAAAATGTCCGTTCACGCGCACGCAGCCCACGGGCAGCAAGCTGCTGCGACTTTGTTGCAACGCGATTTCCGCGCCCGCATCCACCACCACGCTGCCCGCAATTTGAATATGCCCCAGCAGCCATTGTTTGCGTGCGTTCACGCGGCTAAATTCGCTGGTGAACAGTGTGCCGATGCTTTCGCCTGCGCACAATCGCGCCAGCACATCAGTCTCGCGCCCCGATGCCACAATGGTGTTCGCCCCGCTCAGCGCCGCGCGTTTTGCCGCCAACACTTTGGTGAACATTCCGCCCGTGCCCACGCCTGTGCCTGCGCCGCCTGCCATGCTTTCCAAATCGGGATGGGCGGCAGAAATTTGGCTGATAAACTGCGCTTGTGGATTTTTGCGTGGGTCGCTGTCGTATAAACCGCGCTGGTCGGTAAGGATAATCAGCGCATCGGCATCCACCAAATTGGTAACCAGCGCGCCGAGCGTGTCGTTGTCGCCCAGCTTGATTTCGGCGGTGGTTACCGTGTCGTTTTCGTTGATAACGGGCACGATATTTTGCGCCAACAGCGTTTGCAGCGTGCTGCGGGCGTTGAGATAGCGCGTGCGGTCGCTCAAATCTTCGTGCGTGAGCAAGATTTGCGCGGTGTTGAGTCCATGCGCGGAAAACGCGCGCTCATACGCCTGCGCGATGCCCATCTGCCCCACGGCCGCCGCCGCTTGCAATTCGTTTAACGCGCGTGGGCGTTTTGCCCAGCCCAGCCGTTTCATGCCCTCGGCAATCGCGCCACTGGACACCAGTATCACATCCATGCCGTTGCGCTTGATGGCGGCAATCTGCGTTGCCCAGTTGTCTAGCGCGCTTTGGTCAATGCCGCGCCCCTCGGCGGTTACTAGGCTAGAACCGACTTTCACAACAATAAGTTTAGCTTGGGATAGATTGGGATGAGTCATTTTCAGGCTACCTTTCGGGGATAACGATGGTGGTGGGTTTGATGGTTTTCAGGTTACCTGAATCTGGATTCGCCCAGTTCGGCAGCCTGAAAACGGCAAGGCAATTTTAACTGATTTTTTCAAACGAAACGCTTACGGCAGTTTTCAGGCTGCTGCTGTTTAGCTTGCATTGGATGGCAAAGCGTAGGTTTGTCTGTTCACCGCCCCCGCCGTCGCTAAACAAATTTTCTTTACAAAACAAACACCGCTTAACAAAAGCCAACAAATCGCTTGCGCCCCGCCCCAAGCCTGCATACAATGCGCGACTTCTTGGCCAGATAGCTCAGTCGGTAGAGCAACGGATTGAAAATCCGTGTGTCGGCAGTTCGATCCTGCCTCTGGCCACCAAATTCCAGCCTAAACAGCCAATGTTGTTTAGGCTTTTTTGCGTTTTATGCTTTGGCGTTAACCAGATGGCAAACACAATAGGGCAGCCTGAAAACCATTTATCCCGCGTTTTCAGGCTGCCCCTAGTGTTATTTTATGTTAAAGTCTGCCCTTTCGTTTTGCCAATCAACAGGACACTAAACCATGCAACCGTGGCAGCTTCCCGAACACATTGCCGACATCCTCCCCGAGCGCGCGCGCCAATTAGAAAGTGTGAAAGAACAAATACTTGCTCAATTTCGCACGCATGGCTATGAGCTGGTGCAGCCACCTTTGATGGAATACAGTCGCTCGCTGCTCACCCATATTGACGATGGCTTGTCGCTGAAAACCATTCGCTTGGCAGACCAAATTACAGGGCGGCAGCTGGGCATTCGTGCCGATATTACGCCGCAAGTGGCGCGGATTGACGCGCATTTGTTGATGAAAAATCAAGGTATTAACCGCTTATGTTATTCAGGCAGCGTGTTGCACGCCCAGCCCGATGCGCTATTGACCACGCGCGAGCAAATCCAAACAGGCGCGGAATTATACGGCTGCGCCGATACGGTTGCCGATGTAGAAATCATTGATTTGATGTTGAAAACGATAAAAATCGGCGGGCTGAACAATATTATTTTGTCGCTGGGGCATTTGGGCGTGTTCCGTGCGATTGCTGCTGCCGCGCAGTTGAGCGAAGCGCAAAGCCGCCAATTGCTCGCGCTGTTGCAGGATAAAGACCGCGATGCGGTTCGCCAGTTGGCGCAAACATGGCAGTTGGACAGCATTTGGCTCAACGCTTTTGCCGCGCTGCCCGAGCTATACGGCGGCCGCGAAGTGTTGGACAAAGCCCGCGCCCAATTGCCGCAGCTCACCGCCATCACGCAAGCCTTGGATACGTTGGCGCAGGTGTGCGCAGCGTTTCCCGAGCAAGCGGTACATATTGATTTGGCGGAAGTGCGCGTGGATAACTACCACACGGGTTTACTCTACGCTGCCTACACGCCCGATTACCACGATGCAGTAGCACGCGGCGGGCGCTATGATGGCTTGGGCGCGTATTTCGGACGCAGCCGTCCTGCCACGGGGTTTAGTTTTGATTTGCGCTTGTTTGGCGCGTATCTGGCCGCCAGCGAGCGCCCTGCTGCGGTGCGCGTGGTGCAAAAGGATTATGCCGCCGCGCAAAAAACGGTGGATGAGCTGCGCGCGCAAGGCGTGTGCGTGGTGGTGGATTATGGTTTGCCCGATAATTCAGGCAGCCTGAAAACGCTGGTACGGCGCGGCGATGAATGGGAGATTGCATAATGGGTGTTTTACAATGGTTTGATTTGAGCGAATCTGCGCTGCACATGCTGAGCCTTGCCGCGCACATCATCGGCTTTGCGGGCATGGGCTGCGTGGTGCTGGCGTTTTGGCTGGTGGTGAGCGAAAAATGGAAGCCGACTTCGCTGTCGTATAACTTGCTCAACGGCTTGGGCGCGGTGCTGCTGATTTTGAGCCTGTGCGTGCATTTCAACTTGGGCTCGTTTGTGATTGAGATTTTTTGGATTGCGATTTCGACGACGGGCATTGTGAAGCATTACAAACGCCAAAGGCAGCCTGAAAACGAGTAATGCCACTTTCAGGCTGCCTTTGACTGCGCAATAGGGCAGCCTGAAACGCGCAACAACCACTCCATTCCTATTTTCAGGCTGCCCCTGCCTAAACGCAGCCTGAAAACCCCTTTCTTTTAACTCAAAAAGGTAATCAAAAATGGCACAAAACGTAGTCGTTATCGGCGCACAATGGGGCGACGAAGGCAAAGGCAAAATCGTGGACTGGCTGGCGGAGCAAGCCACAGGCGTGGTTCGCTTTCAAGGCGGGCACAACGCGGGGCACACGCTGGTGGTAAACGGCAAAAAAACCGTGCTACGCCTGATTCCCAGCGGCATTTTGCACGAAAAACTGGACTGCTTTATCGGCTCGGGCGTGGTGCTTTCACCCGAAGCCTTGCTGGGCGAGATTGATGAACTGAACGCCGCAGGCGTGCCCAACGTAGCGCAACGGCTGAAAATCGCCGCTACCGCGCCGCTGATTTTGCCCTACCACATCGCGCTAGACCAAGCCCGCGAGCAATCCAAAGGCGACAAAAAAATCGGCACCACAGGGCGCGGCATTGGTCCTGCTTACGAAGACAAAGTGGCGCGGCGGGCGGTGCGCGCGGGCGATTTGTTTAACATGGAGTTGGTTGCCGAAAAAGTGCGCGCCAATTTGGCGTTGTATAACGTGCAACTGGTGCATCTGCACGGCGCGGCGGCGATTGAGTTTGACGATGTGATGAAGCAAATCGACGGCTTCCGCGCGCGCGTGTTGCCGATGATTGCCGATGTGCCGCGCACGCTGTACGACAAAAACCAGCGCGGCGAACGCCTGCTGTTTGAAGGCGCGCAAGGCACGCTGTTGGACATTGACTACGGCACTTATCCGTTTGTAACGTCATCCAACTGCTTGGCGGGCGCGGCATCGGCAGGCGCGGGCGTGCCACCGCAAATGCTGCAATATGTGTTGGGCATTGTGAAAGCCTATACCACGCGCGTGGGCGGCGGGCCGTTCCCCACCGAGCTGTTTGACGACATTGGCGCGGGCTTGGCGGAGCGCGGCAACGAGTTTGGCTCGGTAACAGGCAGACCGCGCCGCTGCGGCTGGTTTGATGCCGCCGCACTCAAACGCTCCATCCAAATCAACGGCATCACGGGGATGTGCATCACCAAATTAGACGTGATGGACGGCATGGACGAAGTGAAAATCTGCACGGGCTACACCTTGCCTGATGGCAGCACCACCGACATCCTGCCCTTTGGCGCAGACGCGGTTTCAGGCTGCACGCCCGTTTACGAAACGATGGCAGGCTGGCAGGAATCCACCTTTGGCGTGCAATCGTATGACGCGCTGCCCGAAAACGCCAAAAAATACCTGCGGCGGATTGAAGAAGTGTGCGGCGCACCGATTGCGATGGTGTCCACAGGGCCCGATAGGGAAGAGACGATTTTGATTCAGCATCCGTTTGCCTAATCGCCTAATCAATAAACAACCAAAAGGCAGCCTGAAAACAGATTTCTTGTTTTCAGGCTGCCTTTTGTGGCTTGGAACCGCTTACGACTCAATCACAATCTTCGGAAACTTGCTGCTGAAATCGCGCCCTTTGTCCGCCACCGCCAGCACAATCTGGAACGCAGCTTGGGTGTAGATTTCGGCAACGGCGGGCTGCTCATCCAGCAACGCGCCCGCTGTGCCCGCGTCCATCGCCTCGCGCACGGGCAGCGACAGCGGCAGCTGCCCCAGCAAAGGCACGCCCAATTTCGCCGCCAGATTTTTGCCGCCATCCGCGCCAAACAAGGCTTCGTGATGCCCGCAATTGCTGCAAACGTGCACCGACATATTTTCCAGCACGCCCAAAATAGAAATGTTCACCTTGTTAAACATATCCACCGCCTTGCGCGCATCAATCAGCGCGATGTCTTGCGGCGTGGTAACCACCACCGCGCCCGTTACAGGGATTTTTTGCGACAGCGTGAGCTGAATATCGCCTGTGCCGGGGGGCAAATCCACAAACAGATAATCCACATCGTCCCATTGGCTTTGCATCAAAAGCTGTTGCAGAGCTTGCGACACCATCGGGCCACGCCACACAACGGCTTGGTCGGTGTCCACCAAAAAGCCGATGGACATCACTTGAATGCCGTCCGCATTGGTTACAGGAATCAGCTGCTGTGCTTGTTTTTCAGGCTGCTGTGTTGCCACGCCGAGCATGGTGGGCTGGCTGGGGCCGTATAAATCGGCATCCAGCACGCCCACGCGCGCGCCCATTTTTGCCAGCGCGGTAGCCAAGTTGGCGGTGGTGGTGGATTTGCCCACGCCGCCCTTGCCCGATGCCACGGCGATGATGTTTTTCACGCCTTTAATCGTGGGGATGCCGTTTTGCACTTTGTGCGCGACAACATTGTGCGTGATTTCCAGCTTCACAGGCTTGCCCGTTGCCGCAGCGATGGCTTCGTGGATTTGCTGGGCGATGTGTGCAACGGGATAACCAAATTCCAGCGCCACTTTCAGGCTGCCATTTTCTTCGGCAACGCTTTTCACGGCTTTTTCGCTGCCGAGCGTGCGCTGGGTGGTGGGGATAAGGATTTGTTCTATTTGTGATTTCATAAATGGTTCCTCTTGGTGTGTTGATGTTTTCAGGCTGCCTTAGGGCAAACATGAATGAAAGATGCAATTTTACGGCAAAACCCCGCTGCGTGGGCAAGGTTTTAACAGCATGAAATGATGTTTCAGGCTGCCGCAACGCAATTTAAACGCATCAGGCAGCCTGAAAACGGCAAAATTCCGCAAAAGCGCGTATCATCACGCCATTTTTACCCATGCTACGCCTATGCTTTACCAAATTCTCGCCCTGCTGATATGGAGCAGCGCATTTATCGCCGCCAAATTCGCCGAAACCATGCTAGACCTCGTGTTGCTGGTACAATTTCGGCTGCTGATTGCCGCGCTGATTTTGCTGCCGCTGGGCATTCCGCTGTTTCGCACATTGCCCAAATCCGCCATTAAGCCGCTGATTGTGCTCACTTTTTGCAACTACATCGCCGTATTGCTGTTGCAATTCAAAGGCTTGCAATACACATCCGCATCCAGCGCTGTAACCATGGTGGGGCTGGAACCGCTGGTGGTGGTGTTTATTGGGCATTTTTTCTTTAACGACAAGGCTTTGTGGTATCACTGGCTATGCGGCGCGTTGGCGTTTATCGGCGTGTTTATCCTGATTTGGGGTGGGCAAGATGCGACCAAAGGTGGTGAAATCAGCCTATTGGGCTGCGCGATGGTGTTGGCAGGCGGCATTGTGTTTTCCGTTATCCTGCGCCCCACGCAAAAACTGTTGCGCCAAATCCCCGCCAGCACTTACACCACGCTCTCGCTTATTCTTGCCGCGCCGCTTTGCCTGCCGTTCACTGCGCTGTTCACCGAAAGCTGGCACATCGCATGGAGCTGGCAAGGCATCTTGGGCATGACGTATTTGGGCATCGCGTGCAGCTGGCTGGCTTATTGGCTGTGGAACAAGGGCATGAGCAGCGTACCTGCCAATTTAACGGGACTGCTCACCGCGCTGGAACCGATTTTTGGCGTGCTGATGGCGGTGGTTTTGCTGCGCGAGCCGATTAGCGCGCTGTCGTGGCTGGGCATTGCGATTGTGATTGGCGCGACTGTGTTGGCAAGTGTGTTGCCGAGATTTTATAATCGCGCCGTGAAATGATTTTCAGGCTGCCTATTTGCCCATCCCAACCGCTTAGGCAGCCTGAAAACACGTTTGGAAATAGGCTTATCGGCAGAACTGCTTTTCAGGCTGCCTTATCCCCATCAACAAAGGAAAACATCATGCAATTGCAACCTTTTTTCGCCCAAGCCCCCAGCATCCAGCTTTATGACCCGCTCGCCCAATTTCTCGGCGCAACGCCCGATGGCGTGTTGGAATACCGCTATGCCGATGCCGTTAAACTTTGCGGGCATTCCTGCCCTACCGTTGCCAGCGCATGGCTGATGACCATCAAAGCGCTTGCCGCGCTTTATTCGCCCGACGAATTGCCCGAGCGCGGCAACATTGAAATCAGCATGAACGGCGAACGCGATGCCGGCGTAACCGGCGTGATTGCTTCCGTTGCCCAGCTCATCACTGGCGCAGCCCCCGAAACGGGCTTTGGCGGCATTGGCATGGCAGGGCGTTTTGCCCGCCGCAATTTGCTGTCGTTTGGCGCGGGTGGCGATGCCGATATGACCTTGCGCCGCCGCGATACAGGCAAAGCCGTGCGCGTTGCATTTAACGGCAGCGTGGTGCCGTTTGCGCCTGAAATGCGCGAAATCATGCCGCAAGCGGTGGCAGGCATGGCAAGCCCCGAAGAATTGCAACGCTTTGGCGAATTGTGGCAAGCGCGGGTGTATGCCATTTTGGTGGAGCAGGTGGACAATCCTGAGATGATTGTGGTGGAAGCGGTAGTTTGATTGCATCCGCGTTAAAACGAAGAAAAGGCAGCCTGAAAACGCATCGGATACGTTTTCAGGCTGCCTTTTTATGTTGGGCTAAACGATGTTGGCAAACGGAGCGATGTTACCCCGCAAACACCGATTTAAACCACAACACAATGCTGTCCCACAACCGCCCAAAGAATCCCGCTTCGCCCACATCTTTCAGCGCCACCACAGGCTGCTCCGCCAACACCTTATCGCCGTCCATCAATTTCAGCGTGCCGATTTTTTGCCCCGCTTGCACAGGCGCCACCACAGGCTGCATGCTTTCCAGCACCGTTTTCACCTTGTCGCCTTGCCCTTGCGGCAGGGTAACGTAAGCATCTTGTTGAAAGCCAACATCGGCTTCACTCACCGCGCCTTTATACACGCGCACCTTGCTCACCACTTGCCCCGCTTGATACATCTTGGGCGTGTCAAAGCCTTGCAAAGCGTAGTTCAACAATTTGCTGCTTTCGGTGGCGCGTGCTTCTGCGCTGGCTGCGCCAATCACAATGCTGATGACGCGGCGGTTGTTGCGCTTGCTGGTGGCGATTAAGTTGTAGCCCGCGCTGGAAGTATGCCCCGTTTTCAAGCCGTCCACGCTGTCGTCGCGGAACAGCAGCAGGTTGCGGTTTTCTTGGGTGATGTTGTTGTAAGTATAAGATTTGTAGGAATAAATCTCATAATACTTGGCAGGCAAATCGCGGATGATGGCGGCGGAAAGAATCGCCAAATCATTCGCGCTGGTTAAATGCTTGGGCGCGGGCAAGCCTGTGGCGTTTTCAAAATAGGTTTGCGTCATGCCCAAACGCTTGGCTTCATCGTTCATCATTTTGGCAAACGCTTCTTCGCTGCCAGCGATGCCTTCGGCAAGCGTAATCGCGGCATCGTTGCCCGAAACCACAATCAAACCGCGCATCAAATCCCACACGGGCACTTCGCTGTGCGCTTTCAAAAACATGCGCGAGCCTTCCACCTTCCATGCCTTTTCGGACACGGTTAATTTTTGATCGGGTTTCAATTTGCCTTCTTCCAAGGCTTTGAAAGCGATGTATGCCGTCATCAATTTAGTAAGCGAAGCAGGTTCAATTTGTTGATCGGCATTTTTAGACACCAGCGTTTGATTGCTTTGCAAATCGCGCACCAAATAAGCGCTGGCGGCGATTTCAGGCTGTTTCAAGGCTTCGGCAGCGTTTAATTTGGGCGCGCTGGGCGCAGAAGCAGCAACAGCCGATGCCGCAGCGGGCGCAGATGCGGCTTGCGCAGGGGCGGTGGATTTAGTTTTTTTGGCTACGCGAGCGGCAGCAGGGGTAACAATCAAGGCAGAAAGGGTGAGAATGGAGAGAATTTTTTTAACCATGTTGGATTACTCAGTTTGATAGGGTTTCAGGCTGCGTTGGAATGGGATAGGGCACAATGCCGTTTTCAGGCTGCCTTATCCGCGCAATAAGCTGCGTTACGCTATTGCATCAACAGCCCACAAAAGGCTGCGATTATACCCACAAAACGCTGTTTCACCTATTTTCAGGCTGCCTAAACCCGTTTTGCCAACAATAATTAACTTGCGTTTACACAATCACAGCGTTAAGGTTACGTTTTCTTACTCAATCATAACCATTCGCTTCAACCATGAACACAGAACACTTCTACGCCTATCGCCACTATCTCACCCGCATTCTCACTTCCGCTGTTTACGATGTCGCCATTGAATCCCCGCTGGATCTTGCCAGCAATCTGTCGCACCGCATGGGCAACAGAATCCTGCTCAAACGCGAAGATTTGCAGCCCGTGTTTTCGTTCAAGCTGCGCGGCGCGTATAACAAAATGGCAAAACTGCCCGAAGATTTGTTACGCAAAGGCGTGATTACCGCCAGCGCAGGCAACCACGCGCAAGGCGTTGCCCTGGCCGCGCAACGATTAGGCTGCAAGGCAACCATTGTGATGCCCGAAACCACGCCGAAGATTAAAGTGGACGCGGTGAAAGCGCGCGGCGGCGATGTGGTGCTGGCAGGCGTGTCTTACAACGATGCTTACGACCACGCCATGAAGCTGGTTGCCGACAGCGGCTTGACCTACATTCCGCCGTTTGACGACCCCGAAGTCATCGCGGGGCAGGGCACCATTGGCATGGAAA
>CAUSAG010000007.1:0-90888 GCA_963529665.1 uncultured Kingella sp.
CACACCTTAATCATACAATTCTTTGCTTTGATGCCGCTTGATTTTTTCGGGTAGCCTACTTTTTAGGACACTACCAAAACAAAAACAGCCTGAAACTGTTTCAAGCTGCCTCCGCATCTTATCCTTAATATTCTGTTCATTGCTCCTGCCTGCCGTGTTCCCAATACAGCCAAGCCAAACCGAGCAGCGCGATGATTGGGGCGCCAAACCAGCACAGAATCGCGGCAAAAATCCGCACAACCGACATGATATGCGAAACAAAGTAAGACCCGCGATCACCCGAAATATAATCTGCGATACGGTCATACACAAAATATGCATACGGATACAGCAACTGGCATGCGGTAAACGTCATCATGATCGACCAATAATTCGGATTTTCTTTGCTGCCGCCGAAATCGAATATGATGAAAATATAGAAAATCAGGCCGATAAGAAAGTGGCGGATATAGTATGTGGCAGACAACCCGCCAAATGTTTTTCCAATAAAAGACATACCCAGACATTAAACAGATAAAAGCCACCATTTTATCAAAAAAGCAGCAAGTATCAAACGGGCAATATGCAGCCACGATAACCGCACCGGCAGGGCAAAAATCAAGGGGCTGTACTAGATTAGCAGATATGTTACCCTCAAAATATGAAGATAACTAATTGTAAATTAAGCAAGAGAGTTCAAAAGAAACTGCTTGAATTTTTTGTACTCCAAGTTACCGCCCGTTCCGCTGCCGATATTTTGGGCATTCAGCCCAACTCCGCCATTCTGTTCTACCGCAAAATTCGTATGGTTATCAGCCATTATCTGGCCTTGGTTGCCGATGAGGTTTTTGAGGGCCCTGTCGAGTTGGACGAAAGCTATTTCGGCGGACGGCGTAAAGGCAGACGTGGTCGCGGTGCGGCAGGAAAAGTGGTTGTCTTCGGCATTCTGAAACGTAACGGACGGGTCTATACCGTTGTGGTGGATAATGCCAAGTCTGAAACGTTACTCCCTGTCATCAAAAAGAAAATCATGCCGGACAGCATTGTTTATACCGATAGTCTGAGCAGCTGCAACAAGTTGGACGTGAGCAGTTTTATCCATTACCGCATCAACCATTCCAAGGAATTTGCCAACCGCCGGAACCACATTAACGGTATTGGGAATTTTTGGAATCAGGCAAAACGCGTCTTGCGCAAATACAACGGAATTGATCGCAAATCTTTCCCGTTGTTCTTGAAAGAATGCGAATTTCGATTTAACTTCGGCACACCGTCCCGGCAGCTAAAAATCTTGCGGGAGTGGTGTGGAATTTAGGGCTAATCTACGTCAGCCCCTAAGAGAAAGGCTACCTGAAAAATGGTTTTCAGGTAGCCTTTGGTGTTAGAGCACGATACAAAGAGAATGATTTCAGGCTGCTGCACGCCGGATTCTTCAGCTTGTTTATCCGGCGTTTGCTCGCGCACCGCATACCACAACGCCGCCATATGCTTGCACGCCCAGCCATAAGGACAATCGCAGCCCCCGTCCTTAATGTACAAATCACTATCCAGCTTCAGCCATACCGAATAGTTTTCCGAACCGCACACCTCCGCCCGATAACGCCCGGCGGAAGTTTTTTGGACATCGCGAACCTTGCCCTGCTGAAAATACAGCAGTCCGCGTTCGGCGATATGGGGCGGAAATAGGCGGGGTAGGTAGATACCGGACATGGTTTGCTTCCAAGAAGTTGTTGAAACATGGGAAGTTTACTGGTTCAGACGACGTTTGTGGAGAGGGTGGTGGGAATTCTTGTTTTGCGAAGTGGAAAAAGGTCGTCTGAAAATGGGTTTCAGACGACCTTTGGTTTGGGTGGAAAGGGGAGTAGTAGTTTAGAAAGACCGCGTGTGTCCGAAGGCACGCACGCGGTTTGATGCAGGCTACAGCTTGCTTTTTTGGGAAAATGTGTAGCTTGGGTTGCAAACCCAACAAGCACCGCTGTCGCAATCTGTTCCAACAACGGCTTATGGCAGCTCGATGCCCAGTTGCTCGAACACCGTGCGAGGCAGGGCGAAGCGGCAGGTTTTGTGGGGGTCGACCACTTGGCAGATTTGCAGATCGCCGGCGATGCTTTGTAGGGCGATGGCCCGGTTGGTATCCAAACCGCCGTGGGCGCACAGCAAATCGGTGGCCATCAGCGTGGCCGTTTCCGCCGCCGTGTCCAAATCCGCGTGCGAGGCAAGGGTATAGCACGCTTCTTCGGTAACGGCCAGCGGCAGCGGATACGGGCGGCCTTTGATGACGCGTACGTCCACTTCCACCGCGCCGCTGATTTCCAAGCCGAAACGCCCACTTCGCCGTCACCCATCGCCGCATGCAAATCGCCCATAGCCAGCAGGGCGCCGGCCACATTGACCGGCAGCAGCAAAGTGGTGCCGACGGTAATGATTTTCGTGTCCATATTACCGCCGTGCGCATCGGGCGTGCCGCAGCTTACTGCCCCTTCCGCCGGCGCCGTACCAATCACCCCGATCATCGGCCGCACCGGCACGCGCACGCGGTCGAACAGCACCACATGTCCCCCATTCACCGGCACGATATCCACCCGACTTTCCGCCAACCGCCCGCCGGCCACACCCGCCCCCGGCACCGTGGCCAACACCGCCTGTTTGCCCAACTCGATGCGGCGGATATGCACACGCAGCGTATCGCCCGGCTCCGCCCCTTCTACAAACAGCGAGCCGGTGGCCGGATTGATGCGGTTCCAATCCAAATCGCCCAAAGTGTCGCCGGGGCTTTGGATTTGGTCGGTAAAACAATCGCAGGTTTCAAAACGCACACAACTGCCGTCGGCCACCCGCAATACCGGCGGATGTTCGGGCGACATGGCGAAAACGATCTGATGGGCGGAAATGGTCGGCATCACGGCATCGGCTCTTTGTTTGGATTCGGTAGATTGATGGAACGCATCATAGCACAGCACGGATAGGGTAAGGCCGTCTGAAAAACTTTGGGGTGGGTGTTTTCAGACGGCCTTTAGGGGGAGGAATGTGTAGGTTGGGTTGAAAATCCAACAAGCACCGCAGATGATGAAGCGAATGTTGGGTTTGCAACCCAACATTCGCTATTGGAAATCCACACTAACACGTGCGTGCCGATGGCACACCCTACACATGGTTTTTTAGTCTCATGCAGGCTACGGCTTGCTTTTGGTGTGGCGCAGGAGAATGCCGACAAAACCAGCGTTTTTGCTGCCCCCAATCAGCGGTACGATTTATCCTCCAGATATCAACTTCATTGAATGGGAGGCACCGGCGGGGATGAAAATAAATTTAACTATTTCATTTAAATAGGATCAGAAGGCTTGTTTCTTATTCCAAAAGGGATATGTACCGAAGGTAAGATTTCAGTAGTGCCATCTAAATGCATTCTTTGGTCATCGAAAAAAATATGAGGATTAAGGACTTCAAGAACTTTTCTTTTTTCAATTCCACCCAAGAAAAATGCCTCATTAACTGTTACGCCCCACTCTCTCATTGTATTGATTGCACGTTCATGCGATGGTGCATTTCGAGCAGTTACAATGGAAATTCTGAGTTTTGGTTTGTATGAAGCAGAGTGTTCTGAATACTTTTGTTCTTGCAGTTGCACAGCAGATAATTTTTTTAGGAAATTAGTTAATGGTCCTTGTTTGTGAGCTTCGTTAGCATGTTCTGTTTCATATTGATGGAAACCAGTTATTCCTTGTGTGGCATAGATCTTTTCAGCTTCATCATCAATGATGACACCATCAAAGTCTAACGCAACTCTCAGTTCAGGATCATTAACAATATCATCTTCAATATGAGATTTAAGTACTTGTCCAGCAGGATAGCCTGCATTTATTGCTTGTTTAACATCTAATTCATTTGCAGATAGAAATAAGTCTATTGACAAGGCTTGAATATATTTATGAGGTTCCTTTCCTTGAAGAAATAGTGCGCGCGTTATTCCTAGTTGGTAATTTTGGATAGAGTTCATTACTCTTAAACCAGTATCGGGATCATTTCTTGATAATAAAATAACCTCGATTGGTGGATCTGTAGGATTAATCTCGTTTATTGCTAATAGTTTCTTAATAAATGGGAAAGCAACTCCTTTTTCTAGCGGATGGTATTGTTTTTCCCTTTGATAAATCCTATATGCACTTTCACCTTGTGATCGAAAAATTTCGTCAGATTCTTTTAAATCAAATAATGCACTTGAAGCCAAACCAATTACTAATCTCTTAGATAAATCATAAGCCATAAATAAGAAACCTTTTCAAACTATTAAGATTAAAACTTTCGTATTTTAAGATCTTGAACTCCACTCCTTCATCAACCTCTTCACCGACACCGGATACGGTGTTTTCAACTCCTGCGCGAACAGCGATACGCGCAGTTCTTCTATCATCCATTTAAACGCGACAAGGCCATCTGAAATGGGTTGTCCTTGTTTTTCCAGCGATTGCACTTCTTCTGCCCACATGGTTTCTAGCTCTTGGATGTCGGCTTCGCGGGCTGCGTCACGGGCGGGGTTGCCGCTGTATTTTTCGAGGCGCAGGGTCATGGCTTTGAGGTAGATGGGGAGGCGCGGCCATTGTGCCCACGGGGTGCGGGTGGCGAAGCCGGCGGCGAGCAGGGTTTGCAGGCGTTGGCGCATGAGGTGGGTGAGCGGGTGTTTGCCGAGTTTGCCGTTCAGTTCGGCGTAGGCGGCGGCGGTTTCCTGCAGGTAGCGGCTGAGGGCTTCTTTGACGGCGGGCAGGCGGCTGCGGGCGCGTTTGATTTGTTCTTTGAAGGCTTTTTCGTTGCGCGGCAGCTCGTCTTCGCCGATAAAGGCGCGGTCGCAGACGGCTTGGGTGAGGTCGTCGCGCAGGGTGTCGGCGTTGATGTGTTTGAGCAGCATGGCGGCTTGGGTGAAGCCTTGGATGCCTTTGTTCAGGTCTTTAACTTGTTCTTTTAGTTGTAGTTTCATGAGTTCGATCACGCCTAATCTGTGGGCTTGTTCGGCGGCGGCGGACGTGTCGAACAGGCGCAGGGCGATGCGGCCGTCTTTTTCTTTTTGCAGGCCGAGGTAGCCGGTGAGCTGTTGTTTGCCGCGGGCGAATTTGATGGATTCGGGCAGGGTGCCGATGTCCCATGCGGTAACGTTGTCGCGCTCGAATTCTTGGGTGTTGTCGCGGAAGGTGGTGGCGGCGGCTTTGCCAAGTTGTTGTTGGATTTGGATTAAATCGCGCCCCATGGCTAATTCTTGTCCGCCGTCGTCGATGATGCGGAGGTTGAAATAGCAGTGTTCGGGCAGCCTGAACGCGGCCCATTCGTCTTGGTTGATTTGCTCCAGTATGCGGATGTCGCCTGCGGTTTTGGCGATGGCTTGGGCGAGTTGGGGCAGGATGGGGGCGTTGCGGTCGGGGTTTTGGCTTAAAAATTGGGTGATGAATTCGGGCACGGGCACGCAGATGCGGCGGATTTGTTTGGGCAGTGCTTTGATTTGTAGCTGGATTTTTTCGCGTATCATGCCGGGCACGAGCCATTCGAGGGCGGCGGGGCTGATGCGGTTGAGCACGGTGAGCGGCAGGGTGAGGGTAACGCCGTCGAGCGGGTGGTGCGGCTCGAAGCGGTAGCTGAGTTTGAATTTGCCGTCTGCGGTTTGCCAGTGTTTGGGGAATTGTTCTTCGGTGATGTGCGCGGCGGCGTGCTGCATGAGGTCGTCGCGGCTGAGGAACAGCAGGCGCGGGTTGTCGCGCTCGGCGGTTTTGAGCCAGGCTTGGAAGGTGCGGATGTCGGCGAGGGGGAGGGGTTTCAGACGGCCTTTTGGGGGTGCAGGCTGCTTTTTGGGTTTGGGGTCGTCTGAAAGTGTGCCGATTGTGTTTTCAGGTAGCCTTTCCGGGTGCAGGCTGCTTGGTTGTGCGGCGATTTGCTGCAATTGTTCAAGCTGCCACTGCCGCTCTTGGCTGACGGCTTGCGGATTTTGACCGTTTGCCAAGCCCACGGCTTTGACGGCGTAGTCGCCGCACACGGGCGCGTGTTCCTTCATATGCCCGACGCCGACCGCCTGACCTGCGGCACGTAACACGGCGGTGGCAACGGGATTTTGCTGTTCTTTTGCCAGCTTGTGCAGCGCAAAACCTGTCTGCCGCAGTTGCGTAACGTCTGCCTGTCCGTTTTGCCAACGTTTGAGCAAATCGAATGCGTCGTGAACGGCGTCTGCTTCTACTGCATCGGGCAGCAACGGCAGGATATGTTGAACGCACTGCATCGCCCATGTTGCCAAGTCGTACTGGTTTTGCGCAACAAGCAGCCTGCACAAGCGGTCGCGCTGTTCGGCATCGTCTGCAATGCGGATTTTGGGGCGGCAGTATTCGGGCAGGGGTTCGGGTTTGGGGGCGTCTGACAATGTTTTTTCAGGCTGGATTTGTATATCGCAGTTGTGTACCCAAATTGCTTGTTCTCCGATGAAATAGGTATGAAAATCTTCCACTTCCAAATTATAAACAGGCACTTTCGACACGGCAGGGGAAGGTTGCTCATGGCAGCAGAAATCTCGCAGCAAATCAGCAAAACGTTGCGGGCTTTCTTTTTGTGCCCAGTGCTTGTGTTGCCCAAACACTTCTAACCGTGAATTTGGAATGCTACTGGCGGCAGCTTGTGCATCTGATAGTGGTACACCTGGATCATTCTCTCCATGCACTAACAATACAGGCATAGATAGCGAAGGTAATTGTGGTAGCAGGCGGCCTATTTGTTGGCTATCGCGGATTTCGTTAATTTGGAACGATTGGAACGCTTTACCCGCGTCTTTATCCAACGCAGCGGCGCGTACGGAATCAACAGTTTCGGGTGTGATACGTTGCGGGTCGCCAATTAACGTAGTGGCAATCAGATAGCGGGTCAGCCAGCGACTAGCGAACAAACGGTAGCTCAAGCGGTTTAGGCGCGATTTGGCATACCATTTGCCAATACCAGACAATGGAACACTGCGACTGATACCCCATGGCGCGAGCAATACCAGTTTTTCCACCTGCTGCGGATGGTGCAGCGCATATTGCAATGCAACAGCGCCACCCATAGATAGGCCGCACAATATGGGGTTAGATAGATTTAGGGAAGTTATTAGTTGATTTAGGAATTGCTCATAATAGTCAATTGAATAGTTTACATTAGGCTTCTCGCTTGCCCCATATCCAGGCCAATCGGGGGCGATCAGGTAGTAATCATCATCCTGCCATTTTTGCATGACCTCTTGCCAAGACAACAGTGCTGAATCCACACCGCCGCCATGCAGTAATAGAATGGGACGCCCTGCTGTATTCCCAACGCTGTAATAGGCAATTTCAGTACCGGAAACAGTCAGACGGTGGTTGTAGATGACGGTATCGGTCGTAGATTTTTCAAAGTGTTCCAACGACAACACGCGTAAAGTGTTACCGTTTGCGCAAGCCAGCAAAGTACCTTTTTCCAGCTCGGCAGCAGGCCTCCATTTTTGCAAAACGGCATCCCACAAAGGATGGTTGGCCGTCATTAAGGCTTGATAAACAGGGGACGGATGTTTGCTATCTTGGTTATCCGAGCAAAGCATCAACCGAACCAGCGTGCTCTCTCCAGAGCAGAAAGCACGTAGAACGGTTTTGTAGGCAGTGGGCGCATCTGTTCCGCCATATTCCGAACGCGACAAAACATGGTCGCCTACACGAATATGTTCAATTGGCACAGGTCCTTTGTCGGTATGCACTAACGTTCCAGCAGGGAAACAGGCATGTTGGTTTTCAGGTAGCCTTCGGGGGTGCAGGCTGCTTTCGGTGTGCAGGCCGTCTGAAACTGCGTCCGCCGTATAAAAATCGGGCAGCCGTTCGTGATAAAACGCAAACAGGGCTTCATCATCGACCAGCACGTCTTGCTTGCGCGATTTGTGTTCGAGTTCGGTAATTTCCTTAATCAGCTTTTTGTTGTGGACAAAAAAGTCCGCTTTCAAATCGCATTCCTGCGCCACCAGCGCGCTGCGGATAAAGATTTCGCGCGCTTCTTCGGGGGCGATTCTGCCGTAGGACACGGGGCGGCGCGGCAGGACGGTCAGGCCGTAGAGCGTTACCCGTTCGCTGGCGATGACTTCGCCGCGTTTTTGTTCCCAGTGCGGCTCGAAATAGTGGTAGCGGACGAGGTGCGGCGCTTCCTGCTCGATCCATTCGGGCTGGATGGCGGCCACGTCGCGGGCATAAAGTTTTGTCGTTTCAACGAGTTCTGCCGCCATCACCCATTTGGGTTTGGCTTTGAACAGGGCGGAGGCGGGGAAAAGGTGGAAGCGGCTGCCGCGCGCGCCGGTGTAGTCGTTGCCGTCGGGCGATTTCATGCCGACGTTGGCGATGAGGCCGGTGAGCAGGGCGCGGTGGATTTGTTCGTAGCCCGCTTCTTTGGCGGCACGGATTTGGGCGCGGTATTGTTTCTTATCCAATTGTTTTTGTTTGAGTTTGGCGGATAAGTCTTGGTCGCCTTGGTTTTCAGACGACGTGAGCTGCCTGACTTCGGGAGGTCGTCTGAAAGCGGCTTCTTTGGTGGTCAAACCCATTTCGATTGCGGTTTGGGCAAGCTGGTGGTGCAGCTCGCGCCACTCGCGCATCCGCAGGTGCGACAGGAAATATTGGCGGCACCACTGCACCAACTGCTTGTTGGACAAGCCTTTATCGCGCTCGCGCTGGAAGCTGTCCCAAATGTTCAGATAGGCAAGGAAATCGGACTGCTTGTCGGTAAAACGCTCGTGCGCCTTGGCGGCGGCATCGCGCGCTTCCAGCGGCCGCTCGCGCGGGTCTTGAATCGACAGCGCGGACGCAATCACCAATATTTCCGCCATGCAGTCGTGTTTCTTCGCCGCCAGCAAAATGCGCGCGATTTTCGGGTCGATGGGCAGGCGCGCCATTTGTTCGCCGAGGCGGGTGAGGCGGTAGCGGCTTTGGGTAGGGGTATCGTTCATTTTATTTAAGTTATCGGTTTTAGCTTCACAGAAACTCTGTTTTCAGGCTGTTTGAGAAGGTTTCAGACGGTTAGGCTTGTCCCCTTGGATTAGCGATGAAATAAATAATTTTATTAAAATCAATAATTTTGTTGGATTTTTCCTGATATACCGAATTGCAATGAAATGACTTATGCCCATGCCGGGATATATCGTGCATAGCGGCGTGAATCAGGTGCATTCGGATCGTTTTTGACCAAGCCTTGTTCAATCGTTGCCGTGATGATTTGCGATACTGTATTACTGCTGCCTTCTGGCAGGCCAAATCTGTCACGTAAGGACTGATTGGTCATTTGTCTGCGTAACACATACTGCAAGACACAATGTTGGTAACAGGCTCGTATCCGATCGCCTCCATCCATATCGCGGAACTTACGATGACCATGAATGACCACGATAGTACGCTTGTGACTGACAAGAAATTCAGGAGCCGGCAGCTGCATTAATTCGATAGCCTCCACCACCCGGTCTATGCCGCTGCTTTTTTCCTCGCAAATGCCAAAGCGGCGCATTAAATCGGCAAGTCGTTCATTGCGTGACTGATAGCCATCGATGAAACGTTCCACAGGTACGATGGGTTCGCCAGGGTTTGAGATTTCTACGCGGTTGCTGAATATTTCCACCATAGGTGAGGTGCCGCTTAAATTGAAATCCTGATGAATCAAAGCATTGGCTAAAAGTTCACGAATGACCACCTCTGGCAGCAGCTTGACTTCTTTACGGATGGCATTTTCGATAACTTCGTTCTGTGGTAGCTTGCCCATAACATATTGAACCAAGCCGGTAAAGCCAACCGCATATCCCTTTTCTCCGGACTGATCGGAAGAGGTCTGCATTTTTGATTCGCCTGTGTAAACGATAACACGTGACGCTTTTCGGCTGATTCCAGGAAAACTGCTCAAACTTTTAGCCAATAAGATTGCACCGATATTCAAGATATGAAACCCCGATATGGCGCGCTCGATCAGGCATTCGCTCAGTAACCGCTCCAGTACTCCTTTTTGATCGGTAGGATATGGAAGCTTCAATAAATCAAAAAAAGTCTGTGTATCCAAAAGTTGAACCACTTCTTGCGCGGATACATCTTTGCGTGCCGGAAGCGACAACCAATCAGCTTGTCCTTCGGCAAATATTTTCCGCAACTGATCTTCGCTCATTGGTACCAGTTCCTCGCCCGAGCGCATCAGATAAGAACCGTTGCAGTGATACGCCGTACCTTTAGGGCGCGGCGGAATACTGAATACCACAACTCGGCCATCAGGGTGGAAAATTTCCTCCACATCTATACGGAAGCCCAAATGTTGAAATAACTTTTCAGCAATATTTTGCGTGTCGGAAAATGCTTGGCTACCTACCACTGGGCGTGGAGGCTTATCTGCAACGCCTAGTACCAAGTACCCGCCACCTTCATTGGCGATTGCTACACAATAACGACGTAGTTTTTCTGTATCATACTGATTTTTTGCCTCTTTAAATTCTAGATTTGGAGTTTCTGACACACTACTACGCCAAATATCAATTTGATTAATCGTAATACTCATGATTTATGATTCCAAAATTTGCTCTGTATTCAAATTAGACTTCAAATGCAGGTGTGGTTGGCTTTTTGAAACAAAGCGTAATCGTTCATTAATCTTTAAGGTTGTTTGGAAGGGACAATTTTACAGGATTCCCTTGTACGCCCACCCGGTTCAGACGGCTTCTTCCACCGCCCCTAATTCCAACAACACCTGAAAACCATCATTGATATACCGCGAATCGGGCATTTCTAAAAACGGGAATGCTGCTACGTCGCCCAGTTTCAACGCTGCCATGCGCAGGATGACGGCGGCGAGGTTGCTGCGGACGATTTCGGGGTCGGTGAATTCGGTGCGGCTGTTGAAATCTTCTTCTGAAAACAGTCGGATACACACGCCTGCGGAGACGCGTCCGCAGCGGCCGGAGCGTTGGCGGGCGGCGGCTTGGGAGATTTTTTCGACATGAAGCTGCTCCACTTTTGCCCGTGCGGAATAGCGTTTGACGCGCGCGAGGCCGGTGTCGATGACGTATTTGATGCCCGGCACGGTGAGCGAGGTTTCGGCGACGTTGGTCGCCAACACGATGCGGCGTTTCGCGCCTGAAGGGTGGAAAATTTTGTGCTGCTCGGCGTGCGACAGGCGTGCGAACAGGGGCAGGATTTCGTCGTTGCGGCGCAGTGTGGATTTGCGCAGGGCTTCGGCGGCTTCGCGGATTTCGCGTTCGCCCGGCAGGAACACCAAAATATCGCCTTCGCCGTGTCGCGCCAATTCGTCCGCCGCATCGACAATCGCGTCGGTCAGCTCCACTTCTGCGTCGTCTTCGTCTTTGCTGGTCAGCGGGCGGTAGAGGATTTCGACGGGGTAGGTGCGCCCGCTCACTTCCAGCACCGGCGCGCCGTTGAAGTGTTGGGAAAAGCGTTCTGCGTCTATGGTTGCCGAGGTGATGATGACTTTTAAATCGGGGCGGCGTGGCAGAAGCTGTTTCAGGTAGCCCAGCAGGAAATCGATGTTCAGGCTGCGTTCGTGCGCTTCGTCGATGATAATCGTGTCGTAGGCGGCGAGATAACGGTCGGTCTGCGTTTCCGCCAGCAGGATGCCGTCGGTCATCAGCTTGACGCAGGCATCGCGCGAGGTGTGGTCGGTAAAACGCACCTTATAGCCCACCGCGCTGCCGATTTCCGATTTCAGCTCTTCGGCAATCCGCTCCGCCACCGAACGCGCGGCCAAACGGCGCGGCTGGGTATGCCCGATCAGCCCCGCCGCCCCGCGTCCGAGTTCCAGGCAGATTTTCGGCAACTGGGTAGTTTTGCCCGAACCCGTTTCGCCGCAGATAATCGTTACTTGATTGTTTTGAATGGCGGTTTTGATGTCGTCCAAACGCTCATGCACGGGCAAGGTGTTATCAAACTCGGGCTTGGGCAACGCGGCTTGGCGTTTTAAGAAAATATCGTGGGATTTTTGGTATTTGCGCTCCACGCTGGCAATGCCGCCAAACTTTTCAGGCTGCCTGAATGCGCGTTGGAGAAAGTGGCGGTCTTTGCAAAGGGTTTGGTCTAAATCGGGCTGGGACATGGTTTGGCGTGTAAAATTTTGAGTAAAAACAAGGGGTGAAATTATAGCAGAGGCAGCCTGAAAAGCGGTTTCAGGCTGCCTTTGGCGCTTCAAACGGCATCAAGGCAGCCTGAAAACGGTTAGTCAAAATAGCTGTAGGGATAGCGGTCAAACAAGCCTTGCGCGATGCGGTTGAGCGCGTTGGCGAAATCCTGCCTGTGCTCGCGGACGGCAAAATGGTATTCATCGGCATCCAAGGCTTGCCATGCTTGGTTGAGATAGCAGGACAGTTCCAAAAACTGTTCAAAGGTGATGCCGAAATCGTCGATGGCGGTGGGGGTGATTTCGCCTAAATCGTGGTCGTACCAGCAGATGTTGCCGTCGCGGCGCAGCAGCCAGAAATCGCCCTGCCCCGAGCTGCCGATTTGCCAAAATTCTCCGCGCAGTTCGGGATATTCCTGCCACAGATAGCGGTTGGCGCGAACGGCTTTGGCGGTGTTGAACAAGGATGCGTCGCCGTAGGTTTCGCCGGCTAAATCCAAGGCGGCAAGGGCGTTTATGTAGCTTGGGCTGTTGAAAGCGGCAAGTTCGGGCGGCGTGTTTTCGGGGATGGATTTTTTTGGGAACAGGGTTTCGGGGTTCATGGAGGCTTTCTAGGTGGGAAGTTTCACTACGCAAGCTGCCCTAATCCGCCTAAAAGGCAGCCTGAAAACAGGTTTTGCGGCTTTCAGGCTGCCTTGGGGGCTTGAATCTAAATGTTTACAACAACAGCACTCAGATTACCCACCCGCATCAGCTGGAGCATAAAACCAAAATTTTAAGGCATAAGCCGCCCGCATAGCAAAGCCAAAACGCCCTGCCCCCATTTTCAGGCTGCCTTTCTGCATTTGCTTCACCCTTGCTAATTCTTTACAATGCGCGCCTTTCAAACCACTACAACAAGGAAAAATCATGGAACCATGGATCACTTCGCTCATCACCGACACGCCGCAAGAAGGCTACGAACTCGCCATCAAGCTGGCGCGCATGGGCGTGAAATACACCCAGCCCGATCCCGAAATCCGCAGCAAATTGCGCCCTGTGTACGAAAACGATGCCGACAGCTTAACGCTGGTATCCCAAGTGATCGCCATCCATTTCCAAACCGTCGCCGCTGCGAATAATTATTGGAAATAAGCCAAGCTAAAAGAAGAGCCGATTGATTCGGCTCTTTTTACATTTTCAGGCTGCCAAGCATTGAGTTTCCACACGCAAAGGCAGCCTGCGTAGCGAAGCGGAGTTGCGAAGCTAAAACCCCTTCCCCCGTTTTCAGGCTGCCTTATCGCGCCAACAAAAAAGCACTCCGTTTAACCAGAGTGCTTTTGTTTACATCATGTTTGCATCAATGCGCTGCCGACTCCAACACCAGCGATAGAATAAATGTCCACACGCAAACAAACGCCAGCAAGGCAAGGCTGTATCGCAGCACCAATTTCAGCACGGCAGATTCTTCGCCTGTTTTGCCCAACGCGCCTGTGGCAATGGTGATGGATTGGGGCGATACCAGTTTACCCATCGCGCCGCCAGCGGTGTTAGCGCTCACCAGCATATTGGGGTCAATGCCCAGCTTGCCTGCCACCGTGCTTTGCACGCCCGCAAACAAGGTGTTGTTGTTCACCACCGATCCAGTCATAAACACGCCAACCCAGCCCAAGATGGGAGACAGCAATGGGAAAATTTTGCCTGTTTCGGCGATAGCTTCGCCCAACACTTTGGTCATGCCTGTGGACGTCATCAATTTGGCAATCGCCAAGATGCAAGAAATGGTAATAATGGCGATTAAGAACGATTTAAACGTTTCTTTTAACACGCCAACCGCTTTGCCAAACGACAAGGTTTTGCTGCTCATGGCGATGCTGATGAGCGTTGCCACCAAAATCGCTGTGCCTGTGGCTTTGCCCAAATCCAGCTTAACTAGCTCTTCGCCTTCACCGGGCATCACATCCAAAGCAATGGTGGTGAACGTTAATGCGCCTTTGGTAAATACTTCTTTAAAGAACGGCATGCTCCAAATAATCACCGTGATGCTCAGCAACACGAACGGCATCCAAGCATCCACGATTTGCCCTGCGGAAAATTTTGCTTTGCTGTTTTCGTCTTCTGCCACCAAACGGAAAATGTTTTTCGGTTTCCATTGGGTGCACAGCCCAGCCAAAGCAGCCAAAGAGAGCAATGGAGGAACAATATCCACCAATTCAGGGCCCAAGAAATAGCTCACAGCCATTTGCGACACGGTAAACACCACAGAAGTAACCAACAAAGCAGGCAAAACTTCTTTCACGCCTTTGATGCCATCCAAAATCCACACCAGCAAGAAAGGCACGCTGGCGGCAACAATCGGTAAAGTGGTGTTAGTAGCGCGAGAAACGCCCAACGCAGTTACGCCATCCAGTCCTTTAAGCGTATCCACAATCGCCACAGGAATACCAATCGCACCCCACGCGCCTGCGGCAGCGTTTGCCACCAAGCACAGCATCGCCGCTTGCAATGGATTAAAGCCCAGCGCCGCCAGCATCACGCTACAAATGGCAATCGGCACGCCAAAGCCCGCCGCGCCTTCCAAAAACGCGCCAAAGCAAAAACCAATCAGCAACAATTGAATGCGTTGGTCGGCAGAAACCATGGTAAGCGAGCCTTTGATGACTTCAATTTTGCCTGTGGCAACGGTTAAGCGGTAAAGCCACATCGCCATGATGATGATGTAGCCAATGGGCCAAAAGCCTGCCAAAAAGCCCGATGCCACGGCGGCAAACGCTTTGGCAAAAGGCAGGTTAAACGGATAAAACGACAGCACCAGCGTTGCCACCAAGGTGAGCATGGCGGCATGCAAGCCTTTGAGTTTTAACACGGTTAAGCCGAGCAAAAACAATACGATAGGAATCGCTGCCACCAATGCCGACAGCCAAATGCTGTCCAGTGGACCGTGCGTAATGGGAGACATGGATAAATACTCCTAAAAAATGCAGCTTTGTGGGCTACGTGGTTAAACAAACCTTTTGAAGTTAAATTTCACAATTTCTGATAGCGTAATGCTACGCCTGTTTAAAATGGAAAAATATGTCGCGCATCAAGTTTTGTAAACTTAGTCGCTTAATGAGTTAAGAACCTGTTCAAAGTCTCTGCACGAGCTGTCCGCTGATGCAGATTGGTTGCAGGACAAGGCGCAAAACGCAGGCAATAGCGAGACTATTGCCAAGTTTTGCAACGCAGTCATGCAGCCAAGATGCGTTAGTGGCAGCCGCGCAGGGATTTTGAACAGGTTCTAGGATTTAAATCGCCGTGTTGGTTTTGTTTACATGGCTTAACGCTTATAATTTAAGGCAGCCTTGCCCCTTTGTCCAAATCTTTGATTTGGGTATAAAGGGGTATGCCGCAGCGCAATGCGCAAGGCTGAAAACGCCGTTTAAGCTATTTTCAGGCTGCCTTTTTTGTTTACCCACATGCCCACCACCATGCCCTACACCGCCCAACTTGCCGAAAAAACCCAACGCCTCACCGCCCTACTCGCTCCTTTTGCTGCACCCGCGCCGCAAGTGTTCCCCTCGCCCGAGCAAGGCTACCGCATGCGCGCCGAGTTCCGCATTTGGCACGACAGCGACCAAATCAACTACGCCATGTTTGCCCACGGGCAAAAAGCGTCCAGCGCATCGCTGATTAAGCTCACCCATTTTCAGGCTGCCCACAGCAGCATCACCGCGCTGATGCCCCGCCTGCTCCACCGCATTTCAGGCTGCCCCGCGCTGCACACGCGGCTCTACCAATGCGAATTTCTCGCCACGCTCAGCGGCGAAATGCTGGTAACGCTGATTTATCACCGCAAGCTGGACGACGACTGGCAAACCGCTGCCCGCGCGCTGGCGCAAGATTTGAACATCCACATCATCGGGCGCAGCAAAGGGCAAAAAATCGTGCTCAGCCAAGACTTTGTAACCGAGCGGCTGGCGGTAAACGGGCAAAGCTACGCCTATCGCCAATACGAAGGCAGCTTCACCCAGCCCAATGCCGTCGTGTGCGAAAAAATGCTGGCGTGGGCGTGCCAACAAGCGCAAGGCGCGGGTGGCGATTTGCTGGAACTGTATTGCGGCAACGGCAATTTCACGCTGCCCTTGTCGCGCCACTTTCGCCGCGTGCTGGCCACCGAAGTGTCCAAAACCTCCGTTGCCGCCGCGCAATGGAATATCGCGCACAACCAAGCTGACAACATCAAAATCGCCCGTTTATCCGCCGAAGAGTTCACCGCAGCGTTTTCAGGCTGCCGCACATTTCGCCGTTTAGCCGAAAGCGGCATCGCGCTGGCAGATTACGATTTTTCCACTATTTTTATTGACCCGCCGCGCGCAGGCGTGGACAGCGCAACACTGAAACTCGTTGCCCAGTTTGACCGCATTATTTATGTGTCGTGCAACCCCGAAACGCTCGCCGCCAATTTGCAAACGCTCACGCAAACCCACGCCATCCAAGCCACCGCGCTGTTTGACCAGTTTCCGTTTACCCCGCATATTGAAAGCGGCGTGATGCTGGTGCGAAAGGCAGCCTGAAAACGAGTTGACGAGCTTCTGCGCAGCGAAAACCGCTTTACCCATTTTCAGGCTGCCTTAACCCATCCCCGAAAGTCCCACCATGAACTACCAAGACCAACTCAAAGCCCTGCACAAACAAGCCCAACAACAAACCGCTAAACGCCGCGCCACCGAAGCGCAAGCCAAGCAGCAAGCCGCGCAAGAAGCGGAAATCAATTTTAGCGAGCTGATGAAAGACGTAACCCCGATTAAAAACACCAATCAATACGTCGCCCCCGCCAGCAAAAAAGCCATCAAGTCGCGCCAGCAGGCAGACGACTTGGGCGAAGACAACTATTTTTATGTGGGCGAAGGCATCCACCTAGAAATCCCCGCCACATTCAGCAAAAACGGGCAAGGCGCAAACGACATCAAACGCCTGCAAAACGGGCATTACGAAGTGGTCGCCGATGTAGATTTGCACGGCTACACGCAAGAAGAAGCCCAGCAAGTGCTCAACGAATTTATAGAATTTGTGAAACGGCGCGGCGTGTGCGGCGAAATCATCCACGGCAGCGGCTTAGGCTCATCGGGCTACACCCCCGTGCTGAAAAATCTGGTGCGCCGCTGGCTGATGGCGCACCCCGATGTGCTCGCCTACTGCGAACCGCGCAAAGGCAACGATGGCGCAGTACGCATCCTAGTCAAACGCCAACGCCGCGAAGACCCGTGGGCGGAAGATTAAGGCAGCCTGAAAAGCCCAACCACCGCGCCAACAATGGAGCATCAACAGCTTGCCGACATGACCACCAAGCAACGTCTCCTTTTCCATATAACCATTTGGCGACGAGCCGTCGCCACTCCATTCAGGCTGCCTTAACCACCCATTCCTACGCCATCCCCCCTTTTTCAGGCAGCCTGAAAACAGTAAAATCCCCACCCTTTCCCAATCACACAACGAAAGCCCATTATGACCATCAAAACTCGTTTCGCCCCCAGCCCTACCGGCTATCTGCACATCGGCGGCGTGCGCACCGCACTGTATTCGTGGGCGTTTGCCAAACACCACGGCGGCGAATTTCTGCTGCGCATTGAAGACACCGACCTAGAACGCTCCACCGCCGAAAGCGTGCAAATCATCCTACAAGGCATGGACTGGGTAGGGCTGCACGCCGACAACCGCGATAACATCGTCTATCAAACCCAAAACTTCCCGCGCTACAAAGAGCTTATCCAACAACTGCTTGCCAGCGGACACGCCTATTACTGCTATTGCAGCAAAGAAGAACTCGCCGCCATGCGCGAAAAAGCCGAGCGCGAAGGCACCGCCACCTACGACCGCCGCTGGCGACCCGAAGCAGGCAAAACCCTGCCGCCCATCCCCGCCGACATCCAACCCGTTGTCCGCTTCAAAAACCCGCTAGATGGCGCAACCACATGGCACGACGCCGTAAAAGGCGACATCAGCATCCCCAACGCCGCGCTCGACGACCTGATTATCGCCCGCGCCGATGGCACGCCCACCTACAACTTCTGCGTGGTGGTGGACGATTTTGACATGGGCATCACCCATGTGATTCGCGGCGACGACCATGTAAATAACACCCCCAAACAAATCAACATCTTCAAAGCGTTAGGCGCAACACCACCGCAATACGCGCACCTGCCCATGATTTTGAACGAGCAAGGCAAAAAAATCTCCAAACGCAGCGGCGACACCGTTGCCATCACCGAATTTGCCGACATGGGCATCCTGCCCGAAGCCATGCTGAACTACCTCGCGCGGCTGGGCTGGGCGCACGGCGACGACGAATTTTTCAGCATGGAACAATTTGTGCAATGGTTTGATTTAAAAGACGTATCCGCATCGCCCAGCCGCATGGACGGCAAAAAACTAATGTGGATAAACGGCGAACACATCAAAGCCGCCGACAACCAACGTCTAGCCGACTTGGTCGCCCCACGCTTGGCGCAACAAGGTATCCACGTTTCAGGCAGCCTAAAACTGGCAGACGTTATCGCGCTGGTGAAAGACCGCGCCCAAGATTTGAACGCGCTCGCCAGCGAATGCGCCTATTTCTACGCCAAAGCCACGCCCGCCGAAGCCGACCTTGCCAAGCATTGGGATGCCGACGCGCCCGCCCGTATGCGCCGCTTTGCCACCCAGCTCGCTGCCCTGCCCGAAGCCGACTGGACAGCCGAAGGCATCCACGCCCTGTTCGCCCCCTTCTGCGAAGCCGAAGGCATCAAAATGGGCAAACTGGGCATGCCGCTGCGCCTTGCCGTGTGCGGCACCGCCAAAACCCCCAGCGTGGACGCGGTGCTCGCCATGCTGGGGCGCGAGGAAGTGTTGAAGCGGCTGGCAGAGGTTTGATGTAAACCCACGCCCGCCAATCCGCCACGCAAAAGGCAGCCTAAAAACGGGTTCACGCTCGTTTTCAGGCTGCCTTTTTTGTGGTACACGAAAGCCTAGACAACGCCCGCAGCAAAATGGAGCAGCGACGGCTCGTCGCCAAATAGCACATTGAATAAGCCAAACCCTTTGCAAAAGTCCAAAGGCAGCCAAACGCCCAATTACGTTTTCAGGCTGCCTTTTATGCTTCGCACATCAGCGCAGCAATTCATCCGTAATCTTTTGCAGCAACGCCACGCGCTCCGCCGACACTTCGCCGCGTTCCGCCGCCGCTTTCACCGCACAGTTGGGTTCGGCGCGATGGGTGCAGTTGTGAAAGCGGCATTGCCCAATCAGGTGGCGCAAATCGGGAAAATACCGCAGCAAATCGGCGGCGTCCAAATGGTGCAGCCCAAATTCTTGCAAGCCGGGGCTGTCAATCAGCTTGGTGTCGCCATCCAAATCATACAGTTGCGCGTGGGTGGTGGTGTGTTTGCCCGAATCCAGCGCGGCGGAAATGGTTTGCGTGCGGGCAAGGGTTTCGCCCAGCAGCGCGTTGGTGAGCGTGGATTTGCCCATGCCGCTTTGCCCGAGCAAGATATTGGTTTCGCCGCGCAGCTTGTCGCGCAGAATATCCACGTTGCCCAATGCGCTTAATATGATGATTTCGTAGCCTAATTTTTCGTAAAACGATAATTTTTCTTGCAGCGCGGCGGTGCTGGGCAAATCGGCTTTGTTGATAACAATCACGGGATGGATGTGAGCGGCTTCGGCGGCAATCAGCGCGCGTTGCAGCAGGGCTTCGCTGGGGCTGGGCTCGGCAGCGATAACAATCAGCAGCTGGCTTACATTGGCGGCGATGAGCTTGGATTTCCATGCGTCTTGGCGATAAAGCAGGCTTTGGCGCGGTTGCACGCTTTCAATCACGGCTTGCTCGCCGTTGATGATTTGGATGTTCACCCAATCGCCGCAGGCATAATCGGTGCGTTTGCTGCGCGTGCTGGCTTCGTAGGTTTGCTGGTTGGCGGTGCGGACGATGTAGCGCCTGCCGTAGCTGGTGATGATTTGGGCGGTTTGGGGCATGGGATGGGCTTTCAATCTTGCGCGTTGCGCTGCGATATACCCCTTTGGCTTTGCATAAGTTCGCATGGCTAAATCAAAGATTTAGATGCTCACTTATACCCAAATCAAAGATTTGGACAAAGGGGCAAGGCTGCCTAATAGGGGGTAAAATACGAGAGGCAGCCTGAAAACGTATTTAAGGAGGGAGAAATGTTGGACGACTTAAAAAACTGGCTACGCGAGCGATTTGAGCGGGAAGAATACTTTGAGTACATGACAGGTCAAGACCCCTCTTCGCCCGCGTGGCTCATCATGATGGCAGTGGGCGGCGCGTTGTATGTGCTGAATCTGATTTTTCCCGCGTTGGCAAAAGCGATTGCGGCGGTGTTGGTTGTGCCTTATTTGGTTTATTTGGCGTTTATCTGGGCAGCGGCAAAACATCGCCCTGATGATTGGGATAAATTTTAGCTTCGCAACTCTGCTACGCTTTTCAGGCTACCTCTGGCGATTAAGGCAGCCTGAAAAGCGCAGCGAAGTTGCAAAGCTAAAACATTGGTTGCGCTATTCATACCGCTGCCCATTGTGTTCCAGCCAACCAGCGGCGTGGCGACCGTTTGGGTCTTTGTGCGTCCAATGGATAACGCCGCCTTGTTCGCTCCATTCGTATTCGCCGTTAAACGCGATGCTGTCGCCTTTTTTCAAACCGCGAATTTTCGGCGCAAGGTCTATATTGTGGGCAAACAGCAGCGTTTGCCCGCTGGCGAGTTTCACAATAAAACGTTGATGGCGCGAGCCTTGCGTGTCATCGGGCAAGGTTTTAATCACGCGCCCGCTGCCTTGAATTTGCAAATCGCTTTGGTGGTTTTGATAGGCTTGTTGCAAGATGTGAACAAAGTTGACAGCGGGCGGCGCGGCTTTTTCAGGCTGCCTTTGCGTATCCCTACTTGGCTGCGGCTGGCTTTGCGCTGTGCTGACTTGCGGCGCGTTTGGCTGTTGGCTTTGCCTACTCGCCAGCCATTGTTTGCCTATCGCCAGCAACACAATCAACACCAGCACAAACCATTGTTGTTTGTTTTTAAACATACTCTTTCCTAAAATACTTTTCAGGCTGCCTATCCACCTAGGCAGCCTGAAAACGATAATGCGCCATCACACTTCAATCTTATTCGGGGTAAACGTTTCCCATTTGTTGCACGCGGGGCAATGCCAGAAAAACACTTGCGATTTGAAATGGCAGTTGCGACAGCGATACATCCAACTACGCTGCACTTGCCGCCCAATCACATTGCGCATCATGTCGGCATCGGCTTTCCATTGCGGGTTCAAATCGCTCATTTGCAAGCCCAGCAAGCGATACATCCCGTTTAAATCGGGCTTCACGCGCACCAGCTCCACCATTGTTTGGTTGGCTTTTTCCTCACCCCACAGCAGCAGCGATTTTTCGTAAATCACATTGTTCAAATCCAACTGCGGGAACGTTTTGGCGTAGCCAATCAACACATCCAAGCCGTCTTGCGCCTTGCCCAGCGCGTCATAAGCGTCATACAACTTCTCGCCTATCATGCTCAAATAAGCGTGGTTTTGCTTCTCAATCGCGGTGTAGGCATCAATGGCAGCCTGAAAATGCCCCTGCTTTTGCTCAATATCGCCCAAAATCATGTTGGCGCGGGTGCATTTTTTGTTGGCAGACAACGCCGCCTGAACGTGCTCGCGGGCTTGTTCAAACTGCGATTTAAACAACTCGCCCTGCGCGATTTCGCAATAAAACTGCGCCATTTCAAACTGATACGTTTGCTCATCGTGCGCCAAAAGCTGCGCGGTGGCGATGGCTTGCTCCCAATCGCGGTCTTGCTGATAAATATTGAGCAGCACTTCATTGGCTTGCTTTGCCATGTTGCCCTGCTGTAATTCCAAGAAAATTTGCTCGGCTCTGTCCACCAAGCCCGCGCTTTGATAGTTCAAACCCAGCTCGTATAACACGCGCGTGCGCTTGTCGCCCACCGTGTCGGGCGAATCCAGCAAGGCTTTGTGCATGGCGATGGCTTTGTCGTTTTCGCCACGCTGGCGATAAAGCTTGCCCAGCGTTAGGTTTAAATCATACGAATTTTGTTGCTGGTCAATCACTTCGGCAAGATTGTGCGCCGCCCGCCCCGTGTTTTTGTCCACCAGCGCATCCAAGCTGGCGTAAAAGCCTGCGGGCACGGTTTTTGCCTGTTTGAGCACGGTTTTCATGTCTATCCGCGCAGCAAACCAGCCCATCCCAAAAAACACGGGCAGCAAGATAATCGGAATCAGCATCCACCAAAGTAGGTCAGTGTTTTCCATGTTTTGCCTTATTTTTTGGCTACGTTAATCGGCGCGGGCGCAGCAATATCTTGCGTTGCCAAACGCGCATTTTTTTGCACTTCGGCACGCAAACGCGCATTCTCGTTGCGCAAATGAATCAAGCGCCCAAACAGCGCAAACAAACCAAACAACGCCCCCGCCACAAACGCGCCAAACAAAATCACAATCAACGGCAGCTCAACAAACTCGCTGGGCAGATAAAAAAATTGCACTTTGGCGGTGTTAATCAAAGCAAACACCAGCAAAATTGCCAAAATAACCAGTTTAATTATGGTGTAAAACAGTTTCATAATTGGTTTCCCTGTTTATATTAAAAATTATCTGTGTTAAGACCGCCCAAAAATAAAAGGCTTGGGGCAGCCTGAAAACTAGGGCATAAGTGTAAACGATTTGGCAGCCTTGTGATACTGCCTTTCATTTCGCATTGTCTGTAAATCTTAACCATAGGCAGCCTGAAATACAACAAAATCCCAACCTTTCTTAACATTTGCTTTCAGGCTGCCTAAAATTTCTTTAAAATACGCCATTTATTTAATCAACTTTTGCAAAGGCATCATTATGAGCACAGCTATGCAGATTACCGACCTTCTCGCATTTGGCGTGAAAAACAAAGCATCAGACTTACACATCTCCTCAGGTCTGCCTCCCATGATTCGCGTAAACGGCGACATCCGCCGCATCAATTTGCCCGAAATGAATGCAGACGAAGTCGGCACGATGATTAGCTCCATCATGAACGACTTGCAACGCAAAAACTATCAACAAAACCTAGAAACCGACTTTTCATTTGAACTGCCCAATATCGCTCGCTTTCGTGTAAACGCATTTAACACCAACCGCGGGCCAGCCGCCGTGTTGCGTACCATTCCCAGCAAAGTATTGACGTTGGAAGAGCTCAAAGCGCCGCGCATTTTCCAAAAAATTGCCGACAACCCACGCGGCTTGGTGTTGGTAACAGGGCCAACAGGCTCAGGCAAATCCACCACGCTTGCCGCCATGATGGATTATGTAAACGACAACCACGCCGCACACATTCTCACCATTGAAGACCCGATTGAGTTTGTGCACCAATCCAAAAAATGCTTGGTAAACCAACGCGAATTGGGCGAAGACACCCTCAGCTTTGCCAACGCCCTGCGCTCTGCCTTGCGTGAAGACCCCGATATTATTCTGGTGGGCGAGATGCGTGACCCCGAAACCATCGGTTTGGCATTGACCGCCGCCGAAACGGGGCACTTGGTATTTGGCACCTTGCACACCACATCCGCCGCCAAAACCATTGACCGTATTATTGACGTGTTCCCCGCCGCCGAAAAAGAGATGGTGCGCTCCATGTTGTCCGAATCGCTGCGTGCCGTAATCGCGCAAACGCTGCTGAAAACCAAAGACGGCAAAGGTCGTGTTGCCGCGCATGAAATCATGGTTTCCACCCCTGCGATTCGTAACTTGATTCGTGAAAACAAAATTGCCCAAATGCAATCTTCTATCCAAACAGGTCAAAACTTCGGGATGCAAACGCTTGACCAATGCTTGCAAGACTTGGTTCGCCGCAACATCGTATCGCTCGCCGATGCCCGCGCCAAAGCGCAAAACCCCGATATGATTGTGTAACCAACATAAAGAGAGTCCACCATGTCAGAACAAAACAACCCAAATGCTGGCTTAGCCAATTTATTGGAAGGCTTTGTAACCGATTACCAAGCCAAGCCCCAAGCTGCGCCTAAAACCACATCTGAAAAAACCGTTGCCAGCGTGATGGCGAAAAAAGAAAAACCTGCGTTGCATCCTTTGTTGGAAAAAATGTCTGCCGAATGCGAAAAACGCTTGGCTTCCGATATTTTCATCAGCGTGAACTTTCCGCCATCATTCAAAATCAATGGCGAGCTAACGCCTGTTCCGCTGAAACCGCTCACGCCGCAAGACACCGAAGTTTTGGTGTATTCCACCATGAGCGACGAACAACGTATCCGCTTTGAAGAAGAATTGGAACTGAACTATTCGGTTACTTCTGCCACAGGCGTGCGCTATCGTGTGAACGCGTATCACGAGCAAGGGCACGTTGGCATGGTTTGGCGGCGCATCACCACCAAAATCTTAACGGTGGACGATTTGAAACTGCCACAAGGCTTAAAAGAACTCGCTATGCAACCGCGCGGTTTGATTATTTTGGCAGGGGCAACGGGTTCGGGTAAATCCACTTCCATGGCAGCGATGCTAGACTGGCGCAATAAACACGCCGCAGGTCATATCGTTACCATTGAAGACCCTGTGGAATACATCCACACGCCAATCAAAAGCATTTTTACCCAACGCGAATTGGGCATTGACACCAACTCTTGGTCTATGGCGGTGCAATCTGCGATGCGTCAAGCGCCTGATGTGGTCTGCGTGGGTGAGGTGCGTAACGAACACACGATGGAATACGCCTTGCAATTGGCGCAAACAGGCCACTTGGTATTCTTCACCATCCACGCGAACAATGCCGTGCAGGCGGTGGAACGTATCATGAACTTCTACCCCGAAGAGCAGCACAAACAAGTGTTGTTGGACTTGTCGCTCAACGTGGTTGGCATCATTGGACAACGCTTGGCGCGCTTGATTGAAGGCGGACGAACTGCGATTGTGGACTTGCTGATTAACTCGCCTGCCATGGCAGACTATATGATGAAAGGTGAGTTGATTGAGATGATGCGCTTGATTGAGCGTTCGCAATCCGAAGGCATGCAAACGTTTGACCAAGACTTGTTCAAACTCTACACCGCAGGGCGCATCACATTAGACGAAGCCTTGCGCCAAGCCGAATCTGCTAGCGACTTGCGCCTGAAAATCACCTTGTGGGAAGAAGGCAAAGAGCCTGGTCAAATGTATGACCGCGTTTCAGATTTGAATATCTTGTAATCCGTTTAAAACCGTTTTCAGGCTGCCTTAATGCGTTGGGGCAGCCTGAAAATCTTGTATGCAAGATATAAAGAGTCCTTCCATCACGCCCAAAGGCAGCCTGAAAGTTTGTTTGCCATGTTTACCATCGTTTAATCTGTTTTCAGGTTGCCTTATCCATCGCGCTTAATGGCAGCCTGAAAACGCTGTTCAGCGCAACACCAACCCTAACCCCGAAAGCCCATCATGCCCCAATTCTCGCTCCCCTCTTCCAACGGCGATATTTTCCACAGCCAAGAACATCTGCCGCTCATCGTCTATTTCTATCCCAAAGACCACACCGCAGGTTGCACCACCGAAGGTCTAGACTTCAACCGCCTGCTGCCCGAATTTCAAGCCTTGGACTACACCGTGGTCGGCATTTCGCGCGACAGCGTGAAAACCCACCAAAATTTCTGCGCCAAGCAAGGCTTTGCCTTCCCCTTGCTCAGCGATGCCGATGAAACGGTGTGCCAACAATTTGGCGTGTTGAAATTGAAAAAACTCTACGGCAAAGAACACCTTGGCATTGAGCGCAGCACTTTTGTGTTGGATGCCGCAGGCAATATCGCGCACGAATGGCGCAAGGTGAAAGTGGCGGGGCATGCCGAAGCGGTGTTGGCGGCGGTCAAAGGCGAATAAACAACAGACGCTTGTCGCGCCGATAAACCGTTCTCCCGTTTGAGCTTTCCCCGCCCCAAGCGTATAATCCGCCTCATTCTTACAACCTTTCAGGCAGCCTGAAAACCTTATCTGCGGTTTCAGGCTGCCTGAATGCCCTTTTACCCGTTCACAATCATGCAAACAGCCCGCCCTCCCCTATCCACCAAGCAAATGGCGTTTTTAATGGCAATGCTCATCGCCATCATGCCGCTCTCCATTGATGCCTATTTGCCCTCGTTACCCAAAATCGCCGTCGCCCTGCAAGCCGACATTCACCAAATTGAAAAAAGCCTGAGCACGTTTATGTTTGGCGTTGCCGCAGGGCAAATTCTCGGCGGCTCGCTGTCGGACATCAAAGGCAGGCGCAACATCGCCCTGTTTGGCTTAACCATTTTCCTTATCGGCTGCGCGGGGCTGGTTTTTGTGCAAAGCGCTGAGCAGCTGATGGCATTGCGCGTGGTGCAGGCCTTAGGCGCAGGGATGTCTGCCGTGGTGGTGGGCGCGTTGGTGCGCGACAACTATCACGGCAAAGAAGCGGCGCAAATGTTTGCCCTAATCGGCATCATTTTGATGATGGCGCCGCTGGTTGTGCCCATGCTAGGCTCGGCGCTGCAATCGCTTTTTGGCTGGCGCAGCGTGTTCGCCTTTTTGCTGATATACGCTTCCATTGTATTCGCGCTGCTGTTTCGCTTTTTGCCTAAGCACAAATCCGCCGAACCGCTGCGCCTGTCGCACATCAAACAAATCAGCAGCCGTTATCGCCAAGTGCTCGCCACGCTGCCTGCGCTCGGTTTTTTGTTTTACCAAGCCGCTTCGTTTTCATCCATGATGGCGTTTTTAAGCGAATCACCGTTTGTTTACATGGAGTTATACAAGCTCACGCCGCACCAATATGCATGGGTGTTCGGCTGCAACATCGTAACCATGATGCTGTGCAACCGCTTAACCGCGTTTGGTTTGCGCCACGATTGGCACAGCCGCGATTTGCTTAAAATCGGCATCGCCCTGCAAACCTGCGCCAACATCGCTTTGGTGGTGAGCGTATTGTGGTTTGGGCAGCCGCCGCTGGCGTTGCTGGTTCCGCTGGTGATGGTGTCGGTGGGCACGCAGGGCTTAATCGCCGCCAACACGCAAGCATTGTTTATGAGCAACTTCAAGCCCGAAATCGCAGGCAGTGCCAACGCCGCGCTATCGGCAATGCAATCGTTGATTGGCTCGCTGGCGGGCTTTTCGGTTGCCTTTTTGCACAACGGCACGGTGTTGATTATGGCAGGCACGATGCTCGCCGCCACCAGCATCGGCGTGGTGTTGCTGTTGCTGTTTTCGCGCGAGCAGATGTGGGGCAAGGCAGACTGAAACGCAGCTTTATGCTCATGCGTTTTCAGGCTGCCTTGTATATTTCAAGCCCGCCAAACGGTAAAACTCCCACCACCAAGCGTAATTTCTCGTTAAGCCAACTGGTTTTTCTGTAAGAACATCGGTATATTGCGCGATTACTTTTTCAGGCAGCCTGAAACTGGGTTCGCCGCCCATCAACCCTTTAACAAGGAAACGCACATGAAACTGATGAAAACCACCACACTCGCCGCCCTCACCGCCGCGCTCGCATTAAGCGGCTGCGTAACCGATGCCACCACAGGGCAAAACAAAATTAGCAAAACCGCGCTTTACGGCTTGGGCGGCGCAGCCACCTGCGGCATCGTGGGCGCATTAACCCACGGCGGCAAAGGCGCGCGCAACTCTGCCTTGGCTTGCGGCGCAGTGGGCGCAGGCGTGGGCGGCTACATGGATTACCAAGAGAAAAAATTGCGCGAGCAACTGCAAGGCTCAGGCGTAGCCGTGGATCGCCAAGGCGACCAAATCAAATTAACCATGCCCGCCGCCGTAACCTTCGCCACCAACAGCGCTGCGCTATCTGCCCAAGCGCAAAACTCGTTGAGCCAAGCCGCGCAAACGCTGGCAACCTACACCGACACCACCATCACCATCGTGGGTCATACCGACAACACAGGCAACGACAGCATCAACAACCCATTGTCTGCCAACCGCGCCCAATCCGTTGCCAACTATCTGAACCAACATGGCGTGGCTGCTAACCGCATGAGCGTATCAGGTCAAGGCTCGCGCCAACCTGTTGCCGATAACAGCACCGAAGCAGGTCGCGCGCAAAACCGCCGCGTAGAAATTCTGATTAACCCCGACCAAAACGCCGCACGAGCCGCAGGCGCATAACCATCGGTAAACAACGCAACAGGCAGCCTGAAAACCATTTTCTCGTTTTCAGGCTGCCTAAGTGTTATCAAAATCGGAACATCGCATGAAAATCGCCACATGGAACGTCAATTCGCTTAACGTGCGCCTGCCGCAAGTGAGCGACTGGCTCGCGCAACACCAGCCCGATATTTTGGTGCTGCAAGAGCTGAAACTGGAACAAGACAAATACCCTGCCGCCGCCTTTCGCATGATGGGCTGGCACACCGCATGGGCAGGGCAAAAAACCTATAACGGCGTTGCCATCATCAGCCGCCACGAACTGCACGACGTGCAAACAGGGCTACCGCAAATGCCCGACGACCCGCAACAGCGCGTGATCGCCGCCACCATCAACGGCATCCGCGTGATTAATGTTTACTGCGTGAACGGCGAAGCGCTAGATAGTCCCAAGTTTGCCTACAAACGCCACTGGTTTGCCGCGCTTGCCGACTATGTGCGCGACCAACTCGCCCAATACCCCAAGCTCGTGCTGCTGGGCGACTTCAACATCGCCCCCCGCGATGATGATGTGTACGATGCTAAACGTTGGCACGAGAAAATTCTTTGTTCTAGCGAAGAACGCCAATGGTTCGCCAACCTGCTCAATCTCGGGCTGCATGACGCATTGCGGCACATCCACCCCACCGGCGCGCACTACACATGGTGGGACTACCGCGGCGCAATGTTCGCCAAAGGCTTGGGGCTGCGCATTGATCACCTGCTGATTAGCCCTGCCCTGCGCGACAGCCTGCGCAGCGTAACCGTTGACACCGAAGCCCGCGCCCAAGAACGCCCCAGCGACCATGCACCTGTGGTTGCACAATGGGATTGAGCGCGCCCAATCAACAAAAGGCAGCCTGAAAGCGAGTTTACGAGCTTCTGCGAAACTAAAACGAATCTACGAATTTTCAGGCTGCCTTTTGCACGCAACAATCCTAATCGCCACAAAAAAAGGACAGGCATCAAACCTGTCCTTGTAAAAAATTTCAGACTGCCCGAACTCTCACAAACAAGCAGCCTGAAACCCCATCAAAAGTAAACTCAATTATTCAAAATCAAGCAATCATCAATTTGGTTTTTGCGCAAACGCTCCACGGTCTCCTCCGCTTGCTGGCGTTCCATACGCGGCGTGCGCACATGATAGATGGGCGTGCCATCAGCCATTTTCGCTTCTTTCACCGAAGCGCTCACGCCCGCCAAAGCAGCTTTTGCCACCATTTTTTGCGCATAATCCATCTCTCTAAATGAGCCCAGTTGCACCGCAGAATCCACCGCCCAAGCAGCATTGATGCTCGTCATCAAAACCAAAGCTAAGCATAATTTTTTCATCGCAGCCTCCTTGTGCCACATGGCAAAAAATCAGTTTAGGATAAAAAATCTAGTTACGAGATATTCAGCATTTACCGTGCCAATTGTTTCAAAAACTAACACAGTTTTACATTAAACCGCGAAACCACGCCCGTTAGCACAAGGCAGCCTGAAAATCGCCGTGCTTTATCGTGCAAACATCATCATGCGCATAAATACATTAAAAACAAATATTTACCAAAACACCTAAGGCAGCCTGAAAAAACCCATCACACCCATCGCCCGCAACAAACTGCCCTTTTTTGTAACCCGCATACCAAGCGCGCCAAAATTTCAGGCTGCCAAATATGCTAAAATTCGCCCCATTTTCTTAACAAATCTCCCAGCCATGACCTACCAAGTTCTCGCCCGCAAATGGCGACCCAAAACCTTCGCCGACCTCGTGGGGCAACAACACGTTGTCAAAGCCCTGCAAAACGCCCTTGCCAACGGGCGTTTGCACCACGCCTACTTGCTCACAGGCACGCGCGGCGTAGGCAAAACCACCATCGCCCGCATCCTCGCCAAAAGCCTGAACTGCGAAAACGCCCAACACGGCGAACCCTGCGGGCAATGCGCCACTTGCCAAGCCATTGATGCGGGACGATTTGTGGACTTGCTGGAAATTGATGCCGCCAGCAACACGGGCATAGACAACATCCGCGAAGTGCTGGAAAACGCGCAATACGCGCCCACGGCGGGCAAATACAAGGTTTACATCATTGACGAAGTGCACATGCTGTCTAAATCTGCGTTCAACGCCATGCTTAAAACGCTGGAAGAACCGCCCGAGCACGTCAAATTTATCCTTGCCACCACCGACCCGCACAAAGTGCCGATTACGGTGTTAAGCCGTTGTTTACAATTTGTTTTACGCAATATGACCGCGCAGCAAGTGTCTGAGCATTTGGCGCACGTTTTGGATGTGGAACAAATCGCCTACGAACCTGCCGCGCTCACCCTGCTGGGGCGCGCCGCGCAAGGCTCTATGCGCGATGCCCTCAGCCTGCTGGACCAAGCCATCGCCATGGGCTCGGGCAGCGTGCAAGAAGCCGATGTGCGCAATATGATAGGCGCGGTGGACAATCGCTATCTGTTTGAACTGCTGGAAATTTTGTCGCAAAAAAACGGCGCGGCACTCATCGCCAAAGCCAGCGAAATGCACAGCCAAGCACTCGGTTTTGACAGCGTGTTAAACGAGCTTGCCCTGCTGTTGCAACGCATCGCCCTGCTGCAAACCGTGCCCACCACCATCCCCGCCGATGACCCCGAATACGACCGTTTGCACGCCCTTGCTCGCGCGTTTAACGGTGAACAAATCCAGCTTTATTACCAATGCGCGCTGCACGGCAAGCAAGATTTGCCACTCGCGCCCGATGAATACGCAGGCTTTGTGATGACGCTGCTGCGGATGCTTGCTTTTGCGCCGTTTGCCGCCGAGAACGTGCCGACCAACGCCGCGATTGAAAATACACAAATGCACGAGCCTGCCGCGCACAATGTAGGCAGCCTGAAAACGCAAGCAACCGCTGCGCCGCAAACAATTACGCCGCAAAACATTGCACAGCCCAGCCATCCTGCAAACAATCCTGCGCCAGCCGAATCCCAGCCGCATTCAGGCAGCCTGAAAACCGAGAATTCCAACGAAGTTACCACCAGCGCAAACCCTGCGCCAACAGCAGCAACCGCAGCGCAAGCAAAAACGCCAGAGCCGCCGCCTGCCGTTAGCGAAACACCAGCAGCGGCAAAAACAGCCACGTCTGAATCTCCCTCCCCATCCAAAGAAGCATCAGGCAACCTGAAAACGGGTAAAACCGATTTTGGCAATGCGGATAATTTTGGCGATGCAAAAACCAGCGAAAGCCATTCCGCGCAAACGCCAACCGTTGAAGCGCAGCCATCGCCTGCTCTTTCTACTGAGCATAACGCCATGGACAACAAATCTCTGGCAAACGAAGCCGCGCCTGAAACACCAGTAGTCGCGCCTGAACAAATAGGCAGCCTGCAAGCTGGGAACGCCAATAAAGTGGAAACACCAGCCGCGCAATCTAGTGAAACAAAAGACAGTGAAACACCAGCCGCCGAAGCCAGACCACTTTCAGGCAGCCTGAAAACCGAAAGCGCCAACAAAGCCGAAACAGGTGCAACAAATTCTGCTGAAACCGAAACCCAATCCCCACAAAACATCGAACCAGCGTCCACCCCTGCGCCAAAAAAATCCCCCCGCAAAAAAAGCAGCGCCACAACAAGCGACGCCGATTCAGGCAGCCTGAAAACCGCAGACTTCAACGAAGTTAAAACAAACGAAATGAGCTTCGGCGAAGCCCAAAGCGAACACATCAGCGAATCCCAAACCGATGCCAGCCCCTTCCCCGCCTTCGCTGCCGAAAACTGGACAGCCATCGCCGAGCGCATCAGCAAGCAAGTCTCCGCCGCGCGTATGCTGTTAGACCACACCGCATGGGTGGCTTACCAAGACGGCGAGTTGCGCCTAGCCATCGTTTCCGAAAAAACCAAAAACACAACCAAAAAAGAATATTTTGACCGCATCGCCAGCGCATTAAGCGAAGCCTACCAAATCCCCGTGCACATCCAAACCCAACCCTTTGCCGATGGCAATGACTGGGAAACCCCCGCCATGCACCGTGCCCGCATCGCCGCCGAAAACCGCACCCAAGCCCAAGCCCTGATGGAACAAGACCCCGCCTTGCAAGCCATCCAAAAGCAATTTGGCGCAACATGGGATAGCGAAAGCATCGCATTAAACGCATAGGCAGCCTGAAAACGGAAAATAACTTTCAGGCTGCCTAACGCCAACCATATCATCCGCAAACTCATCCAACCACCATGCTCCAAACCGACAATCTCACCACCAACGCCCAACCCCGCCTGATCGCCGCGCAAAATCTATCCAGCCAAGAAGAGCAGCTAGAACGCGCCTTGCGCCCCAAAACCCTAGCTGACTACATCGGGCAACACAAAGCCAAAGAGCAGCTTGCTATCTTTATCGCCGCCGCCAAAAAGCGCAGCGAAGCACTGGACCACAGCCTACTCTTCGGACCGCCAGGCTTAGGCAAAACCACGCTTGCCAACATCATCGCCCGCGAGCTGGGCGTAAACCTGCGGCAAACATCAGGCCCCGTGCTGGAACGCGCAGGCGACCTTGCTGCCCTGCTCACCAACCTAGAACCGCATGACGTACTGTTTATTGACGAAATCCACCGCCTCAGCCCCGTAGTAGAAGAAATTTTGTATCCTGCGATGGAAGACTATCAGCTAGACATCATGATAGGTGAAGGCCCCGCCGCCCGCTCCGTCAAAATAGACCTGCCGCCGTTCACGCTCATCGGCGCCACCACCCGCGCAGGCATGCTCACCAACCCGCTGCGCGACCGCTTCGGCATCGTTGCGCGGCTGGAATTTTACGAAACCCGCGATTTAGCCACCATCGTCGCCCGCTCCGCCCAGTTGCTGAGCATGGATTTAAACGAACAAGGCGCGTTGGAAATTGCCCGCCGCAGCCGTGGCACGCCCCGTATCGCCAACCGCCTGCTGCGCCGCGTGCGCGACTACGCCGAAGTCAAACACACAGGCAGCATCACCGCCCCCATCGCCGATGCCGCCCTATCCATGCTGGATGTGGACAAAATCGGGCTAGACATGATGGACAGAAAATTCCTAGAAGCCGTGTTACACAAATTCAGCGGCGGGCCCGTTGGGCTAGACAACATCGCCGCCGCCATCGGCGAATCCACCGACACCATCGAAGACGTAATAGAACCCTACCTTATCCAACAAGGCTTCCTGCAACGCACCCCGCGCGGGCGCATGGCAACCACCTGCGCGTTTGCCCACTTCGGCTTAACCGCGCCCGAATAAACCCAAACCGTTTTCAGGCTGCCTTATCAGCCAAAACCCCTTGCAATACACACCATGGAGCGTCGGCGGCTCGCCGACATTTTCCCAACAAACAATTTCAGGCTGCATCAAGAGGCAGCCTGAAAACCCCATCCCCATTTTCAGGCTGCCCCATGCTCCTATTCCTAGACTTCGACGGCGTACTCCATTCCGCCTACGCCTTTCGCCAAGAACAAATGTTCAGCCAAATCCCCATCTTTGAACGATTTTTCAGGCAGCCTGAAAACGCCCACATCCAATTCGTCATCTCATCCACATGGCGCAGCGGGCGCGACCTTGCCGCCCTGCGCCGCCCCTTCTCGCCCGACATCGCCCAGCGCATCATCGGCAAAACCCCCGAACACGTCGCCACCAGCCCCATCGCCCCGCGCGAACAAGAAATCCTGTGCTACCTAGACGACAACCTTATCCCCAACGAACCCTGGCTCGCCCTAGACGACGCCCGCAGCTACTTCAACCACCACAGCCAACGCGTTTACTTCTGCACCGCAGGCACAGGGCTAACCGAACGCGATCTGCCCGAACTTTCGCAACTGATTCACCGCGTGGCAAACCACTTTCAGGCAGCCTGAAACACCGTTGCGCCACGCCAAACCCCTTTACACAACCCATAACCAACCACAAAGGAACACACCATGACCACCCCATAATCCCCCTATTCAACGAACACGCGCTCAACGCCATCATCATAGAAGCCAACATCACGCAGCCTGAAAACATCCCCGCCGCCTGCCGCGCCGCGCAACAAGACCTTGCCAACGTGCAACAACAATTACCCAGCGACCAACTCGGCATGACCATCGCCTTCGGTGCAAACTACTGGGGCAGCCTGAAACACAACGAAGCCCCCGAGTTGAAAAACTTCCCAGGCTACGGCAAAGGCGCAACCCACGCCCCCGCCACCCAACACGACCTGCTCATCCACATCCAATCGCAAAACCACGATACCAACTTCACCCTAGCCCTAGCCGCGCTCGCCGCATTTGGCAACAGCATCGCCGTGCAAAACGAAACCCACGGCTTCCGCCGCCATCAAGACCGCGGCTTAGACGGCTTTGTGGACGGCACCGAAAACCCCACAGGCGAAGAATCTATCAGCAACTTCGGGCTCAACGAACACGGCGGCAGCTACGTGCTCATCCAACGCTATCGCCACAACCTTGCCCAATGGGATGCCTACACCGTCGCCCAGCAAGAAGAAAGCATCGGGCGCAGCAAGGAAGCCAACGAAGAATTCCCCAAAACAGAACGCCTGCCCGCATCCCACCTTGCCCGCACCAACATTAAATAAAACGGTAAAGAGCTCAAAATCATCCGCCGCAGCCTGCCCTACGGCACCGCATCAGGAGAACACGGACTCGCCTTCATCGCCTACGCCGGCAAACTGCGCAACATAGAAATCCAACTGCAACACATGTTCGGCGACAGCGAAGACGGGCTAACCGAACTATTGCTAGAACGCATCTCCACCGCCATCAGCGGCGCGTATTACTACGCCCCCAGCGTAGAGCGACTGCAAGACTTGTAAAACCATTTTCAGGCTGCCTTATCCCATTTAGGCAGCCTGAAAACGAGTTTCTGCGCAGCTAAAACATACAATCACAACCACCATGCACATCCGCCCCGCCACAGTCACCGACATCCCCACCCTAGCCAGCCTAGACCACCAAACCAACCCCCACCCATGGACAGCCAAGCAATTTCAGGCTGCCCACCAGCCCCCCATCCGCACCCTACTCATCGCCGAGCACAACCAACAAATCATCGGCTACATCGCATGGCAACACATCCCAGACGAAATAGAACTCCACCTTATCGCCACCGCCCCCAGCCATCGCCAACAAGGCATCGCCAGCCAACTCATGCAACAACTCATCGCCACCGCCCAGCAACACCACGCCCGCATCATCCTAGAAGTTCGCGCCAGCAACCACATCGCCCAAGCCCTATACCGCAAACACCAATTCACCCCCATCGCCACCCGCAAAAACTACTACGGCAACGAAGACGCCATCATCATGGAGAAAACATGCTAAACAGCCGCTATATCCACCTACACCAAGCCCTAGGACTGGGCAGCATGTGGCTCAACCAACACGCCCAAATCCGCCCCACCCAAGGTAGCCTGAAAGCCGAAGGCTTCAACGAAGTTAAAACGAGCGAAGCGAGTTTCTGCGAAGCTAAAACCGAATACGCCGACCAAACCAAACCAAGCGCAACAAGTTTTGACCCAGCAAAAACAAGCGAACCCCATCCCCAAGCCACAACATCTCCCCACCCCACCACTAACCTACCCCACGGCAACGCCCTAGCCAAAATCCGCCAACGCAATACCCCCAGCCAAACCGCGCCAACCACCCAACCCAACCCATCCGCGCAAACGCAACCCCTATTGCACACCCCCACCCCCCACCCCGCCAAACTCCTGATATTAAGCGTTTGCCCATCCGTGGACGACATGGCAGCAGGCAAACTATTCAGCGGTACAGACGGCGAAATGCTGCACAAAATGCTCAAAGCCATCCAACTCCCCCCCGAGCAAGCCCATTTCAGCACATGGCTCAAAAACAGCCCCGACTTCAACCCACGCCCCGACTCGCAAACCATCACCGCCGCTGCCCCCAGCATCGCCCAAGAATGGCAGCAAACCCAAGCCCAAGCCATGCTGCTGCTGGGCGACTTCTTCCACCGCCCCGAAGTCCAAACCGCACTCAATAACATCGCTCCCGCCAGCGCGCGCTACCACATCCCCCACCCCATGCGTCTTGCCAGCAATCCCCAGCTCAAACGCAGCGCATGGGAAACCCTACAAAAACTCCAATCCACGCTAAAATAATTTGACAAGCCATCCAAAAAACACCATAATGCGCGACTTCTTTCCCCGATAGCTCAGTCGGTAGAGCGACGGACTGTTAATCCGCAGGTCGCTGGTTCGAGCCCAGCTCGGGGAGCTAAAAAAGCCAAGTTTTTCGGAACTTGGCTTTTTCTCGTTAGGATTATTTAGACTGGCACAATGGCATTCAAACAAGCCGTGTCATGCAACAAAATAGCAAAGCTAACCCCCTATTTCACTACTTCCACACCGCTTTTCACTTCGCCATAAACTTGCGTATTGCCCGAGCCTGCCGTATTCGCGCAAGCTGCCAATACCAAAGTTACCAACGTTAAAGCTAAAATTTTCTTCATAACGATTCCTTTCAAATAAAAAACACATTTTCAGGCTGCCCCAGCATAACCGCAAAGGCAGCCTGAAAACCCTTTTACGACAGCGCCGCTTTCAACGCCTTGTTTACATCCCCCATATCCGCCTTGCCCGCCAAGCGCGTTTTCAGCAGCCCCATCACCTTGCCCATATCCGCCATGCCGCTTGCGCCCGTTTCCGCAATGGCATTGGCAACTTCTGCCGCAATCGCATCCGCCGACAACATCTCAGGCAAATAGCCTTGCAACACGGCGATTTCCGCGTTTTCCTTGTCTGCCAAATCCGTGCGCCCTGCATCGGCGTAGATTTTGGCGCTGTCTTTGCGCTGCTTAATCATTTTGCCGATGATGGCTTGCACTTTGGCATCGTCCGCCTCAATGCGCTCGTCCACTTCAAACTGCTTAATCGCCGCGTTTACCAAACGAATGGTGGACAAGGTTGCGCTGTCTTTAGCTTTCATCGCGGCTTTCATGTCTTCGGTTAATTTTGCTTTTAAAGTCATTTTCTTTTTCCTTGTAAACAAAAACACCGCAAACTCAAACGCTTGCGGTGTTTTATTCAATACAGCGAAACGGCAACCTATTTTCAGGCTGCCCAAACACGATCAGTACAATTTAGGTGGCAACTGTTGGCTGCGCAGGCGTTTTTGCAAGCGTTTAACGGCTGCGGCTTTTTTGCGTTTGCGTTCAGTTGTTGGTTTTTCGTAGGCTTCGCGCGCGCGCAATTCAGTCAAAAGACCGGTTTTTTCAATCGCACGTTTAAAGCGACGCATCGCAACTTCAAATGGTTCGTTTTCTTTTACTTTAATAGAAGGCATTGTTTTTATCCTATAAAAAAAATTGGGTTGAAATAAATTCGTATCAAAATGGTTTTTCAGGCTGCCTGAAAGGACGAGATACCGCGCCCCGATGATGCAAACATCACCTCCAAACTCAATCAGCATCGCGCATGCCGCGAATACCGCAAAAAATTAAGCCGTTTAAACAACGGCATATCTAAAATCAAACGCGGGGGATTATCGCAGCGCGGCGGGGTTTTGTCAATGCGAAAACGGTTTGCCGCTTGCCCGCCAAGCCGTTTGGCTATGCCATGACAGCGCAAAGCAAAGGCGCAAGGCAGCCTGAAAACCAGTTTTGCGCTAAAATACGCCTTTTTCAAAAATCAACAAAGGCACACAAAAATGACCCACGCCACCACACCGCTTATCCAAATCACACCGCAAGACTTGCCCTTGCACTGCGATGGCTCAGTTGCCACGCAACACGCATGGAACGGGCATCCGCGCGTGTTTTTGCCCATCCAAAGCAACGGCAAAATAGAATGCCCCTACTGCGGCACCATCTACAAACTAGACGGCGAGCTGCCCCACCACCACGCCCCCACTCAAACAGGCGGGCACTGATATGAACACCCCACGCGTAACCCCCATAGACCGCCCCAAACTGGTTTTGCCCAACAACGGCGATAAACTTCTGCTGCATTCATGCTGCGCGCCCTGCTCAGGCGAAGTGATGGAAGCCTTGCTCGCCAGCGGCATTGATTACACCATTTATTTTTACAACCCCAACATTCATCCGCTCAAAGAATACGAAATCCGCAAAAACGAAAACATCCGTTTTGCCGAGCAACACGGTGTGCCGTTTATTGATGCCGATTACGACACCGAAAACTGGTTTGAACGCGCCAAAGGCATGGAATACGAGCCCGAGCGCGGCATCCGCTGCACCATGTGTTTTGATATGCGTTTTGAACGCACCGCGCTGTATGCGCATGAACACGGCTTCAAAGTCATCAGCAGCAGCTTGGGCATTTCGCGCTGGAAAAACATGGCGCAAATCAACGACTGCGGACACCGCGCCGCCGCGCATTATCCCGACATCGTGTATTGGGATTACAACTGGCGCAAAGGCGGCGGCTCAGCGCGCATGATAGAAATCAGCAAGCGCGAGCATTTTTATCAGCAGGAATACTGCGGCTGCGTGTACTCCCTGCGCGACACCAACGCATGGCGGCGCGAAAAAGGGCGCGAGGCGATTAAAATCGGCGTGAAATATTACGGCGATGATGATGCCAACGATGCCAACGAAGGGCGGTAGGTTTTTGCTGCGCTCCATGTTTTCAGGCTGCCTTTGGTGAACATAGGCAGCCTGAAATGTTTGTTGTAGCACGCTTGGGCGGATAAGGGCGCGACGGGGGTTGGCTGATATGTTGAACAACGTGCTATTTTGTTTTTCAGGCTGCCTATTGCCCGCGCATTGAGGCAGCCTGAAAATAAAAATACCGTTATTCCTACGCGACACGAGTAGGGTGTGTGGCTTTGCCACGCACCGTCTAGCAAAGGTTCAATGAATGGTGCGTGGCAAGCCACACACCCTACGCCAACGGCATCGGCTATTTCTTATCATTCCTTCCACTATAAAACCGATACCGCCCTCATCCCCATCATTCTCTCGTAAACAAGAACAAGCGCATCAATTGCTTTTCAGGCTGCCTATCACCCACGCATTAAGGCAGCCTGAAAACGTTGCCAACCCTGCAATCAATAGCGCATCAGCAACTCGCCAACATTATGCCAATCAGCAAAGCCTTGTTGAATACCATTTGGCAACAAGCCGTTTCCGCTCCATTTTCGTTTTCAGGCTGCCTCTGTTTACCAAACCGTAAGCATAGGCAGCCTGAAACCTACCCCCGCCGCACAATATGCTCAATCGCCGCCGTGGCGCAATGTAAACCAAAACTCGCGGTTACCAGCATACTTGCGCCGTAGCCCGCGCAGGATAAGCCTTGTGGCGCATTCATTCTGTCTTCGGCTTTCAGGCTGCCTCGTGGCGCATCGCAGGCTTGGGCGATTTGCGGCGGCGTGATTTGCTCGCGCGAATACACGCAGGGCACGCGCATTTTGCCCTCGCGCGGGAAGCCGTGTTTTTTGCGCAGCGTGTAGCGCAGATTAGACAGCAACGGGTCGTGCGTGGTTTGGCTTAAATCGGCGGTGGCAATCAGCGCGGGATTGCGTTGTCCGCCTGCGCCGCCGCTCACGATAAACGGCTGCTTGTGGCGCACAAAATGCGCTGCCATCGCGGTTTTGATACGCACTTGGTCAATAGCGTCAATCACAAAATCAAACGGCAGCCTGAAAAGCTCGGCAAGGTTGCCCTCGTCCACAAAGTCTTCTATTTCAACCACTTGGCAAGCAGGGTTGATTTGCGCGATGCGCTCGCGCAGGGCGGTTACTTTGGCTTTGCCAAAATCGGCGGTGAGCGCGTGGAGTTGGCGGTTTACATTGGATTCGGCGATGTTGTCCAAATCAATCAGCGTGAGCTTGCCGACTCCGCTGCGGGCAAGCGCTTCCACCGCCCACGAGCCGACACCGCCCACGCCCACCACGCAAACATGCGCCTGTTGCAAGGCGTGCAAACCGTGTTCGCCGTAAAGCCGTGCGATGCCGCCGAAGCGGCGGTTGGTATGTGTTTCCATGTTGCGTTTCCAAGAAAATTTCGCTGATTTGGATTATACTGTATGTGTAGTATCTTTATCGTGAACCCATGTTTAACAAGGAGAGTGTGTAATGTACAAACATATTGTTGTGGCTGTTGATGGTAGTAGAACTTCTTTGAATGCGTTGCAGCACGCATCCAGCCTTGCGGTGGCGGGCAATGCGCGTTTGACGCTGATTACGGTCGCCAACCCAAGCGAATACATGACGCTTGCGCCTGAGTTTTTGCAACACGATAGCTACGAAGCGGCGGCGGTTGCGGGCGGCAACGAAGTGTTGGCCGAGGCGCGCGAAGTGGCGAAAAACGCGGGCGTAGCGGATGTGCAAGCACATTTGTTGGTGTCTTCAAAAGGCGCGAAGGAGATGGCGCAAGGCTTGGTGGATTATGCCGACAGCCACGGCGCGGATTTGATTGTGATTGGTACACACGGCCGCACGGGTTTGATGCATTTGTTGATGGGCAGCTTCGCGGAAACGGTGATGCGCCAAAGCCATTTGCCGCTGCTGGTGATTCGCAGCGTGTATAGCGAAGATGCGGATGAAAGCGAAAATGACCGCGAAGAGTTTTCATCTTCGACGATGTAAACCGCTATGGATAGTCGGCAGCCTGAAAACGGATAAAGCGCGTTTCAGGCTGCCTTTGTTATATATTTTGATGATTGCGCCGCTATGCTCCGTTCCCTTGCTCTCTTCGCCATTCGGCTTTACCAACGCCATTTGTCGCCCAAAAAAGGATTTGGCTGCGCCTATCGCTTGGTGTATGGCGGCTGCGGCTGCTCGGGCGTGGGCTATCGTTTGATTCGGCGCTACGGCGTGTTTTCAGGCTGCCGTTTGTTGCGTTTGCGCTTGGCGCGTTGTCGTTTTGCTTATGTGCATTATTGCGCCGCTGCCAAGCCGTCTGCGCCAGCGCTTAAACGGGTAAACGGCATGGCGTATTACCAGCGCGGCGATTGCGTGCCGTGCGACGGCGGTTGCTTGGATGCGGGCGGTTGCGACACGTGCAGCTTGGATCTGCCAGACGCTTGCGATTGCGCTCATGCCAAAAGTGCCTTGGGCGATTGCGTGGATGCCTGCCCGTGCGACACCAGATCATCACGCGCGTGCAACACCTTAAACCATTACGCCAACGCCTGCCCATGCGATTTGCTGGATGCCTGCGATGCAAGAGACTGCGGGCGCAAGGACGATGAAGGCAGCGAACCCAAACGCAAACCGATTCGGATGCCGAATTTGCGCTAAATGGGTTTTCAGGCTGCCTATTGTTTGCATAAATAGGCAGCCTGAAAACAAGTTTGAAAGCACGTTTTAGCTTCGCTGAAACTCGCTTCGCTCGTTTTCAGGCTGCCTTTAACGCTGGCGATTACTCCCACTCAATCGTAGCAGGCGGTTTACCGCTCACGTCATACACCACGCGGTTAATCCCGCGCACTTCGTTGATGATACGGTTGGACACACGCCCCAAAAGCGCATACGGCAGCTCCGCCCAATGCGCCGTCATAAAATCGCTGGTGATTACCGCGCGCAGCGCCACCACATAATCATAAGTGCGCCCATCGCCCATCACGCCCACCGATTTCACCGGCAAAAACACCGCAAACGCTTGGCTGGTCAAATCATACCACGACTTGCCGTTCTCATCGGTGGTGTTGCGCAATTCCTCAATAAAAATCGCATCCGCTTGGCGCAGCAAATCCGCATATTCGCGCTTCACTTCGCCCAACACGCGCACGCCCAAGCCAGGCCCAGGGAACGGATGGCGATACACCATTTCGCGCGGCAATCCCAACGCCACGCCCAATTCGCGCACCTCGTCCTTGAACAAATCGCGCAAGGGTTCCAGCAGCTTCAATTTCATGTTTTCAGGCAGCCCGCCCACATTGTGATGCGATTTAATCGCGTGCGCCTTTTTCGTTTTCGCGCCCGCCGATTCAATCACATCGGGGTAAATCGTACCCTGTGCCAACCATTTTGCCTGCGTGAGCTTTTTCTCTTCCGTATCAAACACTTCAATAAATTCCGCGCCGATGATTTTGCGTTTTTGCTCAGGGTCGGTAACACCAGCCAGTTTCGTCATAAATTGCTCGCTCGCGTCCACGTGCACCACCTTCACGCCCAAATTTTGCGCGAACATCTGCATCACATTTTTGCCCTCGTCCAAACGCAACAAACCATGATCCACAAACACGCAAGTCAATTGGTCGCCAATGGCGCGATGAATCAACGCCGCCGCCACCGAGCTGTCCACCCCGCCCGACAAACCCAAAATCACTTCATCATTGCCCACCTGCTCGCAAATTTTTACCACCGCCTCGTCAATATAATTAGGCATCGTCCAGCTTGGATTTGCCGCGCAAATATCCAGCACAAAGCGGTTAATCAGCGCGCGCCCCTGCTTGGTGTGGGTAACCTCAGGGTGGAATTGGATGCCGTAAAAGCGTTTCGCGCTGTTTTCCATAATGGCAACTGGGCAAGAAGGCGTATGCCCTGTGATGCGAAAGCCCTGAGGCAGCCTGAAAACCTTATCGCCGTGACTCATCCACACATCCAGCGTATGCGGCGCATCTTCAATGCCGCGCGTCAAATCGCCCTCTTCCGTTTGCACTTGCGCGTAGCCAAATTCACGCTGATTGCCCGCCTGCACCTCGCCGCCCAAATGGTGCGCCATAAACTGCATGCCGTAGCAAATGCCCAGCACAGGCACGCCCAAATCAAACAGCCCCGTGTCCGCCTGATAATCCGAGTCATACACCGAATTGGGCCCGCCCGATAAAATAATCCCCTTAGGATTGAACGCTTTAATATCAGCCAGCGGCATATCATAAGGGTGCAATTCGCAGTAAACATGCGCCTCGCGCACGCGGCGAGCAATAAGCTGGGTTACTTGCGAGCCGAAATCTAAAATCAGAATTTTGTCTTGGGTCATGATGTTTAATCTTGTAAAGAAAAAGAAAGAATTGTGGCGCGATTGGCAACACAATAAGGGCAGAAAAACCGCGCATATTTTAGCATAATGGATTGAAATTCAGGGCTTATCTCACATAGCAAACCCAAAAATCAATCCACCCTGACCACTCTAACCAATTATTTTTTAACAAAAATTAAAATAAACCAACAAACCCGCGCATTGATAAACCCGTCAAAACGCAAACCTATCTCATTATTTCAATAGCCAGAATCTGATAAACAACCACGGCTTTTACCTTTACTAAATAAGGCACTAGTCTTATAATTTGCCCTTAGTTTCTAGGCAGCAAAACAAACCAGCAAGTTGAATTTGTACTGGCTAGTGGGAACCTGGTAACGAATAGGCAATACACTCGTATTCCTTATGTTTATTTTGGTTAAATCGCTATTTTGCGGTATAAATTTTATTTAAATTTTACGGAGTTTTATTATGAACTATGAAGGTGCAGTATCAGAATTGTTGAATGTTGATGGCGCGTTGGCTGCTGCCGTTGTGGATTTTGCCAGCGGTATGCTGTTGGCTGGTAACGGCACTTCTGGCATTGACTTGGAAATCGCCGCTGCGGGTAACACCGAAGTGATGCGTGCCAAAATGAAAACCATGCAAATGCTTGGCTTGAAAGACAGCATTGAAGACATCTTGATTACTTTGGGCAAACAATACCACCTATTGCGCCCATTGGCTAAACACGAAGGCTTGTTCCTTTACACCGTGTTGGATCGTTCTAAATCTAACTTGGCTTTGGCTCGCCGTGCTTTGATTGACACAGAACACCACTTGGACGCTTAATTTAGCCGTTCCATCCATTTAAAAACCGAGTGATTTTCGCTCGGTTTTTTTGCGACCCGCCAAGGCATAGAATAAAAAATCTAGCAAATCAATCATCAGCGTTTTGCCCATCAAACAAAAAGCGCATTTTGCTGCATTTTGCCGATATTTCGCTAGACTTTTGCGCCTAATTTCGCCAAAATTACTCTTTTTGCGTTGCGCCCAATGGCGTGTTAATCGCACCAGATTTTATTGAAAACCGCGTTTCAGGCTGCCTGAAACCACTTTTTTATTGGATAGGAATTGCCAAAATGGATTTACGCAAACTTAAAAAACTGATTGATTTGGTTGAAGAATCAGGTATTGCCGAAATTGAAGTAACCGAAGGCGAAGAGAAAGTTCGCATCACCCGCAGCGTGGCTGCGCCTGCGGTGCAAACGGTTTACGCGCCCGCTGCGCCTGTTCAGGCTGCCCCAGCCGCGCCTGCCCCATCGGCTGCGCCCGCCGCGCCTGCTGCCCCCGCTCCTGCCGTGCGCGATTTATCCAACGCGCAAAAATCGCCGATGGTGGGCACGTTCTACCGCGCCGCCAGCCCTTCTACGCCTGCGTTTGTGGAAGTGGGGCAAACGGTGAAAGCGGGCGACACGCTGTGCATTATTGAAGCGATGAAGCTGATGAACGAAATTGAAGCGGAAAAATCGGGCGTGGTAAAAGAGATTTTGGTGGAAAATGGGCAGCCTGTGGAATTTGGCGAGCCTTTGTTTATTATTGAATAATACGTTTCAGGCTGCCTGAAACCCAGTTTGACCAATCCAATTCTTGCGATAACCATCCCTTTTTCTATCTTTCCGCACAGCCGCACGATATGCGCATCTTGGTTGAACAAGATTGCAACGACACCCGAAGACGATGGCAACCCGAAAAGCCGTTAATTTTGGAAACGCGAATTGGGAACAACGCGGCGATTTCAAATATTACTGTTAATGGCGGAATTTAAACGGTTTGCGGAATGAAACACCCCAACAGATTGAACACAATGGGAAGATGTTATCGCCAAATGGATGGATTAGCTTTTCAGGCTGCCTGAAACTTAAAATTGCTGGGAAAAATTATGCTAAAAAAAGTTCTCATCGCCAACCGTGGCGAAATTGCTTTGCGTGTGTTACGCGCCTGCCGCGAAATGGGCATCGCCACCGTTGCCGTGCATTCGGAAGCCGATAAAGACAGCTTGCACGTTAAGCTGGCAGACGAAAGCGTGTGCATTGGGCCTGCGCCCAGCCCGCAAAGCTATTTGCACATTCCATCCATCATCGCGGCGGCGGAAGTTACGGGCGCGGATGCGGTTCACCCTGGCTATGGTTTTTTGGCGGAAAACGCCAATTTTGCCGAGCAAGTGGAAAATTCGGGCTTTGTGTTTATTGGCCCGCGCGCCGACACAATTCGCCTGATGGGCGACAAAGTTTCCGCCAAAAAGGCGATGATTGAAGCGGGCGTGCCTTGCGTACCAGGGTCGGATGGGGCGTTGTCGGGCGTGCCCAGCGAGATTTTGAACACGGCGGATAAGGTGGGCTTCCCTGTGATTATCAAGGCATCGGGCGGCGGCGGCGGGCGCGGTATGCGCGTGGTGGAAAAGAAAGAAGATTTGCTCAAAGCGGTAGAAATGACCCGCGCCGAAGCGGAAGCGGCGTTTGGCAACCCGATGGTGTATATGGAACGCTTTTTGCAGCGTCCGCGCCATGTGGAAGTACAAGTGTTGGCGGATGAACACGGCAATGCGATTTATTTGGGCGAGCGCGATTGCTCCATGCAGCGTCGTCATCAAAAGATTATTGAAGAAGCCCCTGCGCCGTTTATCACGCCTGCGGAGCGCAAGAAAATTGGCGAAGCGTGTGTGGCAGCGTGTAAACGCATTGGCTATCGCGGCGCGGGCACGTTTGAGTTTTTGTATGAAGACGGCGAGTTTTTCTTTATTGAGATGAATACGCGCGTGCAAGTGGAACATCCTGTAACCGAGCTGATTACGGGCGTGGACATTGTGCAGGAACAACTGCGCGTGGCGGCGGGCTTGCCCTTGCAATACAAACAAAAAGACATTGCGATTGAAGGCCATGCGTTTGAATGCCGCATCAATGCGGAAGACCCTTATACCTTTATCCCCAGCCCTGGGGTGATTGAAAGCTGCCATTTGCCCGGTGGCTTTGGCATCCGCGTGGACAGCCATATTTATCAGGGCTACCGCATTCCGCCCAACTACGACAGCCTAATTGGCAAAATTTGCGTGCATGGCAAAGACCGCGCGCAAGCGATGGCGAAAATGCGTGTGGCGATGGCGGAATTGACCGTGGACGGCATTAAAACCAATGCACCGTTACACCGCGAGCTGTTTAATGACACGGGCTTTGCGCAAGGCGGCGTGAGCATTCATTATTTGGAGCATTGGCTAGAAGAGCGTAAAGCGGGAATGCGCAGCGATAAATAGGCTTAGCGATGAATAGGCAGCCTGAAAATGGAAAATGGTTTTGGCTTTGCTAAAATCTGATTTATCCGTTTTCAGGCTGCTTTTTGATTGAGCTGGATAGGCAGCCTGAAAACCCATTCACACACCCCCCACCGAGACCCCACCATGAAAGCCATGATACTTGCCGCAGGGCGTGGCGAACGAATGCGCCCGCTCACCGACCACACCCCCAAGCCATTATTGCCCGCAGGCGGCGAACCGCTGATTGGCTGGCACTTGCGCCGCCTTAAAGCCGCTGGCATCAGCCAAATTGTGATTAACCACGCATGGCTGGGCGCGCAAATTGAAGCCACGCTAGGCAACGGCGCGGCATACGGTGTGCACATCGCCTATTCGCCCGAAGGCGGCAAAGGCTTGGAAACCGCAGGCGGCATCGCCACCGCCCTGCCCTTGCTGGGCGACGCGCCGTTTCTGGTGATTAACGGCGATGTGCTCACCGATATTGATTTTCAGGCTACCATCCGCATCGCCGATGCGCTGCCGCAAAGCGGCAAACTCGCCCATTTGTGGCTGGTGCCCAATCCGCCGCACCATCCCAACGGCGATTTTGGGCTGGATGACAACGGCAGCGTTCACGCCAGCGCGGCGGTTGGCACGAGCGCCACATTCAGCGGCGCAGGCGTGTATCTGCCCGAATTATTCCGCCACACGCCGCCGCATCAGCCCGCCAAACTCGCCCCGCTTTTGCGCCAAGCCATGCAGCGCAACCAAGTTTCAGGCTGCCTACACACGGGCTTATGGCTGGATGTGGGCACGCCCGAACGTTTGGCGGAAGCGGACAGCATTGTGCGGCAGCGCTTTGGAGCAACCTGAAAACATTGTTTGAACTGTCTTTTGGTTTCGCTGAAACTCGCTTCACTCGTTTTCAGGCTGCCTTTTCCTGTCGTAATATCCAATGTAAACAGTCCTTTGTTCCATTAACCCTTTAAAGAAAAAACGAATGAAAAGAATCGTATTTATCGCCACCCTGCTGCTCGCCGCCTGTGGACAAAGTGGCACGGAACAGGAAACTGTTTATGCGCCCACCGCCGTTTTCGCATCTGCCAACGCTTCCGCGCCTGCCGCAACAAACGCGCCGCAATGGCAAATCGTGGGCGAAGTGAACAGCCGTTTCCGTTATCTTTATGTGCTGGTGCCTGCGGGCAGCAGCGATGCGGAGCTGGTAACGCTGGCGCAAGACATCCACCTCAGCGAGCCCGATGCTTGGCTGTGGCTGGTGGACAGCAGCGAGAAAGTGCCCGAAGGCGTGAAAGCGGGTGAAACGGGCGATATGTCGGCGTTTCCAAAAGAATGGATGGAGCAGCATATCGTCGCCAACTCGGTGCTGATGCGCCAGCCCGACGGTCGCCATGTGTGGACGCTGTACGGCGGCAGCGGTCGTAACCGCGAAATCGCCACGCTGCCGTGTATTGACGGCAAGGGTTCGTGCCGCGATTAGCCCTACAACCGTTTCAGGCTGCCTGAGCCATCTCTATAATCAGGCAGCCTGAAAACAATATAACCCATTTATCTTTTAGAAAAGGAATCCCCATGCTCTCCCAAGCCCACGCAACCGTCAAACAACTCATCGCCCAATTCCAAGCCCACTCATCCCACTACCTCTCGCCCAAATACCAAGAAGCCGAAGTGCGCGCCGACTTTATTGACAAACTCTTCACCGCGCTGGGCTGGGACGTGGCGCACGATTATCAGAAAAACCCCTACGCCCAAGAAGTCAAAGTGGAAAAAGCCCAACGCCAAGCCGATGCCGCATCGCAAAAACGCGCCGACTACGCCTTCTCCCTCGCCCCCGACTACAAAACCGTCCAGTTTTTCGTAGAAGCCAAAAAGCCCAGTTTAACCCTGCGCCAAAACCGCGACGGCTACTTCCAAACCGCCAAATACGGCTGGAACGCGCAAACAGGCGTATCCATCCTCACCGATTTTGAAGAAATCGTCATCATCGACTGCCGCGCCAAGCCCGACTTTGACACCATCCTGCAAAACGAATTGCGCTACTTCAAATACACCGATCTGCTGCAAGAAGAAAACTTCCATTGGTTCTACTGGCTCTTCTCCCGCGAAGCCGTTGCCGCAGGCAACCTCGCCCGCTACATCGCCGATTTGCCCAAAGCCAAAGGCAGCGGCAAACAACTGCGCCTGCTCGGCGGACGCTACCTTTCCATCGACGACAGCTTTTTAAGCTACATCGACGACATCCGCCTGCACCTTGCCCAAGCCTTCTACCAAAACAACCCCGCGCTCAACTCCTACCAGCTCACCGAAGCCACCCAGCGCACCATCGACCGCCTTGTGTTTATGCGCTTTTTGGAAGACAAACAAATTGAACCCGAAACCCTGCTCTACAACATCGCCAGCGCAGCCCACCCATGGGCAAAATTCATCGCCGAATGCAAACGGCTAGACACCAAATACAACGGCATCGTCTTCAAACCCCACTTCATCGACCAAAACAGCTTTCTCGGCGCAGACGAAACCGCCTTCCGCGACATCGCCTCCGACCTAGACCACACCAACACCCCCTACGACTTCAACTACATCCCCGTCCACATCCTCGGCAGCATCTACGAGCGTTTTTTGGGCAACATCATCGCCATTGACAACGGCAAAGCCGCAATAGAACAAAAGCCCGAAGTGCGCAAAGCAGGCGGCGTGTACTACACCCCAAAATACATCGTGGACTACATCGTAGAAAACACAGTCGGCAAACTCATCGCAGGCAAAAACCCCGACTACATCGCCAAGCTCAAATTTGCCGACATCGCCTGCGGCAGCGGCAGCTTCCTCATCGGCGTGTACGACTGCCTGCTGGACTACCACAAAAACTACTACAACCGCTATCCCGACAAAGCCAAATCCGCAGGCTGCCATTTTGACGAAGCCACAGGCACATGGGTGCTCAGCATCAAACAAAAACAGCGCATCCTGCTCAACAACATCTACGGCGTGGACATAGACCTGCAAGCCACCGAAGTAACCCAGCTATCCCTGTTTTTAAAACTGCTGGAAGACGAAACCATGGCCAGCGCCAACGATATGCAAGTGCTGTTTGCCGACAAAATCCTGCCTAATTTAAGCGGCAACATCTGCTGCGGCAACTCCCTAATCGGCTACGAAATCATGGACATCATGGGCAACGAACTCGCCCAAGACGAAGACATCCGCCGCAAAATCAACCCCTTTGATTTTCAGGCTGCCTTTGCCAGCGTATTTGCCGCAGGCGGCTTTGATGCCATAGTGGGCAATCCGCCGTATGTGAAAGTGTCTGATAAAGAACTGCTGGCTTATTTCAAGCAGCATTTCCAGCATCAGAATTACCAATACGATTTATACCTGCTGTTTTTGGAACGCTATCACGCGCTGCTCAAAGAAAAAGGGCTGCTCGGCGTAATCGTGCCGAACACATGGTTGCAATCGGTAACGTTCACCAAAATCCGCAAGCATCTGTTGGGCGATTACCACTGGCACAAAATCCTACACGGCAAAGAGCATATTTTTGACGCAGTAGTGGACACCCACGTTTTGGTATTTGAAAAAGGCAGCCTGAAAGGCAAAAACCTGTTTGACGTGGACATCACCGCAAACCAAACCATCGCGGTTTACCAACAGCTAGACCAAAACGGTTTTGATAAAAATGGCGGCATCATCAACATTCTCGCCAAACCCGAAGCCACCGCCCTGTTTAAGAAAATTCAGGCTGCCTCAGAAACGCTGGGAAGCTGCTCTATATCCACCGTTGGTGTAAAACCGTTTCAAAAAGGCAAGGGCAAGCCCAAGCAAACCAAAGAAATCGTTGAAACCAAGCCTTTTGTCAAAGAAAACCAGCCTAAGCCCGCAGGTGCAAACTGGAAACCCTTATTACGCGGCAGCCTGATGAACCGCTACGAAAACCTGTGGCACGAAGACAGTTGGATACAATACGGCGAATGGCTGGCAGAACCGCGCACGCCGTCATTTTTTGAAGCCAAAGAAAAAATTGTCGTGCGCCAAACGGGCGACCGTATTATTGCCACCGTTATCGGTAAAGACATCATTTGCCGCGATAATCTGTATATCATTATTGCCCAACAGCGCAATCACAAATTCCTATTGGGCGTGTTAAACAGCAAACTGGCGAACTTCTGCTATTACCAAATCAATCCTGAGCGCGGCGAAGTGTTGGCACAAGTGAAAAAAACACACGTTGAGCAAATGCTTATTCCAAAAATCAGTAACGCAACACAACAGACGCTGCACAACGAAATCGTCAAACTGGTGGAACAAATGCTCGCCGCCCAACCCAAAGCCCGCGCCGCCCTATCCGACAGCGACAAAAACTTCCACGAACGCTTTATCGCCAGCTTGGAGCAACGCATCAACCAAGCCGTGTACCAAATCTACGGCTTAACCGCAGACGAAATCGCGCTGGTTGAAGCAGCGGTTTAATGCGCAAAGGCAGCCTGAAACACATTTCGTATTTTCAGGCTGCCTCAGTTACCACACCCCAAAGGCAGCCTGAAACAAAGTTCAGCGTAGCTAAAACACAAAAGGAGTAAACATGGCATTTTTTATCAAATGGTTTTTACTTTATTCCAGCAGCTTTATCGCGCTGGCGATGCTGGGGGATTGGTTTGACGGCGTGCCGTTTGACACCAAGCCGCGTTTATTACAATGCGCCGCAGCGGGCTTGCTGCTGACTTTGTTGCGATGTTGGCATCCCGATGTCATCTTTATTTAAGCCAACGCATCAGGCAGCCTGAAACGCCATCCAGCATTATCCGTACTCCCAAAAAACAAAAAAACCGTGCCCCAACGCACGGTTTTTTTGCACACCCCATTTTCAGGCTGCCACATGGTTTTCAGGCTGTCCTAACGGCTATTTCTCATGATACTCATGCACTTCATAATCATAAACCACCGCCTTGCCCGCGCGCACTTTCGCCAAATAATCGTCGTACACCGCCTTAATCTCGCCGCGCAGCAAAAACAGCGCAATCAAGTTGGGAATCACCATAAAGCCGTTAAACATATCCGACAAATCCCACACCAAATCCACCTTGCCCAGCGTGCCCAGCACAATCGCCAGCAGCACCAAGCCACGGTAGACATTCAGCCCCTTGCCCTTAAACAAAAAGCGCACATTGGATTCGCCAAAATAATACCAGCCGATAATCGTGGTAAAGGCAAAAAAGGTCAGGCACACCGCCAGCAGCCCCGCGCCCCAGCCGCCAAATGCCATGCTAAACGCCTGTTGCGTAACTGCCGCGCCGTTCAAGCCCAGCGTGTTTGCGCCCGTGAGCAAGATGATGAGCGCGGTTGCCGTGCACACCAAAATGGTGTCAATAAACACGCCCACAAACGCCGCCATGCCTTGCAGCGCGGGATGCGCCACATTGGCGGTGGCGTGCGCGTGCGGGGTGGAGCCCATGCCCGCTTCGTTGGAAAACAAGCCCCGCGCCACGCCATAGCGCACGGCTTCTTTCATGCCGATGCCTGCCGCGCCGCCCAGCACCGCTTGCGGGTTAAAGGCAGCCTGAAAAATATGGCTTATCATGGCGATGGCGTAGTCGGCATATTGGAATAGGATAAAAATCGCGCACAGGATGTAAATCACCGCCATAAACGGCACAACAAACTGGGCAAAATTGGCGATGCGGTTGATGCCGCCGATAAAAATCGCCCCCGCTGCTGCCGCCAGCACCAAGCCCACGGCGATTTCAGGCAGCCCAAACGCCAGATGGATTGCGCCCGCAATGGAGTTCGCCTGCGTGGCGTTGCCAATAAAACCCAGCGCGATAATCAGCGCGATGGAAAAAAAGCCCGACAAAAACCGCGCCTTGCCGCGCCCGATTTTTTTGGTCAAACCGTGCGTGATGTAAAACGCGGGGCCGCCGATGTATTTGCCGTGGCTGATGACGCGGTATTTTTGCGCCAAAACGGCTTCGGCAAAAATTGTGCCCATGCCCAAAAAGGCGGACACCCACATCCAAAAAATCGCGCCCGGCCCGCCCGACACAATCGCCGTTGCCACGCCCGCCACGTTGCCCGTGCCGATTTGCGCTGAAATCGCCACCGCCAAGGCTTGAAACTGCGACAGCGACTGCGCATCTTTTTCTTTCTTGGCAAACAAGCCGCCGAACACCGATTTAAACGCCGCGCCAAACTTGGTGATTTGCGGCGCGCCAAGGTAAACGGTGAAAAACAGCCCGATGCCGATAAGCGCGTAAATCAGCAGATAGCTCCACAGCGCGGTGTTGATGGCGCCGATGATGTTTGATAGTGATGCTTCCATGTTAAGAATTGTTTGTTTGCTAAAAAAGGGGCGGATGATACCCGAAACGGCGGGGGATTTGAAATTGAGTTACAGGGGGATGGGGGTGGGGTGTGTAGGATGGGAGAAGGCAGCCTGAAAAAGTAAAGACGTTTGGTGTTCTGTCAAACATTTTTTTGTTGAACAGATTAGTTTTCAGGCTGCCTTGGATGTGGGTGGTAGAGTGGGCAACTTGTTGCCCACCTGTAATGTTTGGCACATGGTGGGCAACAAGTTGCCCACCCTACGATGTGCTATTTGGCAGCGAGCCGCCGCGCCATTTGTGGCAGCCTGAAAAACTGTTTGTGCTTTTCAGGCTGCCTTTGCAATGCCCAAAGGCAGCCTGAAATGCTTGCGCCACAGCAACGCAAAGAGTGGGTATGGCGGCGATACGCCATGTTCTGTTTCAGGCTGCGCACATGGTTGAAGCAGCCTGAAACCCCATCCACCCAACAAAAACCGCTTGGCACACCACCAAACGGTTTTGTTTTCAGGCTGCATCATCCCACCCGCGCCAACACCGTTGCCACAATCTCGTCTTCATCATCCAGCAGCGTCAGCAAATCCAAATCTTCCGCGCGGATTAAGCCACGCGCTGCCAACTGCGCGTTCAGCCAATCCAGCAAGCCCTGCCAAAAAGCGCGTCCCACCAAAATAATCGGCTTCGCCGCCACCTTGCGCGTTTGCATTTGCGCCAGCGTGTCAAACAGCTCGTCCAGCGTGCCCAAGCCGCCTGCAAACACGATAAACGCTTGCGAATAGCGCACAAACGCCGATTTGCGCGAAGCAAAATATTGAAATTGCAGCGATAAATCTTGATACGGATTGGCGTGCTGCTCGTGCGGCAGTGCGATATTCAGCCCCACCGCCGCGCTTTTGCCTGCGTGCGCGCCCTTGTTTGCCGCTTCCATAATGCTCGGGCCGCCGCCCGACAGCACCGCAAAGCCCGCATCCGACAGCCGCCGAGCCACGCGCTCCGCCAGCGCGTATTCGGGCGCAGTCGTGGGCAGGCGCGCACTGCCAAAAATGCTGATGGCGGGGCAAACATCGGGCAAACGCGCATCGGCGATTTGCCATTCTTGGGCGATTTGGGGCAAGGAGCTGGTCATAATCTTGTGCATAAAAAAGGGCGCATTGTAGCGCGTTTTGCGGTTTCAGGCTGCCTAACTGCTGCGGATTAGGCAGCCTGAAAACGCCCTACCGCCCATACATATCCGCAATCCATTTCACCTGCTCATCGGTAAACGCCTGCTCGCCCAGCTTGGCAGACACGGCAAATTCGCCGCTCAACCCCTGCTGCGTGCGCGCCTGCTGCCAGCCTTGCAGTCGTTGCTCGGCGGTTAAATCGTGTTTGATTTGGTGGATGGTTTGCGCGGCTTTTTGGCTTGAGGAAGACATTTTGGGTACTCCGTTTTGGGGTTGAATGGCGTTTCAGGCTGCCTTAAAACAGCACTTCTTCCAGCAATACGCAGTAATCAAACGGCTTGCTGACAAACAGCCGCTCGTCGCCGCGCGGATAATAGGCGATGTTGTAGGTATGCTGCTTGTAGATCACATCATCATCAAAGCCCGTGGGCATGCGCCCGTTGATGCGAAGCTGCGCGGTTTGCCCGCTATGCAAATCAAACAAATGACGGCGCGGGCGGATGGGCAGACCATGCACGCCTTGTTCATCGGCAAACCAAACGTTCAGCGTTTGGTTTTTTTCGCTAAAACGCAAGCCGTTGAGCAGTTGCGGCAAGCCCGAAAGCGGTTTGAATTGGCTGCCTTTGTCGTCAAAACCGCTGGCATCGCGTGCGTAAAAATTTTGCTGGTGGATGCCGCCAAACGGGCTGTCCAGCCATGCGCTGGGCAGGGGCAGCGCGCGTGGCAGGCGGTTGCGGATGGTGGCGCAGGCCGGGTTGTGCGCTTTGGGCTGCCATTGGATTTGGATGATTTGCAGGGTGAGCATGGTTTGTCCTTATATTGGGCGATGGGGTTTCAGGCTGCCTGAACTGTTTTCAGGCTGCCTTACAGCCCCAATTTCTGCACCAACGCCACCTTCACCCCCGCCCATTCCTCGCGCAGCATGCTGTACGCCACCGTATCGCGCAGCGTGCCGTCTTTGCGGATTTTGTGGCAGCGCAACACGCCGTCTTTTTTTGCGCCCAAGCGTTCAATCGCCGCCTGCGAGCGCGTGTTCAGGCTGTCGGTTTCCCAGCACACCACGCGGCAGCCAAGCGTGTCAAAGGCGTGCGACAGCAGCAGATATTTGCAAGTGGTGTTGATGCGCGTGCGCCATGCCGATTGGCGATACCAAGTGTAGCCAATGTACACGCGGCGGATGTCGGCATCGGGCTGGTAAAACGCGGTTGTGCCCACGACTTCGCCTGTGGTTTCGTCCACTACGGCAAACGCCATGCGCGTGTTTAAGGCAGCCTGAATATAGTGCGCCACATCCTCGGGCGCGGGCGCAGTAGTAACCAACATTTTCCAAAGCTCGCCATCTTGCACCGCTTGGCGCAAGCCCGCTTCGTGTTGCCGCGTAAGCGGTTCTAGGCGGACTTGGTTGACGGATAGCGTAACGGGGGCGAGGAATTTTTGCATAAACGTAAGCGTTTCCAGCGGCGCGGGGTTGAGGGCGGTTAGCTCGTTTGGGCGAAAAGGATTTTGCATGATTGCTCCTTATGTTGATGTGTCGTTTCTGTTGTTTTATCGGTTTTCAGGCTGCCTTATTGTTAAGCTGTGTTAGCCAAATGGCAAACCGATTAAGCGTTTTCAGGCTGCCTATGCCCTAACCATACCATTTTCCCCTTGATTTCACATTATAAATTTGTGCTTGTTCCCCCGTAAACAAACGTAAAACCGCGCCACGAAATTAAATTACACCTTCATAATGCCCCGCAGCGCAACTTCGGTTGTGCTGTTTTTTTAATACATACAGGAGTTTATATTATGAAAAAATCTGCCTTGCTTGCCGTGTTGACCGCCATCGCGCTTTCTGCTTGTTCCTCTTTTAGCTCAAAAGACAAAGCCGCTGAAAGCAACGCCCCCGAGGTAACCGCTCCCGCAGCAGAAACTCCTGTGGCACAATAATCGCTTCACGCAAACGCCGCACGCAGCCTGAAAACCAATCCACGGTTTTCAGGCTGCTTTTGTTATAATCTCGCCCTTTTCAACACAACAAAATCAAACATCATGCTCAACAAATACGCCCCCTCCGAACTCGAATCCAAACACTATCAAAACTGGGAAGCCAAAGGCTATTTCTCCGCCGATTTTTCCAAACCCGAAAGTTTCTCCATCCAACTGCCGCCGCCCAACGTAACCGGCACGCTGCACATGGGCCACGCCTTCAACCAAACCATTATGGACGGCCTGGCGCGCTATTACCGCATGAAAGGGCGCAACACCTGCTGGATTCCCGGCACCGACCACGCCGGCATTGCCACGCAGATTGTGGTGGAACGCCAGCTTGCCGCGCAGGGTTTGTCCCGCCATGACTTGGGGCGCGAAAAATTTTTGGAAAAAGTGTGGGAATGGAAAGAAGTGTCCGGCGGCACGATTACGCAGCAGATGTGCCGTGTGGGCTGTTCTGCCGACTGGTCGCGCGAATATTTCACCATGGACGACACGCGCGCCGAAGCTGTTACCGCCGTGTTTGTAAAACTCTATAACCAAGGCTTGATTTACCGTGGCAAACGGCTGGTGAACTGGGACCCCGTTTTGGGTACGGCCGTTTCCGATTTGGAAGTGGAAAACGTGGAAACGGAAGGCTCAATGTGGCACATCCGCTATCCGCTGGCAGACAATCCCGCCGAAGCGGTCGTGGTGGCGACCACGCGTCCCGAAACATTATTGGGTGACGTGGCCGTTGCCGTCCATCCCGAAGACGAACGCTACACGCATTTAATTGGCAAACAATTAACCCTGCCGCTCACCGGCCGCACCATTCCCGTGATTGCCGATGAATATGTGGAAAAGGACTTCGGTTCAGGCTGCGTGAAAATCACGCCTGCGCACGATTTTAACGACTACGAAGTCGGCAAACGCCACAACACCGAACTCATCAGCGTATTGGGTTTGGATGCGAAAATCCTTGCCGAAGCGCAAGCCTGCGATTATCGCGGCACGCCCACGCAGGTGTGCAGGCTGCCTGAAAAATACGCGGGGCTGGACCGCTTTGAAGCGCGCAAACAAATCGTGGCCGATTTGGACGCAGCCGGCCTGCTGGTGAAAACTGAACCGCACAAACTGATGACGCCGAAAGGCGACCGCACCGGCTCCGTGATTGAGCCGATGCTGACCAACCAATGGTTTGTCGCCATGAACGCCGCGCCCCAAGGCGGCGAACCCGAATCCGAATTCAAGGGCATGAGCCTGGCGCAGAAAGCCAAACACGCCGTGGACAGCGGCGCGGTGCGCTTCATCCCCGAAAACTGGGTCAATACCTACAACCAATGGATGAACAACATCCAAGACTGGTGCATTTCGCGCCAACTGTGGTGGGGGCACCAAATCCCCGCGTGGTATGACGAAAACGGCAAAATCTACGTCGCCCGCAGCGAAGCCGAAGCGCAGAAACTTGCAGGCAGCCTGCACTTAACGCGCGACGAAGACGTGTTGGACACCTGGTTCTCCTCCGCGCTCGTACCGTTCTCCACATTGGGCTGGAAAGACGGCGAACCCGACACCGAAGCCATGAAAGCGTTTATCCCGTCCAGCGTGCTGGTAACGGGTTATGAAATCATCTTCTTCTGGGTCGCCCGCATGATTATGATGACCACCCACATTGTCGGCAAAGTGCCGTTCCGCGATGTCTATATCCACGGCATCGTGCGCGACCACGAAGGCAAAAAAATGTCCAAATCCGAAGGCAACGTCATCGACCCCGTCGATTTGATTGACGGCATCGACTTGGACAAGCTGCTGGTGAAACGCACGACCGGCCTGCGCAAACCCGAAACCGCGCCGAAAGTGGAAGAAGCCACGAAAAAACTCTTCCCCGAAGGCATCCCCAGCATGGGCGCGGACGCATTGCGCTTCACCATGGCGAGCTACGCCAGCCTCGGCCGCAGCGTCAACTTCGACTTCAAACGCGCCGAAGGCTACCGCAACTTCTGCAACAAAATCTGGAACGCCACCAATTTTGTGCTGATGAACACCGAAAACCAAGACTGCGGCGTGGGTGCAACCGCCACCGAGCCACGCGCCTATTCCTTCCCCGACCAATGGATAATCGGGCGATTGCAACAAGTAGAAGCCGAAGTCGCCACCGCCTACGAAACCTATCGCTTTGATTTGGCTGCAGAACTGTTATACAGCTTTGTGTGGAACGATTTTTGCGACTGGTATGTGGAACTCGCCAAAGTGCAACTGCAAACAGGCTGCGCCAGTCGCCAACGCGCCACCCGCCGCACCCTGCTGCGCGTGCTGGAAGCCAGCCTGCGCCTGCTGCACCCCATTATCCCGTTTATCACCGAAGAGCTGTGGCAAACCATCGCCCCCCTATGCGACAAAAAAACCGCCGACAGCATCATGCTCGCCCGCTTCCCCGAAGCCGATTTAAGCCTAGTAGAACCCAGCGCATTCAACAAAATGACCGCCCTGCAAGAGCTGATTGGCGCAATCCGCAACCTGCGCAGCGAAATGGGTGTGCAACCGAGCGTCAAAGCCCCGCTGTTTATAGAAAGCGCAGACGACCTCAGCGAACTGGCTGCCTACCTGCCCGCGCTGGCGAAATTAAGCGAAGTGCAACAAGTCGCCACGCTGCCTGAAAGCGAAGACGCCCCCGTTGCCATTTGCAACGGCGCACGCCTGATGCTCAAAGTGGAAATCGACAAAGCCGCCGAAACTGCCCGTTTGAGCAAAGAAGCCGAAAAACTGCAAAAGGCACTCGACAAACTCAACGCCAAACTCACCAAACCCGGCTACACCGACAAAGCCCCCGCGCACCTGGTGGAAAAAGACAAAGCGGATTTAGCGGAGTTGCAGGACAAAATGGCTAAAGTTGAAACGCAGTTGGCGAAGTTTAGAGGGTGATTGGTTGCTTGACTAATTAAATGGAAAAAGGCAGCCTAAAAATGATATGGTTTTTGCTTACAAATTGATTTTTAGATTAATTAAAAAGGATTTAAATTATGACAGACAGACAAATAGCTATATGTTCGGTTTGGGTTGCAATTATCTCGCTAGTTGTTTCAGTGATTGCACTATTTTTTCAAGATACGATTAAGTACTACTTTATGATGAGCCCAGAGGAAAAAATCAGATCTGAAAACTATGATCCCGAATCAAATAATGATTTTTGGCGAGCATATGTACGTAAAAACAAAAATATGATTTCTCTCTATCAAGAATTAAAGAAAAACAATCCAGATAAATATAATTATTTAACTCTTGAGAAAACCCCTTCCAAGTACACCGACGCTACCCTTCAAACCCATGAAGATAATTTTATTGATTTTTTGAGGTATGACTATGAAAGAAAATTAATTAGTTTTTATATGGAAAATAGCTCATTAATTAATAAGCAAGAGGTTTGTAAAACAGCAAATAATTTGAATCTGGAAGAACAAGAAAAAGAGCTTTTAGCCTCAACTACTGCAGAACTAAGAAAGCAATTCTTACTTGAAGAAGCAAAATGCTATATAACTAATTACCAAAAACTCAACGATAAAAATTATTACGCCCCATCCAGAAATCATGTGGAAGATTTAGAAAGGAGAATATGTTTATCAGAAATGAGAAATGCTATAAATTCCAAAAAACTAAATAGTTGGATTGCGAATATGGAAAAAAGGACAGGAATACAAGCTAAATGTCCAAAGTAGCAAGCGTAGATTGGGTCAAGACCCAACAAAACCGTTAAATCATCTGTTTTGTGTTGAATTTGCAACCCAAGCTACCCAAAGGCCGTCTGAAACTGCTCTTTCAGACGACCTCCTCATTTTCAGGCTGCCCTTCCCAAGGCAGCCTGAAACCTTTTTCCATTCTCCCCATCACACCCGAACGCCTTTACAATACCGCAAGCATTTGCCAATCAACCCGGCACTGAAACCGTTTTCAGGCTGCCGCCAACGGAAATCCCCATGGACAATCTGATTATCTACAACACCGACGACGACCAAAGCCATGTTTCCCTGCTGGTGTCCGACGGCGAAGTTTGGCTCACCCAAAGCCAGCTTGCCGAACTTTTTGCCACCTCGGTGCCCAATGTCGTCATGCACATTAAAAATATATTGGAAGACAAAGAGTTAAACGAGAATTCAGTTATTAAGGATTTCTTAATAACTGCCCAAGACGGCAAGCAGTATCTGGTAAAACATTACGCGCTGGATATGATTCTGGCGGTCGGTTTCCGTGTGCGCAGCCCGCGCGGCGTGCAGTTCCGCCGCTGGGCGAATACGCAGTTGCGCGCATATTTGGACAACCTGATCGGTTTCAACGGCTTCCCCGTATTGGCAGACAAAGGCAGCAGCACGTACCGCCAAATGGAGCTGTTCACCCAAGAGCAATACGCGCGGTTTGACCAAGCCCGCAAAGCCGCCAAACAGGCCGCCGCCGATGCCGAAGATTGGCGCGAGCTGGAACGCTGGCAGGCGGCGTTGGAGAAACGGTAAACAGCGGTTTGCAACGGCAGGCAAGCAGAGATTGGCTTGCCCCACCTTTCAGGCTGCCCTTCCCCCCAAAGGCAGCCTGAAACCATTTACACCCCCGCCCAAGCAACATAAAATCCCCTTCCCCATCAAACAAATAAAGGCAGCCTGAAAATGAATCGCTTCTATCCCCATCCCATCGTTGCCCGCGAGGGCTGGCGCATTATCGGCACGCTTGCCGCGCTCACACTGATTGCCTTTTTCTGCGCCACCAACAGCCCCAAGCTCGCGCTGTGGCTGCTGCTTGCCACGCTGGCGAGTGCGTATTTGTTCCGCGACCGTGTGCGCAATATCCCCATGGATGCCGACGCCCTGCTCTCGCCCGCCGACGGGCGCGTGATTTTGGTAGAAAACTCGCACAATCCCTACACCGAGCAAGACGCGCTGAAAATCAGCATCCGCACACCTTTTTTCCGCGCCTACGCCATCCGCAGCCCAATACGCGGCAGCGTGCAAGTGCAGCCAAGCGGAAAGCGTCATATCTTGCACCTGCAAACCAGCCAGCAGCAAGCCGTTACCCTGATTCAAAACAACGGCGCTTGCTACGCGCAAACAGGCAGCTTGGTGCGCGGCGAGCGCATTGGTTTTGCCCGCTTTGGTGGGCGCATTGATATGTATTTGCCGCCTGATAGCGTTCCCGCCGTTGCCATTGGCGACAGCATCAAAGCCAGCAGCACCATTCTGGCGCAACTGCCCGCCAACCAAACTCAGGCAGCCTGAAAACCGAAAACACGTTTTGCCGCCCACCAAACGTGTTTTTTTATTACGCCAACCGCGTTGCCCGTTTTCAGGCTGCCTAAACGCGTATAATTTTGCTGTTCCCACAGCCCAAAGGAGTTTGCCATGAAAAAATCCGCTTTTTGCGCCACCGCGTTCGCGCTGTTTTTAACCGCTTGCGCGCAGCCCAATAAATCGCAAATTCAACAGCTTAACGCCCAGCTTGCCGAGAAAGATTTGGCGATTAAGCTCTCCGCCCAGCACAGCGCCGAGCTGGAAAAACAATACACCGATATGTATTTCCTGCTGGATAGCTTAACGGTGGAAAGTTTCAAAGCCAAAGTGGCGCGCGGCGACACGTTTTATGCCTACATCGGCCGCCCCAGTTGCAGCGATTGCAGCGCGTTTGAGCCGATTTTTAAGCGTTACATCAAGGAGCATCGGCTCGGCGGCAAGCTCTATTTTGTGAACGTGCATTTTTTGCAGCAAGACAAGGCGGCTTGGGCAGCGTTTAAGCAGCAATATGGCTTGCAGGGCACGCCCGTGTTGGCAAAATACAGCGGCGGCAAGCAAATCAACAAGCTGGATAAGGAAGAAAAAGGGGGAATGTCGCCGCAGGATATTGAAGCGTGGCTGCGGCTGAATAAGCTGTAAGCCGTAAACACGCAAGGCAGCCTAAAACCGCGCAGATGGCTTTCAGGCTGCCTTTGCTTTGTGCTACCATGCGCGCTTTTTTCAACCACACACAAAGGACATCATCATGCAAACGAGTGCACGTAATCAATTTGAAGGCACCATCAAAAGCATTAAAAACGGCGCGGTAAACAGCGAAATCATCATTGAATTGGCCGGCGGCAAGGAAATTGCCGCGGCGATTACTTGCGAGAGCGTGGACAATCTGGGCTTGGCAGTTGGCAAAAGCGTGCTGGCTTTGGTGAAAGCAGGCAGCGTGCTGCTGGCAACCGACACAGACGGCTACGCCTTTTCGGCGCGCAACCAGCTGCGCGGCACCATCCGTAAAATCAACCAAGGCACGGTGAACGCGGTGGTGGAATTGGATGCCGATGGCTTAACCGTGAACGCAGGCGTTACGCTGCACAGCGCGCAAGCCCTGCATTTGCAAGAAGGGCAAACGGCTACGGCGTTGTTTAAGGCTTCGGCGGTGGTGTTGGCGGTGAAAAAATAATCGCGCCGCGAAGCTGAAAAAGGCAGCCTGAAAACGGGGTTTGGTAAACCGTTTTCAGGCTGCCTCAATTGGAGCGTCGGCAGCTCGCCGACACATCGGCATCTTCACCGCTTGTGTTTGCATCATCAACTCTTTGGCGACAAGCCATCGCGCCTTTCCATTTTCAGGCTGCCTTTGGGTTTAGCGGTTGAAATCGCTTTTGCCGCCCGATTTATGCAGCAATTGCACATTGCTGATAACGATGTCGTGGCTAAGCGCTTTGGTCATGTCGTACACGGTGAGCGCGGCGGCGGTGGCAGCGGTGAGCGCTTCCATTTCCACGCCTGTTTTGTGGGTTACGGCGACTTCGGCGCGGATGTGCAAGCTGTGGTTGTGGTCTTGGTATGCCATGTGAATTTGGCAGCGTTCCAGCATCATCGGGTGGCACAGGGGGATGATGGCGGCGGTGTTTTTGGCGGCCATAATGCCTGCGATGCGGGCAATTTCGGTAATCGTGCCTTTGGCGGTTTGCCCGTGCGCGGCTTGGATTTGCGCATACACATCGGCAGGGAAAAACACGCTGGCTTCGGCGATGGCGGTGCGCTGGGTGATGGTTTTAGCGGAAACGTCCACCATGTGGCTGTGTCCGTGTTCGTTGAGATGGGTGATGGGCATGGGGATTCCTTGGGGATGGTTTGGGCTTTGCCGAAGCTGCGTTTTCAGGCTGCCTTTGGGGGCGATGTGCGCCGTTCAAGGCAGCCTGAAAACGTTTACGCTGGCTGTTTTATTGTGGATAAAGATTAAGCCGTTCGGCGGCGGCGCGGGCTTGCTCGTATTCTTGCGGCGTGTTGAAGTGGGCAATTTCGCGCCACTCGGCAGGCAGCGGCAGGGTTTGATGCGGCTGGGCTTTCACAAAATACTGCACGCGCTTGTTACCTTGTGCCACCGCGTCTTTCAGGCTGCCTGCAACGTGCGCCGACCAATGCGCCAGCAGGGGCAGCATTTGCTCGCCATCTTGCAGCGCGGTGATGCCTTGCGCGAAAACAGGCGTGTGCTGGGCGCGGTTGAGCTCGGCAATCAGCGCTTCGGGCTCAATCAGCGTGTCGCACGAGAGCACATACAGCCCCGCATAGCCTTGCGCTTGCGCTTGGGCGAGCGCAGGGGCGATGGCGGAAAGCGCGCCTTGTTTATCGGGCAGTTGGTCGGGGAGATATTGGGCGGGCGCGGTGTTGGGGTATTGATGATTATCGGCAGCCAGCCAAATGGGGCGATGCGGCGCGGCGTTGGCGATTTGGTGCGCGATGAGCGGGCGACTGCGGTAGGGCAGCAGGGCTTTGGGGCTGCCCATGCGGCTGCTTTGCCCGCCGCACAGGATAAGGAGAGGGCTGGGGGTCATGGTTTCAGGCTGCCTTGTTGGGTGGCGAGGGCGTTTTGGGCTTGGTTGGTGCGTTGGATGATGCAAAGCAGAAAACAGAAGCAGATGAATGACAGGGCGTAGGTTGCGGTGTCCAAATAAATGGTGTTGATTTGTTGTTGGATGGCTTCGGGCGGGATAGCAGGTAGGCGTACCTCGCCTGCTTGTTCTATGGCGGCTTGGATGGCTTTGTCGCTTTGTTTTTCCAGCCATGATGAAATCGTGCTGATGATGCCGGATGCCAGCCATGTTGCCCACCAATAACCCAATAGGTTGAGGAATGGGGTTTGGCGGGCGGCTTGAGTGCTGTTTTCGGCGATTTGCCGCATGGCGCGATAAGGTACGATGAAATTAACAATGGGGATGATGTAGCCGGTTACCGACCAATGGGGTTTGTAGTAGATGGGGATGTTGAGGGCATAGGTGTTGGCGGCGGCGCGATATATCCAGCGGACGATGAGGAGGGTTTCAATCAACCAAATGATGATAAAGGGGATAAACAAGAGGTAAAACAAACCTACTTGTTCGTCAAAGGCATCTTCGGCGGCAAGGTAGTCAAATTCGGGGTTGGAAAGCATGGCTAGAATGCTGTGGAGATGGGGAAGTTTGTAGCAATCAAGCGCGAAAACAAACAACAAACCGAGAAAATAAGGGATGGCGAGCCGTTTTATCCAGCGGGTAAGGTTGGTTTGGTCGTGATAGGAGTAAGTTTTGTTTTTTGTCATGGTTAAGTAGGTATCGATTAGGCTCTGAGGCAGCCTGAAAGCATGGTTTTCAGGCTGCCTTTGGGTTTATTGGGCTTTGTCCCAAGAATTAAACACGCGGGTGAAGCCGCAGGCGTTGATGCGTGGGTCTAGCTGGTGGCTGATGATTTGTTCCCATGCGGTGCGGCAAGCGTTTGTGGAACCGGGGAGGCAGAAGATGAGCGTGCGGTTGGCGATGCCTGCGATGGCGCGCGATTGGATGGTGGACATGCCGATTTCTTTGAGCGAGATGGTGCGGAAGAGTTCGCCAAAGCCGTCTATGGTTTTGTCAAACAGCAGGGAGACGGCATCGGGCGTGATGTCGCGGTCAAACATGCCTGTGCCGCCTGTAATCAGGATAACTTGGATTGCGGGATTGGCGATGGCAACGGAAACGCGGGCGCGGATGTCGTATAGCTCGTCGCGGCAAAGGTCGCGGGAGTGGAGAATATGCTCGCTTTGTTGCAGGGCTTGGGCAAGGTAGTCGCCGCTGCCGTCTTCTTTGCTGCTGCGGGTGTCGGTTACGGTGAGAATGTGGATGTTTAGGGGGCGGAAGTCTGGGGCTGCCATTTTGGTTCCTTTATTTGGGTTGGGGATTGGGTTGGATTAGGGCTGCCTGAAAACGGGTTTTGTGCTTTGTGGCAGGCATTCGTTTAAGGCAGCCTGAAAATGGTATCTGTGCTTTGTGGTTGGCGTTGGCTGCAAGATTAGCTGTTTTGGTTTTCAGGCTGCATCAGATGGTTGGGGCAGCCTGAAAACCATTTTGCACACATGAATGAAATCGTGTGCCCAATCAACCGCCCGTCATAGACAAATTAGTAATCAAGCCCACTTTTCTATCGTGCAGATAATGATGTTCGGGCTTGTCTTGAATCAGCTTGGCAAGCTGGGTTTTCAGGCTGCCTACGTCGTTGAGATAGGGGCGCAAATCGTGGGCGACGCTGCCAAATAGGCAAAGGTGCATTTTGCCTTGGGCGGTGATGCGCAGGCGGTTGCAGCTATTGCAGAAGTCTTTGCTGTATGGGGCGATGATGCCGATGTTGCCAACATAATCGGGGTGGCTGTATTCGCGGGCAGGACCAGCGTGGGGCTGGCGCGGTTGCAGTTGCCAGCCTTGTTGAATCAGGTTTTGTTCCAGTTGCAGGGCGTTTTGGTGGTGTTGCTGGAAGTAGGCGCTGTTGTCGCCTGTTTGCATCAGTTCTATAAAGCGCAGGGCGATGGGGCGGGTGCGAATGTAGTCCAGCGCGTCGTGCAGGGTTTCTTGGGCGTGTTCGCGCAGCAATAGGGTGTTGATTTTGATGCTGGTAAAACCTGTGTTGAGTATGTTTTCAATGCTGCGCAAGATGGCTTGACTTTGGTCTTTGCCTGTGATTTTTTTGAAGGTTTCGGGGTTGAAGCTGTCTAGGCTGATGTTGATTTTGGTGAGCCCTGCTGCGCGGTAGATGGGGAAGTTTTTGTCTAGCCGATGCCCGTTGGTGGTGAGCGCGATGCTTTCAATTTGCGACTGAGCATGGATGGCGGCAATGATGTCGGGCAAATCGGCGCGTAGGGTGGGTTCGCCGCCTGTGAGCCGCACTTTGCGTGTGCCGCTTTGGGCAAAGGCGGCGGCGATGGTTTGGATTTCAGACAGCGTAAGCTCGTCGGGCTTGGCTTTGCCTTGGTAGCCGTTAGGCAGGCAGTAGCTGCATCGGTAGTTGCATAGGTCGGTTATGGAAAGCCGTAGATAGGTGAGACGGCGGTTGTAGGGGTCTATTAGGGTGGTCATGATGTGTGCCTTTGGTGTGGTTTGGCGGCTTGGGTGTTTGTTGTTTTCAGGCTGCCTTTGTTGTGGATGGTGTTATGCGGTGGCAGTTTTTAGGCTGCCTTTTGGTGTTTTGGGTTTTCAGGCTGCCTGATGATTGAATTGGCTAACAGCAGCCTGAAAACAAGTTTGCCAAATTGACGAACGGCTATCGCCGCAAAAATTCGCATTTACAGAAACGCTTCATGCAACGGCTGCACGGTTACCCACTCCCCTGCCGCCAAGTCGCCGCTCTCTTGCGGCAAAATCATATAAGCATTGGCTTGGCTCACGCCGAGAATGCGGTGCGAATCTTGTTTACCTGTTGGTGTGACTTGCCATGTGCCGTCGCTGTTTTGGCTGATGATGGCGCGTTGAATATCGGCGCGTCCTGCGGTTTTTTTCACGTTGCGGGTTAAGGCAGCCTGAAAACGCAAGGGCTGCGGAATCGGCGTTGCGCCCGCAATCTGCCAAAGCGCGGCGCGGATAAACACATCAAAGCCGACAAAGCCTGACACGGGATTACCCGGTAAACCAAAATACCACGCGCTGCCCAGCTGCCCAAACACAAACGGCTTGCCTGGTTTCATGGCGACTTTGTAGTGATGAATCGTGCCCACTTGGGCGACGGCTTGGCGCAAATAATCATAATCGCCCACCGATACACCGCCCGATGTAATCACTACATCACTTTGCTCAGCAGCTTGGTGCAGCTTTTGCACGGTGGCATCTAGGTTGTCGGGCAGCTTGCCCCAATCAATAATCTCCACGGGGCAATCGCGCAATTTGCTGTGTAGCATCGGGCGATTGCTGTCGTAAATCTGATGCGCGGCGATGGGGTTGCCCGCTTCCACCAGCTCATTGCCTGTGGATAGGATGCCGATGCGCAGCTTGCGTTGAACGGCAACGCTGCCAATGCCTTGCGCGGCGAGCAGCATCACATCGGCGTGGCGAAGTATGCGCCCAGCGCTTAACACGGTTTGCCCCGCTTGGATTTCCTCGCCTGCATAGCGGATGTTGGCGGCATCGGGCGCGTCTTGCTGCAACACAATGCAATCGCCCTCGCGGATGACGTTTTCTTGGATGACCACGGTGGCGCAACAGGCGGGCACGGTTGCGCCCGTCATGATGCGGATGCACTCGCCCGCTTTCAGGCTGCCTGTAAACGGGCTGCCCGCAGCGGATTCGCCCACGATTTTCAGGCTGCTTTGCGCGACGGCGGCTTGCGGCAGCGCGTAGCCATCCATCGCGGAAACATTGCTGCTGGGAATAGACACAGGCGCGACAATATCTTCTGCCAACACGCGCCCTGCGGCTTGAGCAAGCGGCAGCGTTTCGCCATCAAGTGGCAGCGGACGCTGGGTGATGTGGTTTTGGATGATGGTTTGCAGCTCAGCAATTGGCGTTAGGGACATGGCAAAACTTTCGGCAGGATGTGTAAGGATTCGTTAGGATTATAGTGGTTTAGGCTTAGATATGGGGTAGTTATTTCGGATGGTTGCCAATACACAGAAAGCAGCATGAAGGAGTTTTCAGGCTGCCTTTTATCGGAATGCGCTGTATGTTGCCAAAATCTTGCTCAAATCCCATGTGTAATCTTCAATATATTTGAACGTGATTTCGTCGCCGTAGGGCGCGAGGCATTTTTTGCCCAGTTCCACATCCAGGTAGTAGATGTCTTTTTGTTTGGACCATGTTTCTTTGCTGATTTGGCACAGCTCGGCGAAATTGGCTTCTTGTTTGAGCAGATGGAAGGCTTTGAGATTAGCCAGTTGGCGCAGCCCCGGCTCGCGGGCTTGGGTGTTGTCGGTGGCAATGTTACTGGGGCTTTGCATTTCGCGGATAACGGCATCTTTTAGGTAAACCGCGCTGGGCAGCAGGTTGTTTAGGCGGTTGATGTAGTCGTCAAAATAGCCGTTGAACGAACCGTTTTCGTCTTGCCATTTTTCTGCCAGCGGGATGCCGATGGCGAGCGGGTCGCGTTCCCATAAAAATCATCATTGTCGCGTGGCGGAGAAACAATCAGATGCACGCTTTGGCTGCCTGGCGGTGTTGTTTGATGTAAACATACAGGTAAACAAGGTTTTCGCTGTCCAATTCTTTCACCCACGAGCGGTATTTGCCGTGGTTGAGCGGCACGGCGAGAAAGCCTTGCTGTTTGAGGAATTGACCTAGTTGCTTGATGTCTTGGGCGAAGGTTCGGGGTTTGTCCATGATGCGTACCTTTTTGGTTGGAAACTGGGTGTGGATTTTGTTGGCGCTGCGTTTTCAGGCTGCCTTATTGCGCGATGCAGAGGCAGCCTAAAATAGTTTTACCAATGGGTCGTAAACGCTTCCACATCGGTGTTTTTCGGCTCGGCAGGGCAAGGCTTATCCGCCGTGCCAATCATAATCAAGCCGATGATTTTTTCTTGCTCGCTGCATTCAAACTCGCGCTGCAACACGGGCGAATTCACCCACAGCCCTGTTATCCAAACATTATCAAAGCCTTGCGCTTGCGAAGCCAGCTGGATGGCATAGGCGGCGCAGGCGGCGCTCATGTGTTGCTCCCATTCGGGCTTGCCTTCTTTGGGGCTGGCAATCACGGCAATCACCAGCGGGGCAAATTTGCCCACGCGCTCGGCTTTTTCCAGCGTTTTTTCGCCCATGTTGAGCGTAATCGCGGTTTCGCGTAAGGCAGCCTGAAAACGCTGTTTGCCTGCTTCGCTTTGGATAACGATAAACCGCCACGGGGTGAGGTTGCCGTGGTCGGGCACTTGGCTGGCGGCTTGCAAAATGCTGTCCAATTGCAATTCATCGGGCGCGGGCGCGCGCAGGCTTTTGTTGGAACGGCGGGTGATGAGCAGGTCTAAAATGTCCATGTTTTTTCCTTTTTAAATGATGTGGATGAGAGACGGGATTATACGCGATTGTTTTCAGGCTGCCTTATGGTGTAAAAAGGCAGCCTGAAAAGGGTTTGGGGATGGTTGGGTATGGCTTATTCGGTATAACGGGCCAACAGCGTTTCTTGAATGCCCACTTCATCCCTGTCCGCCACAATCCGCGTGTAGCTGCCGTCGCCGTGCATTTGCCACGCTTTCACATTATCACGCAGCGCCAGCAGCAAGCCCTCTTCTATCACGCGCTGTTTGAGCACGGGCGATTCAATCGGCGTGCAGGTTTCAATGCGGCTGAAAAAATTGCGCCCCATCCAATCGGCGCTGGAAATAAACACGTTTTCCGCGCCATCGTTGTAAAAATAATAAACCCGCGCGTGTTCCAGCAGCCGCCCAATAATGGAGCGTACGCGGATGTTCTCCGACAGCCCCGCCACTTGCGGGCGCAGGGCGCACATGCCGCGCACAATCAAATCAATCTGCACCCCCGCCGCGCTGGCGGCATACAACGCTTCAATCACTTGCGGCTCAATCAGCGAATTGAGCTTGGCGATAATCCGCGCGGGCTTGCCGTTTTTCGCGTTTTCGGTTTCGCGGGCGATGCCGTCCATAATCATTTTGTGCAGCGTAAACGGGCTTTGGTAGATTTTTTTCAGCTTGTTCGCCTGCCCTAAGCCTGTGATTTCCATAAATAATGTGTTGATGTCGCGCGTTATCGCCGTGTTGGCGGTGAGCAAGCCAAAATCGGTGTAAATGCGCGATGTGCCTTGGTGATAATTACCCGTGCCCAGATGCGCATAGGTTTTCAGGCTGCCTTGTTCGCGGCGAATCACCAGCGCCATTTTGGCGTGCACTTTGTAGCCAAACACGCCATACACAACGTGTGCCCCCGCGTCTTCCAGCTTGGTTGCCCACGAAACATTATTCGCCTCGTCAAACCGCGCCATCAATTCCACCACCACGGTTACTTGCTTGCCCGCCAACGCCGCCGCCATCAAAGCGCGCGCCAGCTCCGAATGGCTGCCCGTGCGGTAAATCGTCATCTTAATCGCCACCACATCGGGGTCGTGCGCGGCATCGCGGATAAATTTCACAATCGGCTCAAACGATTGATACGGATGGTGCAGCAAAATATCGCCCTTGGCGATTTCGTCCAGCAGCGAAGTGGCTTTGCGCAAGGCGCGTGGATACTGCGGCGTAAACGGCGCAAACTTCAAATCGGGGCGGTTCACCATGTCAGGCACAGAAATCAGGCGCACAAGGTTTACAGGGCCTTCCACTTGATACAACTCATCGCGCGTGAGCTTAAATTGTTCCAGCAAAAATTGGCTAATGTAATCAGGGCATTGGTCGGCGATTTCCAGCCGCACGCCGTCGCCAAAATCGCGGTCGCGCAATTCGTTTTGAATCGCCGTGCGCAGGTTGCTTAAATCATCGTTTTCCACCGTCAAATCGCTATCGCGCGTGAGGCGAAATTGGTGGCAGCCTTTCACCGTCATGCCGCGAAACAGCTTGTACACATACTCGTGCAAAATAGACGACAAAAACACAAAGCCATCTTTGCCATCGCAAATATGCTCAGGCAGCCGAATCGCACGCGGCAAAATACGCGGCGCTTGCACAATCGCCATACCCGAAGCGCGCCCAAACGCATCTTTGCCATCCAATTCCACCACAAAATTCAACGATTTATTCAGCGGGCGCGGAAACGGATGCGAGGCATCCAAGCCAATCGGCGTGAGAATCGGCAGCAGCTCGCGGTTGAAATAATCTTCAATCCATTCGCGCTGCTCGTCGGTCCATTGCTTGCGGCGGTAGAACACGATGTTCTCTTCGGCAAGCGCGGGCAGCAATTCTTGGTTAAATATTTGATATTGCTCTTCAATAATCTTGTGCGCTTCTTCGGCAACGCGGGCGATGGTTTCGCTGGGCGTTTGCCCCGATTGAAAAACCTGTGTGGGATTCGCCCGTTGCTCGCGACACAAATACGCCATGCGCACTTCAAAAAATTCGTCCAAATTGGACGATACAATGCACAAAAAACGCAGCCTTTCCAGCAAAGGCACGCGCGGGTCTTGCGCTTGCGCCAACACGCGGCGGTTAAACGCCAGCAGCGACAATTCACGGCAAAGAATGTGAGCAGATTGCGGCATGGTTTATTCCTTGAATATCGGTTTGAATAATGGGTTGGATTATAACGCTTTTTGTGTTTCAGGCTGCCTGAAACATCGCGGTTAGGCAGCCTGAAAACCATGCCGCACATCGGTTTACCACAAACCATGGCGGCGCATACATTTCAGGCTGCCTCAAAGCATACGGCAGCCTGAAACGTTCACTCAAAGCATTTCTCATACAACGGCAACAACGCCCGCAACTGCGCCACAATCCAAGCCACACTATCCACGCCGTCCAAATCATCGCACTCAACATGCTTGCCAATGCAGAAAAAATCATCCGCATCGCGCAACGCCAAAGCGTTTTCAGGCTGCCTATTGAGCGGCGCATAATCCGCATACTCATCCTCGCTGCCATGCCATACATCAAATTCGCCAAACGCCTGCGTATCCAAGCCATCCAGCCATTGGTTATACTGCGGCAGCGCAATGGTGGAGCGATCCGCCTTGTAGCAATGCCAATCCAGCGACACCGTTAAACGGCGGCGGTTCAACAACACGGACAAAATCGCCGCATCGTTTTCATATTGGGCGTATTTAAAAAACGCAAAAAAATGCGCCCGCACCTGCCAACCGTTGCACCAACGCTCAATATGCGGCGGCGCAAAGCGCGGATTATCCCGCGCCAGCCGTTCAGCCACCTGCTCAATCACGCTGCGCCAATCCTGCCACGCCGCCTTGTAATCCGCTTTGAGCGGCTCAATCGTTTCGGGCGCGTATTTTTTCAGCTGCGAAAATTGGAAAAACGGACGGTTAAACAAATCACAATGGCGCGAAGTCAACATAAATCATCCTTTCAGGCAGCCTGAAAACCTTAAACCGCCAGCGATGGTTACTTTAATAAGTAAAACGAACATAACAAAAAACCGCATTAAACAATGCGGTTTGGTCGTTTGAATGAATGGGGTGGCTGATGGGGCTCGAACCCACGACAACCGGAATCACAATCCGGGGCTCTACCAACTGAGCTACAGCCACCACTAGGAGAACAATGATGCAAAATATAAACGCGCCCGACAGGAATCGAACCTGTAACCCCCGACTTAGAAGGTCGGTGCTCTATCCGGTTGAGCTACGGGCGCTCATGCCGATTCGTGCTGAATTTTGGTGGTCGGGGCGGTGGGATTCGAACTCACGACCCTCTGCTCCCAAAGCAGATGCGCTAACCGGGCTGCGCTACGCCCCGACTGAAAGATGCGAATTCTAGGGATAAACGCCAAAGCAGTCAAGCAACAAAAAGCTAACTAATCCTGCAAACCTTGTTTTTATTCAAAATATTTTTTAACGCAGGCAATTTATTTCAACAAAAGCGCCCATTATGTGCCGTATTTTAGGCAAAATAATCGTATAATCGCGCCCGTTTTCATTTTTCACATTGTTTTCAAACAACCGCCCACGAGTAAACACCATGAAAATCTCCGCCAATTTTGACGCAGGCAGCATTGTCGTAACCGATTTATCCAATCCATCGCACATTCGCTTGGCACTGCGCCCCGATACCGCTGCCGATTTCAAACAATGGTTCTACTTTCGCTTGCAAGGCGCGGCATACACTCATTGCGTGATGCACTTTGAAAACGCCGCCGATGCCGCCTATCCCGAAGGCTGGGACGGCTATCAGGCGGTTGCTTCTTATGACCGCCAAAATTGGTTTCGTGTGCCCACGCAATATGAAAACGGCGAACTCATCATCAACCACACGCCGCTTGCCAACAGCATTTATTACGCCTACTTTGAGCCTTATTCCAGCGAGCAGCATTTGAACTTGCTGGGCGAAGCGCAAGGCAGCGGCTTGTGTCAAATAGACGATTTGGGCAGCACCGTGCAGGGGCGCGACATCAATCTGCTTACCATCGGCAACCAAGTGGACAGCGATTTGAAAATTTGGGTAATCGCGCGGCAGCACCCAGGGGAAACGATGGCGGAATGGTTTATGGAAGGCTTTTTGTCGCGCCTGCTGGATCATCAAGACCCCACCGCGCGCAAATTATTAGACAAAGCCACGTTCTACATCGTGCCCAATATGAACCCAGACGGCGCGGCTTTGGGCAATTTGCGCACCAACGCCGCAGGCGCAAACCTAAACCGCGAATGGCAAAACCCCAGCATAGAGCGCAGCCCCGAAGTGTATTTTGTGCGCGAGAAAATGCACGAAATAGGCGTGGATTTGTTTTTGGACATCCACGGCGATGAAAGCATCCCTTATATTTTTGTGGCGGGCACGGAAGGCGTGCCGAACTACACCAACCGCATCGCCGCGCTGGAAACGTTGTTTAAAACGACTTTTCAGGCTGCCTCTCCCGATTTTCAAACCGTGCATGGCTATGAAAAAGACCATTTCGGCGATGCCAATTTAACCCTTGCCACCAATTATGTGGGCAACACTTTCGGCTGCTTGGCATACACGCTGGAAATGCCGTTTAAGGACAACGACAATTTGCCCGATGATGATTTTGGCTGGAACGGGCAACGCTCGCTGCGCTTGGGCGAGAGTATTTTGAGTGCGATTTTGGCGGTGGCGGAAGAATTGCACCGCGAGAGCGAATAACGCGCGAAAGGCAGCCTGAAAATGGATGCAAGGCGTTTTCAGACTGCCTCTGAATGCCAAGGAAAACCAACCATGCCATATAAACCATCCAAAGAAGCCATTGTTATCGCTGTTGTCTATTTATGCCTCATGCTTTGGACGACAGCAAACACTTTGCTTGACCCGCAAAGCGGCGCAAACAAAACGCTGGCGGCTTTGCTTATGACTGTGGCGGGACCTGGTGTCTTGCTATTTATGGATAGTGAGTTGCCGCCACAATTTACGCCGCTGCATCGGTTATCGTTGCTTGGCAAAATTTGGCGTATCGTGGTTGCCGTGTTGGCAATTTTGTTTGGCGGCGTATTGACCGTTACTGGCTTGTACCACATTTGGCAACGACCCTCTGTATCATCATCGGTGTTTCTAACGCTGTGCGCCGCCATATTGTATGTAGGCATCCGCATGCTGCGTGCGCGGTAAAGAAAATCCGTTTTCAAGCTGCCTTTTGGCTTTTTCGGATTAGGGCAGCCTGAAAACCAAAGACGATAACAAAGTAAACAAAGCACGTTCCACCGCAGCCCAGCCCATTTTCAGGCTGCCTCAACCCTATAACCCATCAAACCACACAAACCATGACCACTCAACCCATCCCGCAACACGAGCTGCTGCGCGAAAAATCGCTGCTCAAAACCCTTAATCTCACCGACTGGCTGTTTGCCGCCTGCATCGCCGCCATTGGCGCACTGGTTCAAATCAAGCTGCCGCACCACATGGACATCTACGAAACCGTTATCCTGTGGACAAGCACACTCATCGCCACAGGCTTGGGCTGGTTTTTCAAACCGATGCGCTGGTTTATTATCGGCGGCGTGTTGGCGGGCTATGCCGCAGTGGGGCTATACGATGGCAACATCGCCAATGGGCATGAGCAAAGCGGCAAATTTTTCCTGCGCTATTTGTTAAGCAGCCAATCCGCAATTATGTGGCAATGCGCCCTAACCGCGTTCGCCTTTGCCGCCTACCTTGTCGGCACGCTCACCGCATGGCGGCAACAAAAAAGGCAGCCTGAAACGCCCATCAGCAGCAATGTGCTGCTCAAAATCGCCAGCGATTTGGCTTGGGCAGCCGCCTTTATGGGCTTTGTCGGGCTGCTGGTGCGCTGGCACGAAAGCTATCTGCTGCGCCCCGACGCAGGGCATATCCCCGTGTCTAACCTATACGAAGTGTTTATCCTGTTTATGGTGATTACGGGCTTGATGTATCTGTATTACGAGCGCAAATTCGCCATGCAAAAACTCGGCGTGTTTATCTATGCCCTACTCTGCTGCTTAGTGGGCTTCACGCTGTGGTACAGCTTTTCGCGCGGCGCGCACGAAATCCAGCCGCTGATTCCCGCGCTGCAATCTTGGTGGATGAAAATCCACGTTCCTGCCAACTTTATTGGCTACGGCGCGTTTTGCATGGCGGCGGCGTTTGGCGCGGCGGAACTCATCGCCCTGCGTGGCAGCAAATTTTTGCCCGATGCCGCGCAAATTGAAGAAGCCATGTATAAAGCCATCGCCGTGGGCTTTCTGTTTTTCACCATCGCCACCATTCTTGGCGCGTTGTGGGCAGCCGATGCGTGGGGACGCTATTGGAGCTGGGACCCCAAAGAAACATGGGCGTTTATCGTGTGGCTGAACTATGCCATCTGGCTGCATATGCGGCTGGTGGCAGGCTGGCGCGGCAAAGTGCTGGCTTGGTGGGCGATTATTGGGCTGTTTATTACTGCGTTTGCTTTTGTGGGCGTGAATATGTTTTTGTCGGGGCTGCATTCGTATGGTGGGTTGTGAAGCAACAAAGGCAGCCTGAAAGCATCCCCCCGCTTTCAGGCTGCCCTATTTTGCAAAATTTAAACGCCTAATCCCGCCAAATTCCGCTATGATATGCCCTTTCACAACCAGCAAAGGACACGCCTATGCGCCGCATCACAGCCCTACTCATCAGCCTTTGGCTCGGATTTCACCTTAGCGTTGGTTGCGTGGTTGCCCCCCTTGTTTCCAACCAACTCAACACCTCAGACAACGGCAAAGCCCTTGCCGACACCCTTTCAGGCAGCCTCTTTCACATTGCCAACCTATTTACCCTAGCCGTTTGGCTTATCGTTTATTTCACCACCCGCAGCGACAACCGCATGGCATACCACAAATCCCGCACGCCCTTTTGGGCAGGCGCATTGCTGGTGCTCACCGCCATCAACGAATGGCTCATCACCCCCGTGGTCGCCGCCCTACGCGCCAACCAAAGCAACTGGCTACACAACATCATAGGCGGACACGTTGGCACATGGAACGGCATCTCCTATATTGTTTACCTATTATGCAGCCTAGTCGGCTTAGCGCTTGCCATCCAACTGCTGCGTCTCGCAAACCCACAACGCTAACTCTCACACCATGAACACCCCACTTCTCCCCAGCATCCAAAATCCCGACGACCTGAAAAAACTAAGCGAAAACCAACTGCCCCAAGTTGCCCAAGAAATCCGCGAACTCCTGCTAGACAGCATCCAAAAAACAGGCGGGCACTTCGCCAGCAACCTCGGCGCAGTAGAGCTTACACTGGCGCTGCATTATGTTTACAACGCCCCGCACGACCATCTTGTATGGGATGTTGGGCATCAAACCTATCCGCACAAAATTCTCACAGGGCGCAAAGACCGCATGGACACCATGCGCCAATATCGAGGCTTGGCAGGCTTTCCCAAACGCTGCGAAAGCGAATACGACGTATTCGGCGTGGGGCATTCCTCCACCTCCATCGGCGCGGCACTCGGCATGGCGGTTGCCGACAAACTGCATGGCAGCGATGCGCGCAGCGTTGCCATTATTGGCGATGGCGCGATGACCGCAGGGCAAGCCTTTGAAGCGCTGAACAACGCGGGCGATATGAGCGATGTAAACCTATTGGTGATTTTGAACGACAACGAAATGTCCATCTCGCCCAATGTGGGCGCGTTGCCCAAGCATCTTGCCCGCCATGTGATGCGCGATATGCGCGGCGTATTGCACGAAATCAAAACCCAATCGGCAAAAGTGTTAGACAAGCTGCCCGCCGTAAAAGAAATCGCCGAAAAAGCCGAGCAAACCATCAAAACCTTCGCCAGCGAGAGCGAGCACGTGCAACAAAGCCTTGGTTTATTTGAAAACTTTGGCTTTGAATACACCGGCGCAGTGGACGGGCACAACATCGCCCAGCTGGTGCAAGTGTTGCGCGAATTGCGCGGCAAAAAAGGCCCGCAGCTGTTGCACGTCATCACCAAAAAAGGCAATGGCTACAAACTCGCCGAAAACAATCCCGTGAAATACCACGCCGTAGGCAAAGCCCCCGCTGCCGCCAATCTCGATTCAGGCAGCCTGAAAACCGAAGCCAACGCAGCCCAAGCCGCCCCCACGCCCACCTACACCGAAGTCTTCGCCGATTGGCTTGCCGACCAAGCCCAAGCCGATGAAAAACTCATAGCCATCACGCCTGCCATGATAGAAGGTAGCGGCTTGGTTGAATTTGCCCAGCAGTTTCCCGAGCGCTGCTTTGACGTGGGCATCGCCGAGCAACACGCTGTAACCTTTGCCGCAGGCATGGCGTGCGCCGAAGCCAAGCCTGTTGTCGCCATTTATTCCACCTTTTTGCAACGCGCTTACGACCAATTGCTGCACGATGTGGCACTGCAAAACCTACCCGTGCTGTTCGCCATCGACCGCGCGGGCATCGTGGGCGCAGACGGCCCCACCCACGCAGGCGTGTACGATTTAAGCTATCTGCGCTGCGTGCCCAATATGGTAATTGCCGCCCCCAGCGACGAGCAAGAATGCCGTCTGCTGCTTTCCACCTGCTACGCGCTCAACCAGCCCGCCGCCGTGCGCTATCCGCGCGGCACGGGCATCGGCGTGAACGTGGTGCGCGATTTGGCAACCGTGCCCGTGGGCAAAGGCATTTTGCGCCGTCAAGGCACACGCATCGCCCTGATTGCCTTTGGCAGCATGGTGCAACCTGCGCTGGGCATCGCCGAGCAGCTGAACGCTACCGTTGCCGATATGCGCTTTGTGAAGCCACTTGACAGCGATTTGCTGCAACAGCTGGCGCAATCGCATGATTACATCGTTTGCTTGGAAGAAAACGCCGTGCAAGGCGGTGCAGGCAGCGCGGTGCTGGAAAGCTTGGCATTTTCAGGCTGCCTGAAACCCACGCTGCTGTGCGGCATCCCCGACATCGTTACCGAACACGGCGACACAGCGTTGCTGATGGATAAAATGGGCTTGTCGGAACAGGCGTTGTTAAAACGCATTGAAGATTGGGTGGCGACGCAGTCTAAGGCAGCCTGAAAATAGAAATACATGCCAAAACGAAAGGCAGCCTGAAAACGGGGATACGGTTTTCAGGCTGAAACCTTAGCAAAACCCGTAACCGATGGAGCGTCGGCGGCTCGCCGACATTTTGAAAAATCAGTAATGCTATGTTTAATAAGCAATTTGGCGACGAGCCGTCGCCGCTCCATTTTAGGTTTTAGGCTGTTGTTGGGGGTTTTGCAAAGGTTTCAGCCTGCACCCTAATCCATCCCCAAAGGAAACCCCACCATGAAAAAACTCCTCTTCTCCCTCATGCTTACCGCCGCCATGCTGCCCGCCCAAGCCGTCGACTACTTCCTGCCGGATATCGAATGCGACGGTAGCGCCAACGTCCGCACTGCGCCCGACACGCGCAGCAAAATCCTCACCGTACTGGATTACCGTAGTCCACAGCACAAAATCCTCGGCAGACAAGGCAAATGGTTGCGTATCCAACTAAACGGAAGCCGCACGGGCTACGTCCACCAAAGCCAGGGCTATATCGTGCAGAACTATATTGTCGCCAGCCCCGACGGCTCGGCCAACGTCCGCCACAACGTAATAGATGAAGGCCAGCCGATTACAGGGCAGTCCGAAATCCTCACCACTCTGCCCAACGGCACGCGCGCGCAGATTATTCCGAAATTGAACAGGGGCGACTGGCTGTATTACACCAATCAGGGTGCCTATACCGAAAAAAACGAATACGGCAACAACAAACTTATTTCCGGCTATATCCACAAAAGCCAGCTGCGCCGTGCCGATTAGGCAGCCTGAAACGCAAAAAGCAGCCTGCACCCCTCCAAAGGAAACCCCATGAACATCAAAAAACTAGGCAGAGCCGACTACGCCCCCACCTTTGAAGCCATGAAAACCTTCAACGCCGCGCGTACGCCCGACACCGAAGACGAAATCTGACTGGTCGAACACCCGCCCGTGTTCACCCAAGCCCCATTCTGTGGGGGAGTGATAGTTTTGTCATGGCTGCGTGAACTGCTAAGTTTGCAAGAATGCCAATCCAATCAAACACAAACAGCATAAACACGCCCTGCTCCCAAAATTAGCAAAACCACGAAAAAATGAGCAAAAAGCTATCATTTTTACGCGGTTTTTGTCATGGAATGGTTAAAAAGTTAGCGGGAATTATCAGGGCTTATTCTTTGATGCTGCAATCCCATAGGTAGAACCCGTAAATTTCAAAGTCGTGCTCGCCTAGGTCGGTTAGGTCTAGGGTTTCGACGGGGTAGATGTCTTTGTTGCTGTTGTCGCTGATGATGCGGTACACGCTGCGGCTGGTGCGCTGCAAGCGTTTGATGCGCAGCTCGTCCACTTGGCGGAACAGGTAGATGCCTTCGCGCGTGTAGCCATTTTGCATTTTCCACAGTACAGTGCCGCGGTCGATGAGCGTGGGGTGCATGCTGTCGCCGCGCACGCGGGTACAGAAGCATTGCGCGGGCGGCACGCCCAGATAATTGAAGAAGGCGGCGCGGAACCACATGGCTTCGGTTTCCACGGGCTCGTCTACGGCATAGCCGCCGCCTGCGCTGCCAAACACGTTGACGTGATAGCGCACGGGCACAATAGCTTCGGTGTCTTGCTCCTGCGCCCAATCGGCGTATTGCGCCACCATGCTTTGCATGAAAAAGGGAATGCCTACGGCGGGCGCGGCGGCGATGACACGGCGGGGTTTGGATGGTGCGGTGTCTTTGGGCTTTTCGCTGCTTAACAGGTGCGATAAGCCTTTTTCTTTAATTTCATCAATAAGATATTCAGGCAGCGTATAAATTCTTTTTACACCGCCTTTTCCTCCCTTTCCAGCCACTTCTTCAAATTCCCAATTTTCTCTTTGTATTTTCAGGGCGATTCCTCTGCTGGTTGCAGGTAAGGATAAACAATGCTCCTGCTGCCATTCTAAAAGCTCAGCAATGCTCAATTTTGGGTACATAACCAATTCCTAACTTATGAACAAAGTTGCGAACAAAGTACAGAAATTTAATTCTTGATAATAACAATACGTTAATTGAAATTAGACTCGCAAAGTATGAAATTAAGTTGCGAAATTCTGTTCTTTGATTATAATGTTTAGAAATCGCAAACGGGAGTTTTAAACATTGTACCGAAATTTGCCGATTCTGTTCTTTAACAATTTGGAAAGCCGAGAATCTGTTCTTTAACAATTTGGAAAGCCGAGAAATCGTAGGTTCTTTGTCCTACGAGATTGGAGATGATTGAACAGGCAGCCTGAAAAGAACGGGCTGCCGATTGAGTCATTTTTTATCTGCCGAAAGGAATTTATAGAAAGGATTTTTATGCACCCAGAGTTGATTAAAGCGCGGCTACGCATGGCTGGATATACATTAGAGGACGTTGCGCGAGAAGCAAAAATTGATTCATCTACTGTGAGATTGGCATTGCGTAAACCCAGTTTAGCTGGCGAAAAAGCGATTGCACGTTTTTTGAATAAACCATTACATGAATTATTCCCTGAACGTTGGACGGTGGATGGTAGGCGTATTCGCCCACGTTGGGCGCATTTATATGCGGAGTGAAAGTATGGAAAATCGTTATTCTGTTTCTGAACTTTTAGAAATGAGTTTGGAAGGATTGCCTGCTACGGCTCGCGGCATTCAGCAAAAAGCCAAACGTGAAGAGTGGACATTCACCGAAGTCCCCGCCAAAGGTGGGCGCGGCGGCGTTAAGAAAATCTACGAACTTCCGCCCGCCCTGCTCACCCAAATACGCACCTGCGAAACCGCCCGCCTGCTTGCCCAAACCGCCCCCGCCCCGCTGCCCGCACTATCCGAGCCGGCAAACAGCGTTTCAGGCAGCCTGAAAACCGCCGATGCGGACGATTTAGCCAGCAGCACCGAAGCGCAGCGCAACCAAATGGGCGCGCGGCTGGGCGTGTTGCACAAGATTGAGGAGCTGATGGCGCAAACGTGTGTGAGCAAGGAAGCAGCGATTACCACGCTGCTGACCACGGCGCAGCACCCGAGCGGCGCAGCAATTGCGCAGATGCTACGGTTGGCGAACGACAAACGCGGCGGCGAGGCGGGCATTCCCAGCAGCCGCACGATTAAACGTTGGTTTGCCCAGCGCGATGCCAACCGCCTGATGGCGAAAGTGAAGCAGCCCGATATGCGCCAGCCTGAATGGGCAGGCTGTTTTTTGGCGCATTATCGCCAGCCGCAAAAGCCTAGTGTTCAGGCTGCTTACAACCGCTTTGCGGCGGATTGGCAGGCGCAGCAGCCTTTGGCGAAGCTGCCGAGCATTCATCAAGTGCGGCGGTTTTTGAGCAACAAGCTGGGCAATGTGTGCCGCGAGGATGGGCGATTGGGCAAGCGGGAGCTTAAAACCCTACAAAGCTATACCGAGCGCGAGTTTTTGCATCTTGACCCTGCGGAGATTTACAGCGCGGATGGGCATACGTTTGATGCGGAAGTGCTGCATCCCGACAGCGGCAAGCCGTTTCGCCCTGAAATCACGACAGTCATTGATATTGCCACGCGCAAGATTGTGGGGTGGAGCATTGATTTGGCGGAAAGTCAGTTGGCGGTGTTGGATGCGGTGAGCAATGCTTGCACGCTGTGCGGCATCCCTGCGGTTTTGTATGTGGACAACGGCAAGGGCTATAAAAACGCGATTATGGGCGATGCAGCAACGGGCTTGATGGGGCGCATCGGCAGCACGCTGGTGCATTCTGCGCCGTATAGCTCGCAGGCGCGCGGAGTGATTGAGCGGCTGCATCGCACGGTGTGGGTGGAAGGGGCGAAGATGCTGCAAAGCTATATCGGCAAGGATATGGATGCCGAAGCGGGCGGCAGGGTGCATAAAGCCAGCCGTGCGCTGGCGAAGCGGAACATCAGCTTAAAAGGCGTGCCCGCGCTGGCGAATATTGCCAGCCTGTCTGCCAATATGCTGCCCGATTGGCAGGAATTCCGCCGCTTTTGTCAAGCGCGAGTGGATGAATACAACAACCGTCCGCACCGCAGCCTGCCCAAAGTGTTGGATACCAGTGGCAAGAAGCGGCATATGACGCCGAACGAGCTGTGGGCATTGAAGCTGGCGCAAGGGGCGCAGGTGAACAGGGTGGACGATGCCGAGCGGCATTATCTGTTTTTGCCGCGCAAACTGTGCACGGTGCAGCGCGAGCAGGTGCGCCTGCATGGCAGCTATTACGCGCACGCGGATTTGGCGCAATACCACGGCGAACGCTTGCAAGTGGCGTTTCGCGCGGATAACGGCGAGCATGTTTGGCTGTTTGATGACAACGGGCGGTATATCTGCCGCGCGGATTGGCAGGCACACAATGCGGATTACTTCCCCAAATCCATGCTGGATAAGGCGAAGGATAAGCGGGTGGATACGCAGATTAAGCGCTTGGCAGACAAGCAGGCGATTGTGGAAGCGGCGCGACCGGCGGTGGTGTTGGAACACGCGGCAAGCGTGGATTTGGGCGGTGTGCGGCTGGACGGAGCGCGCTTGAAGGCAGAGGCGGAAGCGGCGTTGGCAACGCTGGCGAAGCCTGCGGCAGATTTGGCAGGCGGCAAGGTGTTGAAGCTGGAAAGGCAGCCTGAAAAGTCTGATGCGGCGGATGATTGGAAAACGCCGACGCTGCCGAATGCGCAATATGCTGAATACAAACGGCTGAAAGCCTTGCCGTATGCGGGATTAAGCGGGGCGCAGCAAGGGTTTTTGACATGGTGCGACAGCCCGAAAGGGCAGCTGGTGATGCGCGAATGCGCGGAGCTGGAACAGATGCTGAAATTTGGTTGAAGTTTTTTTGATTAAACAGGAGTGTAAACGCTATGAAAATAGCCAATATCAACAATTTATCTTTGGTGGCCGTGGCGATGGCGCGGCTGGTGAACCGACAGGATGGTTTACCCGGTTTGGGTGTGCTGTATGGTCCATCTGGTTTTGGCAAAACCACGGCAACGGTGGCGATTGCCAACAAAACGCAGGCATTTTATGTGCAACTGCGCAGCGCATAGAGCAAGAAAACGCTGCTGGAAAAAATCTGCTTTGAAATGGGTATTGCCGCGCCCAAAACCGCCGCGGCGTGTTTGGATGCGATTTGCGAGCAGCTGGCGGCAACGCAACGCCCGCTGATTTTGGACGAGGCGGATTATCTGGTAGGCAAAAACGGCATGGTGGAGCTGGTGCGCGATGTGTATGAGGGCAGCCAGTCGCCGATTTTGCTGGTGGGCGAGGAGCAGATGCCAAATAAGCTGAAACGCTTTGAGCGCTTTCACGGACGCGTGTTGAGCTGGATTCCCGCGCAGCCTGTGAGCTTGGAGGATGCGCGGCTGCTGGGCGATGATGTGCTGCGGCATTTGGTGGAGCTGGCGCACGGCAGCGTGCGGCGGGTTACGGTGAATTTGGTGAACCTTGCCGAGGCGGCAGCGATGAACAATTTGGAAGCGGTGGACATGGGCAGCCTGAAAAGCATGGGCGAGTTTGAGCTTTACAAGGGCGAAAGCCCCAAGCGTAACATTAGGATATGAACCGCAGAGCTGATCTGATTAACTGTACAGCCATTAAGTTGGCAGAAATCTACAGGTCATATTTTCATGTTTTTTTTTTTTGCTTTTTGAATTGTATTTTTAAGCCTTACAAGTTCTTATCTTTAAAACTACATTAAACGTTTTTTTAAATCATCTTAACTGCCCATTTAAACCCAATTATTTAAAACGTCCAACTCACATTAAACCCATACACTTTGTTAGCAGTGGCAAAGTATTTGGGCTTGTGAATGGGTTTGGCAGCAAACACATCGTAGCTGAATCCTTTTTGAAACTGTCCCCGTACGCCAACAGCAGCACCCATTAGGTTCTTGCCTACAAGGTATTGCGCAGATGCACCTGCAACGTGTCCCGCATCGAGGGTAGCATAAATTTGATGTCCTGCGCGGTATTGCCATGCCATCTCGTTGCGCCAATACCAACCACGTTCGGCAGATAGGCTCATTTCACCATCAAAACCGCGTACGATGTAGCGTCCGCCAATGGCGGGATGGTCTAATGGGGGTAAGGGGGCTTATGCTTTTCGGATGCAGACTAAACTGGTAGGTTTTTCAGCTAGGTAAGGTACGGTAAAGGCTACATGGTTCTTGATAAGCAGTAAAATCTGCCAAACTATTATGCAATCAAAAAACGGAAGCTGGATAGTCCGAAAAAGTATAAACGACGCCCCCTTTCTCAACACCAAGATGATTTTAACGTTGATGTCGTGCAGGTTTTGCGAGGTCATAGCTTTGACCGAGCCGTATGTGCCCATGGGCATGAACACGGGGGGTCTATTTTGCCGTGGTTGAGTTCTACCGTGGCGCGGCGGGCATAGCCGTCTTTTTTGTGGAGGGTGAAATTGAGCATTTTGTTTTCTCTATTAAATCAGAAAGGATCTAGCAATAGATTATCTAACTTTTTCTTTATATTTTGAAAATTTATTTGAAGTGTAAATGTAAATTTTTTAGCAATCCAAAATATTAAAACCTGTATTGACATAGGCTATGCTGTGTTAATACAGGTTCTTAATATTTCAACAATTAAATCATTATGACACGGCTGGTGCAGCCAAAACAGGCAAATTCATAACTGTATTGTCTGATACAGAAGCAGAAGTAGCCTCATTCTGCACGCCAAAGGAAGCCATAGATTGCACAAGATTGTTGCCTGCCTTGGCAAAATAAGCATCCACATCAGCGCGGTTTACCGTACCATCGCTAAATACAAACGATTCAGCACCATAGCTTGTGCCATAGAAGTAATTTTGCACTTTCACGCTGCTGCCATCTGCCGCAGTTAAAAGTAAATCACTCCCTGATTTTTGAGCAGAAATATCAGCAGCATTAATGCCATTGAATTGCAAAACATTCTTATCGCTGCTGCCGTAATCATAAACTGTGTCTTGACCAAAACCTTGGTTGAAAACATAGGTATCGTTACCATTACCACCAGCAAGATAATCATTGCCAGCGCCGCCGATAAGCGTATCGTTGCCAGCACCGCCGTCAAGCTTATCATCGCCAGCACCGCCATCTAAAACATCATCGGCACCATAAGTTACGATTTTATCGTTACCAGCCGCACCATAAATTTCATTGCGACCAGACCAGCCAGAGATGGATTCATTGGTATCGTTACCTTGTAGCACAAGTCCATTTTTCATCAAATCGGCGGTAGTTACGGTTTTATCAGCAAATTGGAATACGCTGTCATTCCAACTACTACTGCTCATATAATCCAGCAAACGGACAGAATCATCATCGTTGTAACCAAATAAAACAAGATTGCTACCTTCCCTACGGAATTTCACATCGGCAAAATTCACATCGGTAAATTGCACGGTAGATTGTTTTGACGAATCATAAACTTTATCGCTGCCATGACCTTTGGCAAACACATAGGTATCGGCATCATCGCCACCGGCAAGATAATCATTGCCAGCACCGCCGATAAGCGTATCGTTGCCAGCACCGCCGTAAAGATCATCATTGCCCATGCCCCCAATTAACGTATCGTTGCCAGCACCAGCAGACAAACGGACATCTTTTTTACTCGTCCATTCCAAATCCTGCAACACATCATCTTTATCTGTGCCTTTGGTTGCATTTAATAATGTAATCGCATTATTGCCTAATGCTGCCACATAGCTATCCAAAACACCTGTCTGTTGTGCTTCTTGGATATACTGCGCCAGCAAAAGTCTCAACTCTACCCAGTCAGGTACATTTGCCAAAATTTTCCCAAGCGCAACAAATGTTTCTTTGGGACTTTGTAGATAAAGTTGCTCAATTTGGCTGATAAGAGTAGTTTGGTTCAGATCCAAATTCGGCTGTTGTGCACCACTATAGGTAATCAAACCTTTGGCAATTCTTAACCAATCAGTATATTCAGCCAATTTATCAGGATTTTTGGTTATATCGAGGCTTAGCTGAGTATAAAGATCTGACCAATCATAGATTTCTATACCTGTTTCGTCATCAATAACCTGTTTGAAAATAGGATTGCCAAATGCATCTAAATTTGCTGCAACATAGCGAGCAAACTTATGATATTCATCGGTTAATATTTTGCTTGCATTAATCAATGGATTAGGCAAGCTGCCAGTTTGCAAAAATGGTTCACCTGTTAAAGCCTCCAATGCAACTAACCTACGCGCATCAATATAGTCACCGCGTGATTTGGCATCAATTTTATCTGAACCTGTCCACAGATAAATCAGTGAGTCAAGCATTTGCTGCCGCTGTTCTTTATCCGCTGTTAAATAATTTTTTACTGCTTGTTTTAAAGCATCATTGTTCATCATTGCTTGACGCAAATCGGGAACATTACCAAATCCGTGAATTTCAGGCAGCATAGATGTTTCATCAGATACTACTTGCTGATGGATTTGTTGTGTGTCTGCCAAATTAGTTGCAAACCACACATCAGTAACCGCAACACTACTGCCATCTTGCATAACGGCATTAGATTGCTGTTTATGCGCGTTCCCTGAACTATCTACTAATTTGCTGGTTGTGTATTCTGTGTTTAATTCAGTAATGCCCAGTTCATCCAAAGTATAAAGCTCACCTTTGGCAGACCACGCATCTTGATTTCTATCTTGCCACACACGAAGCTCCGACCAAGCATCATCAGCGCGCGTAATTTTGCCATCGCCGTTAGAATCTAATTCTTTAAGCGCGTCAAAACCATTTGCTGCCTTTTTCCCATTAGCTAGCAACGTATGATTACCAAATAATTCACTGCCATTGTTGATGCGACCATCGCCATTTATATCACGCACCAAGAAACCATCGTATTCATCAATCCACCCTGTACGTTCAGCAAAGCCATTATTATCCAAATCAAAGCGCACAAATTGGCTATCGCGTGCATAAGTTTGTACACCGTTGCCGTTTAAATCGATGATGATAGGTGATGATGCACGTTGCCCATCTCTCTGGTCAGGATTGCTTGCTCTACCGCTATCGCCCTGTTGAGCAGGGTAGGGGTCAGGTTCTTTTGGATCATCTTTTAGATTTACACCATAGTCGCCATTTTTATAATTGGGGATAGTTGCTCTTCTTGGTTTTGGAGTAAGCGTAGGTTCAGGTTCAGAACCGCTTCCACCTCCTTGCCCATCGCCAGCAGGGCTGCCTCCAGATCCACTTCCTGTTCCCCCGCTGCCTGAACCAGCACCACCACTGCCCGAGCCTGAACCATTTGGGCTAGGCTTGGGAGCATGTGGGCGTGATGGAGACGCAGTTTCCTCAGGCATCAATTTCAGGATGCCTTTTTTATAGTCGCCATTGCCTGCTTTTTTTACATCGTTGGCGAGCAAAATGGTTAGCGTGTTGTTTTCGTCAACATAAAAAATATATTTACCATCTTCGCTAAGGAAAGTTCGGTCGGGCAATTTATCCTTATCACGTTTGCCAGCACGCAAACGAGTAGTATTGCCTTCATCATCAACCACATAAATTTTATCGCCCACGCCAGTATCGTTTAATACCGAGCCATGACCTGCGCCGATGCGAATATAGTAGTTATCGCCACCTTCGCCGCCTTCGTAGGTATCCAAGCCACCATTGCCATATAGATTATCTCTGCCTGCGCCACCTTTGAGCGTATCATTGCCCCAGTCGCCATAAAGATAATCATTACCAGCACCGCCATCTAGCATATTGTCGGAAGTATCGCCCTCGCCTTTTTTGGTGTTGCCAGCAAATAAGAAATCATCACCTGCTCCGCCGTACAAAGTGTCGCTATCTAAACCACCAAATAGAGTATTGGTGGATTTATCTTCAGCATCGTAAGGCTCTGTCCCCGCATATAGGGTGTCATTACCAGCACCACCTTCTAGATAGTCTCCACCTAAACCACCTATAAGCGTATCTGAGCCTGCGCCGCCAAATAGATAGTCCCCCTGTTCTCCACCATTTAATGTATCACTCTCATCCGCGCCAAAACGAACATGATGTACTAATAGGTTGTTTGAATTTTTCTCATTTATGCGAAAAGATAAGTCGCTTGCTGTATCGGAATAGATCCAGTCACCATCAATATTATCAAGACTAATAAATTTTTCTAGCTTACTTGAATCTAAAACCCCCGAGAACTCGTTATAGCTTATATCGTTATAGCTTATATTAGCTAGGTTGAAAGCATTTTTAAATGCCAGCATTTGAGCACGTTTTTGAATGTATTCTTGGGTCATCCCGTTTGGTGTATCAGGGGAATAAAGCTCTAAATTTTTATTTTTATGTTCCGTAGCATAGTCTGCGCCGAGCACAAGGAAAGGATTTAATTCGCGCAAAGCATAACGTGCAGCCAATCCCGACTGACTATCCCGCTCTGCTATACGAATTAATTCATCTTTATTATTAATAAACAGTACCTTATGTTTATTCGACTTAATTTCTCCTAGCAACGTTTGAATGCGAGCATGAAGCTCATTGCGGTTGGTGGGCAATGCTTCGGCATTTTGTCCGCGTAATAGCTTATCTAGGCGATACACAATATTTTCAAGTGTTTGCTCATCTTTATTGACGGCAGCCTGAAATATAAGATTAAGTGTGTCAAGTGATATGGCAATATTTTGATTATTCAGGCTGCTGTCCAAAGCAAAAAATAGAGAAGCAACCATCATAGTATCTGACATTTGCCCAGCATCATGCCCCATAGTTTCAGAAAGTCCCGCTTTTTCAATAAATAACTCAGGCATCGCTCCTGGTTGCGATAAACCGAAGAACCAATCATTGGCAACCACATCTATATTTTTATCACCAATCAAATTGGTTACTTTGTTTTTATCAAATTGGCTAGCTCCATTTAGAGTAGAAAAGATCCAATCAATATTTTTTTGTGAATGTGAATCTATATAACCAATCGGATTACCCGCTGCACCAAATCCGGCACCATTTACCATATAAGAATGTTCAGTTTCATCAGGAAACAAACGCGAAAAAGCGGCGGATAAATGTCCACCCAAACTATGTCCAACTGTTGTTATAGGTGTTTTTATTTCAATACCTAAACCCAATTGACGCTCATCGCCTGTTTCATATAACTGATCTGAACGTCCTTTTCTAATTTGCTTAATTATTCCAGAATCAATAAAATAACCATCTGCATCATCAATACCATATATACCATATAAATCAGGATATAAATTAGGAAAAATAGGTGTATCAATATACATCACATCATAGGGTTTTCCTTTTTCAGCCTTGATTTGCTGCCAAAAATTGTACATATCCACAATTTGATGATGCGCCAAACCATCATTGACAATATCTCCAGCATCGGTAACGAATAAATCTTTCCCCACGCCATCTGTTCCGCGCAAAGCCAGTACATATTCATCATTGCTGCTATTTTTCTTTTTAAACAGTGTGGCAGAGAAGCCACTGGATTGTCCGTTTGACGAAGGTTTAAACAGACTGCCTCTATCTTTCCAGTGGGCGGCTACTTCGTATTTGTCTGTAACATATTTTGCAAACTGTTCCGTGCTGGATTTGCCAGTTCTCTCAATTTCAAACCGAACCGCTTTTTCACTGAATACATTTTCTTTGAGATTTTCATAGCTTTTTGAAAAGTCCGCATAAGCGGCTTCCGCCAAGGCAGCATAATCTGAAATATCAATATTGCCCATTTTTTACTCCTTAAAAAAATATTTTCTAGCAATGTTTGAATAGGTTTCCATATCCCCACAATCTCGTTGTGGTATCCAAAATATCAACCAATCACTCCGGTTAGATCCTGAACCGACTAACACATATTGGAATAGTACAGTCTTGGTGGTTGCATCATAGTAAATTATATCACCAGACATTACGTAAGGCGCAAATTGACGATTTATATAAGTAAAAATTCGTTTATTTTCTTGCTGAAAGGGCTCATATTTTTTTTGGTTAAAAAAAATTTCTTTTTCTATGAAAGGGTCGTCTTGTGATACGGATCTGCTAATTTTCTTCAATTGTTTCCAAGCCTCTTCCCCGCCCACCATTTCTTTCCATTGTTCGGGCGTAACGTAAATCTTAAATTTTGCTTGTTTGCACATTTCGTTAAAATTGCGTGTCGTGCGCCAATAATCCCAACATATAAGCGCAATCCAAATACCCATGGTTGGCATAAAACCTAACATCGCGCCAAAAAAGCGCAGCCCTTTGTTTTGGGAACGCCGTTTGAAAGACTTGTAGCCTGCTTTGGTGGCGATAATGGTAATTGCCACCCAAGCGAATAAGATTAGCCAAGCCAGTAATCCTGCCATAATTAAATATCCCTAAAATGAAATGCTGTTGCGGCATGATCTTTTCATCAAGCGCAGGAAAATAAAAACAATTATCTTTTAATGGGGTAAAGCATATACACGTTGCTATTTTATGTCAATCGTGTTGTGTTGGTAAAAACATCTAAAATCAAGGATATGATGTTGGTGCAGTTGGATTGCGCGGGCAGGGGTGGCATTGCTTTATGTTTTGGATTTTGGCTTATTTGTTTGTGTGCAAAATTATCTCTATGCTGTTTGCGATTTTTTGGTTTTGGCTGATGAGCAAGGGGGCTGTATGTCTGCTGATTTTGCGCTGGTTTTGTGGTTGTGCAGTAGTATTTTATGCTTTTTGATTTTGCATTTGCTGCGCTATGGGCGTGTATTGTGGCATCCTGAGACGCTGATTTGGTTTTCAGGCTGCCTTTGAGCTTTAATGATAGGCAGCCTGAAAACGAAATTTGCGCTCACTCTGCGCCTTTGTTAAAATTCCAGCCAAATTCGTTAATTTTTGTTTACAT
>CAUSAG010000008.1:0-79139 GCA_963529665.1 uncultured Kingella sp.
CTTGGTGGGCTATTTTGGCTACGAGAGCATTTATCATTTTGAACACATCGCCCATCGCTTGCGGCAGCCTGAAAAAGACAATCCGCTGCACACGCCCGATATTTTCCTGATGCTGTCGCAAGAGCTTGCCGTGGTGGACAATTTAAGCGGCAAAATTTATCTGATTGTGTATGCCAACCCCAGCGAGCCGCAGGGCTACGAAAAAGCGCGCGAAAAGCTGGAAAACCTGCGCGAAAAACTGCGCCAAACCGTTGCCATTCCGCTGTCGCTGGGCAGCCAGCGCACCACGCCGCAGCATCTTACGGGCGAAGCCACGTTTAAAAACTATGTGCGCCGCGTACGCGAATACATTCTCAACGGCGATTGTATGCAGGTTGTGCCCGCGCAAAGCATGAAATTGCCCTTTGCCGACAAGCCCTTGCATCTTTACCGCGCCTTGCGCACGCTCAATCCTTCGCCCTATTTGTTTTACTACGATTTTGGCGATTTCCACATCGTTGGTTCGTCGCCTGAAATTTTGGTGCGCCGCGAGCGCGATAAAGTGGTGGTACGTCCGATTGCGGGCACGCGGCTGCGCGGGGCAACGCCCGAACAAGATGCACTAAACGAGCAAGATTTGTTAAATGACCCCAAAGAAATCGCCGAACACACCATGCTGATTGATTTGGGGCGCAACGATGTGGGGCGCATCAGCCAAATCGGCAAGGTGGCGGTTACCGATAAAATGGTGGTGGAAAAATATTCTCATGTGATGCACATCGTTTCCAACGTGGAAGGCAGCCTGAAACCCAACACCAGCAATATGGACATTCTCGCCGCCACTTTCCCCGCTGGCACGCTATCGGGGGCGCCCAAGGTTCGCGCGCTGGAAATCATTGAAGAGCTGGAAACCACCAAGCGCAATATCTACGGCGGCGCGGTGGGCGTGTGGAGCTTTAATAACGACATGGATTTGGCGATTGCCATCCGCACGGCGATTGTGAAAGACGGCGAATTGTTTGTGAGCAGCGGCGCAGGCATCGTGGCAGACAGCGTGGAAGAGAGCGAATGGCAGGAAACGCAAAACAAAGCCCGCGCCGTGTTGCGCGCGGCGGAGATGGTACAAGACGGCTTGGATAAATAGAGCACAGTTTGAGCTGCGCTGCAATACGCAAACTCATTTTCAAGCTGCCTAAACACGCCTTTTTTACTCCCCCAACAAGGAAACTTTATGAAACAGCTGATTATCTCCACCCTTACCGCCATGCTGCTTGCCAGCCCTGCCCTTGCCGCGCCCAAGCTCAAAACCTTTTCTTTGGACGAGACGGGCTGCGCGGAAAATGTATCCGTTAAAAAAGGCGAGCGCTATCGCATTTCTGCTAAACGCAGTGGCTTAGTCCTGTCGCTATCCGATGGCTCGGTTACCTTATACAACGCGGTGGGCAAAATGGTGCGCCTAGAACACACCGCGCCAGACGAAGGCGAATACCGCCAATTTGCCGCGCTCAATAAAGGCAACTATGTGCTGAAAATCAACAAAAGCCAAATCATCCAAGATTTATGCGTTAACGCCGCCAATTAAACCCGCATCCGCCATCCTGTCATTTTTCAGGCTGCCGCAGTTTGGGCAGCCTGAAAATCGTTTTACTCACCCTTAAAATCACGTTTTATACACACACTCATGCCACCTATTTTTATCGCCGTTCTCATCGCGCTACAACTGTTTATCTTTATCGCCGCCCGCGCCATCCTTTGGCAATTTCACATCCAAGCGCCGCGCACGCGCAAAATCGGCTACGCCCTAGCCTATTTGCTGTGCAATGGCTTCACTTTCGCCGCGCTTGCCCTGCGCCAAAGCACGCTGTTTCGGCTGAACACCGCCATGCTGGTTGCCCTGCTGTATATCGTGCTCACCAGCATCGCCGTGTGGATTGCGTGGCGCATCATCAAGCCGTTTAGGCAGCCTGAAAAACTGTCGCGCGAACTGCGTCTCATTGCCCCCGTGCTGCTGGTTGCCCTGTTTACGCTATCGGTTTACAACGCCTACACCCCTGTTGTGCGCCATCTCAGCATCCAAATCAACAAGCCGCTTGCCCAGCCCATCCGCATCGGCATGGCATCCGACACCCATCTTGGCACGCTGGTGGGCGCACGCCAGCTAGACAAGCTCGCCCGCATCATGCAGCAAGAAAAAGTGGACATCATCCTGCTGCCAGGCGACATCATGGACGACGACATCGCCGCCTACACCGCCGAAAACATGAAGCCGCATCTTGCCCAATTGCGTGCGCCGCTGGGCGTGTATGCCACCTTGGGCAACCACGACTACTTCATCAACCCCCAAGCCATCACCCGCGCCATTGAAGACGCAGGCATCCAAGTGCTAAACGACCAAGCCGTGCTGATTAACCAACAATTTTGGCTGATTGGGCGACCCGACAATCTAGACAGCCACCGCCAAAAAACCAGCGAAATCATCAAACAAACCAACCCCGCGCAGCCCATTATTTTGCTAGACCATCGTCCCGACCAAATCGCGCAACACGCCGAATTGCCAATTGATTTGCAACTATCGGGACACGTTCACAACGGGCAAATTTTCCCCGCCAATCTCATCGTGAAATTTATCTACCCCGCGCTGGCATACGGCTACAAAGCCATCGGCAACGGGCATTTTGTCGTAACTTCGGGCTACGGCTTTTGGGGCATCCCGTTTCGTCTCGGCTCGCAAAGCGAAGTGTGGATTATTGATGTGAACGGGCGTTCATAAGCAGCCTGATGCAGCCTGAAAACCCAGCAGCCCTATTTTTCAGGCTGCCGCGCAATCTTGATTATTCCCGCCCCTCGCCCCACCTAACGGCAGCCTGAAACAAACGGAGACCCCCGATGCACACCATCCAAGACTATCTGCAAACCCAAGCGCTCAAACTCAACCCCGAAGCCATCGCCATCGCCCGCGCCGCCACGCAAACCATCATCGCACACGGGCAAGCACACATAGAACGCAGCATCCTGCTGCCCAGCCAGCTTGCCCCCACCTTCGCCCAACAGCCCGAAGCCGAAGCCCTGCTCAAACAGCTCTACATGGCGCTAGATTCCGCCCACAGCCAACAGCCCGCGCAAACCATCGCGCTTTATGGCAACCACGCCCCCAGCCAAAGCCTGATTCGCCTAATCCAACACGGCGCGCCCGTTGAAACCAACATCGCGCTCAACGAAGACAACTACTGGCAACACCTTGCCGCCCGCAGCGCCCAATCAGGCTGGGCACAAATCGCCCACAGCACCCAACAATGGCTTGCCAACGGCGAACTCAAAGGCGCGCACAACCAACGCAGCCCCAGCCAAACCAGCCTGCCCATCAGCACCGAAGACGGCACGGTTTACGGCGTGTTGCACCTAGAAACCACCGCCCCGCTCAGCGATGAACAACTCGCCCACTGGATAGGCGTTGCCCTTGGCATCCATGCCACCCTAAGCCAACTGCTGCCGCAAGCTCAAAGCGCAGATGAATAGGCAGCCTGAAACCCAGTTCAGCGTAGTTAAAACCCTTTTCAGGCTGCCTACCCTCGATGCAGCCTGAAACCATAAACCCAACTAACCACACACAAAGAAAGCAACCAAACCATGACACTACAACACATCACATCCTGCCGCCTGCCCACCGAACACGGCATCTACCAAATGCACGGCTACCAAGACAGCCAAACAGGGCAAGAACACATCGCCCTTGTTATGGGCGACATCGCCGACGGCAAACCCGTGCTCTCGCGCATCCACTCCGAATGCCTAACAGGCGACGCCCTATTCTCGCAAAAATGCGACTGCGGCCCCCAGCTGCAAGCCGCCATGCAAGCCATTGCCGCCGAAGGGCGCGGCGTGATTGTTTACCTGCGCCAAGAAGGGCGCGGCATCGGCTTAATCAACAAAATCCGCGCCTACGCCCTGCAAGATCAAGGCATGGACACCGTAGAAGCCAATCTCGCGCTCGGCTTGCCCATTGATGCCCGCGACTTTACCCTTGCCAAAGAAATCTACGACCACCTTGGTATCCACAGCATCCGCCTGCTCACCAACAACCCCGAAAAAGTCCACACCCTGCAACAAGCAGGCATCCACATCACCGAACGCCTGCCGCTGCACGTCGGCATCAACCCCGAAAACCAAAATTATCTCAACACCAAAGCCCAAAAACTCAACCACATGAAAGACTAAAATGATCTACCTCGCCCTACTCTGCGCCGCCCTCACCGCCGCCATCCACTTCTACATCTTCTACCTAGAACTGCTTGCCTACGGCGCAAGCAACTTCCGCCGCGTGTTCCAAATCCCGCCCGAACACCTGCCCATCGTGCGCGCGCCGTTTAACAACCTTGCCATCTACAACATCGCCCTTGCCCTATCCGCCTTTCTCGGCATCCTGTTGCACATCGTTGCCGACAGCAACTACCTTTACGGCATGGCAAACGGCTTAATCTTCGCCGCGCTGGGCACTGCCACCGCCGCAGGCGTGTATCTATGGTATAGCCAGCCCAGCAAACAACGCCCCGCGCTGATTCAAGCCGCCCCCGCTCTGCTCGGACTTATCTGCCTTGCCCTTAGCTAAGGCAGCCTGAAAGCTGATTTCAACCCTGCAAACCAATCAGGCGGATTATTTTCAATCCGCCTTTTTTGATGCCCGAGCCGTTTTCAGGCTGCCCTAGATGCAAAAAGGCAGCCTGAAAACAGGTTTTCCTATTTTCAGGCTGCCTAATCGTTCGCATTCAACCCCACATAACTCCAAGCGCTCAATCCTTTTTACTCGCGCCCTTTCCCTGCATCGCCCGCATTCTGTTCAACACATCCTCAATCGCAGGCTTAGGCGGCGCAGCTTGAACGCAAAGCGGAATTTGCTGCACGCTGGCGTAGTAAGCGCGGCATTGAGCGCTGAAATCGGCTTGCAATTGCGGGTAATAATCGCTGTCCATAATCGGGCTGGCGTAGGCGGAAAACTTGGTGGGGTAATAGTGATACATCAGCATCATCCAATCGCGGGCAGCCTGAATATTGCCTGCGCGATAGGCGACGAAGGCATAGCGCTGGGCGTTGGCATAGGGGCGATATTGCAGCGAATCGGCGGCGGCTTTTGCCCATTCGGGCATGGTTTTGCTGTTGGGATCAAAGTGGTTAATCAGCTGAAAATGCGCGTAGTAGCGAAAGAGCGCGTTGCGCCGCGCGATGCGTTGCAAGCCTGCGATGTTTTTCGCTTGCTGGGCGGTGCTGCCGCCGCTGCCAGAAAACTGGCGCAATTCTTGATACACAACAGCGTTATACACAATACCTGCGCTCAATAGCGCGGTTGTCACGGCAACGGCGGCGTAAACCATTTTGCTGGGGCGAACATCCGCCGCGCAGGTTTTCAGGCTGCCTGATGCTTGGGCTTGCTCGCTGGCTGTGGCGGGAGCAAAGCCGATAAACAGCGCAAAAATGCTGAGAAAATAGACATACCAAAGCGGATATTCCAGCGTGCTGTGCACCAAAGAAACGCTTATCAGCGCGAGAATCAACACGCCTGCGGGCGCATTGGCGCGTTGAAAGCAACCGCGAATCGCCCATGCCATGCCGAGCAAAACCAAAGCGGTGCCCACGATGCCCATTTCGGCGAGCAAGTTGAGAAAGGAATTGTGGCTGTGGGTGAACAACACATTGGTTTCATACGGGCGAAAGGTGGTGGGGTAAACATTGGTTAAAAAGCCATACAGCGGATAGCTGCCCCAGCCATGCCCAAACCACGGCGCGGATAGGAAAATTTGCCACGCTTTTTGCCATTCGTAGCCACGCCCCGAGCCTGCGATTTGCGAGCCGTGGCTGATGCGCTCTGCCGCGCTGTTAATCGTGCCTTCGCGGAACAAATCCAACACAGGCTCAACGGCAAACTGCCCCAGCAACACAATCGCCGCCGCCGCGCCCAAGCCCAACACCGTGCGCGTGCTGCGGCAGCCTGAAAACCCGCGATATAACGGCAACAGCGCTACCATCGCCAACACATAACCAAAAATAGTGCGCGAGCCTGTTAAGCCCATAGTCGCCGCAATAAACAGCATCAGCGGCAACGCAAAAACCAGCGCCAAACGCCGTTGCGCCCAAAGCCAACCCGTTGCCAGCACCCCCCACATCAAATAATGCGCAAAATGATTGCGCTGAGCGAGCTGCCCTTCCACAATGCCCTTGCGATACATCAGCAAGCCGCCAAATTTATCCGCCAAATCAGCGTATTGCAGCCAACCCACCGTTGCTTGCAGCGCCGCGCCCAGCAGCAACACCGCCGCCAAAATAGACAACGCACGCTCCGTGCCCAAGCGCGCCACCCAGCCGCGGCACGCCCAGCACAGTAGCGCCAGTATGGCAAACGTCCATGCCGCCATGTCGCTCATGCCGATATAAGTCAGCTGCATCATGCGCGCTTGCGCTGCCCAAAAAATCGCCAGCGCCGCAAAATAATACGATGCGGCAGGAATTCTCGTTTTCAGGCTGCCTGAAAGCAGCGTGAATGCCACCAAAATCAAGCAGCCCAACAGCGAGCCCGCTTCCAAAAAAAAGCTGGGCAAAGGGCCCACGCGCATAATAGAAAACGGCGCCGCCACCACAATCACAAACAAACCCAGCCAAAGCGGCAGCGTTTCTCGGGTAAACAAAGCATCGCGTTGAGACAAATCCATGCGCTTAATCTTTCTTTTTAAACTGTTTCAAATACAACAGGCAACACACAAAAAATGCCGCCGAAAGCACCGTTTCCACGCCCGCCAGCGCGCGGCTTAACGGCGTGGGGTCAAACCAGCGCATCACGCTTTCGCAAAAATACGCCAAAATCAGCATAGAACAATATTGATAGGTATAAACCCGTCCGCGCAAAATGCCACGCAACGGCAGCAGCAGGGGCAACAGCTTGATCAGCAGCAACACGCGCCCCGTGTGCAACGGCGCAAACGCCCAATCCCACAGCAGCGTGAGCGCAATCAGCGCGCACCAAGCGGTTTGCGCAAGCCAAAGGGGATAAAGGGAACGATTGTTCATAGCAAAACCTTTTGCGGCAGCCTGAAAACGGGTAAAACCAAAGCGTAAAAACATTTTCAGGCTGCCTGTGTGAAATATTTGTGCATGGCGGCAGAAACATCAATCGGCAGCCTGAAACCGCATCACGCCCAGTGCGCCAAGTTTCGTTTCAGGCTGCCTTAGTCAAAACCCATGATGCCCAAAAATCCGCCCCAAAAAGCGCAGTATTATATCGCCCGGTTATAAAACAAAGTAACAGAAATTCTTTTATTTTCCGTTTGTCTCGCCGTAACATAGCCCAATCGCAATTTTGCAAAACCAACCCAAAGGACGCATCGTGGCCATCGCTCAAAACATCAACGCCCTAATCGGCAACACCCCTCTTGTTCAATTAAACCAGCTAACACAAGGCTTGCCCGCGCGCGTTGCCGTTAAGCTGGAATTTTTTAACCCCGCAGGCAGCGTGAAAGACCGCATCGCCATTGCCATGGTTGAAGATGCTGAAAAAGCAGGCAAAATCAAAGCAGGCAGCACCATCGTGGAAGCCACATCAGGCAATACAGGCATCGGCTTGGCAATGGTGTGCGCCGCCAAAGGCTACAAATTGGTTATCGTGATGCCCGAAAGCATGAGCAAAGAGCGCAGAATGCTGCTGCGGGCTTACGGCGCGGAACTCATCCTAACCCCCGCTGCCGAAGGCATGAACGGCGCCATCGCCAAAGCCGAAGAACTGGTTAAAAACCATCCCGACACCCATTTCATGCCGCGCCAGTTTGATAACCCTGCCAACCCCGAAATCCACCGCCAAACCACCGCCGAAGAAATCTGGCGCGACACCGATGGCAAAGTGGACATCTTCCTAGCAGGCGTGGGCACAGGCGGCACGCTCACAGGCGTGGGCGAAGTGTTGAAAGCGCGCAATCCCAATGTACAAATCTACGCCGTTGAGCCTGCCAATTCGCCCGTGTTAAGCGGCGGCGAAAAAGGCGCGCATGTGATTCAAGGCTTGGGTGCAGGCTTTGTGCCCAATATTTTGAACACCGAAGTTTATGGCAACATCATCACCGTAACCAACGAAGACGCGCTTGCCACCGCCCGCGCCCTTGCCGAAAAAGAAGGCATTTTGGCGGGCATTTCATCGGGTGCCGCCGCATGGGCAGCGCTTGAATTGGCGAAAAAACCTGAAAACGCAGGCAAATTAATTGTTACCGTGTTACCCGATTTTGGCGAGCGTTATCTTTCTACCGCGCTGTATGCCGATTTGGCGTAATGCCGTCATTCCAAAGGCAGCCTGAAAACAAGCGCAGCGGGAATGTGCCGCGAAAATTGTTTTCAGGCTGCCTTTGTTTCTGTACCAACAGAAAAACTCAACGCGCGGAGCAAGAGCGCCATCCTATTTTCAGGCTGCCGCTTGTTATGCCATCAAGGCAGCCTGAAAACCCCATCTTGCCTACGCCCGTTGCCCAAAACTTTGCGCCATTGCAAAAATAGGTTAATATCCTGCGTTAATAAATCTTAACTTGGAGAAACCGTCATGATGAAAAAAGCCTTCGCCCTAAGCCTTGTTGCCATCGCGTTAAGCGCGTGCCAAAGCGGATACAACAGCGCAAGCGTGCCTGCTCGCAGCATATCTGCCGCAGGTTTCAAAATGAAATCCAGCCATTATTCCGATGTTGCCAAAATCCGCGCCGAAGCCAATCGCCTTGGCACACAAGTGCGCGAAGGCAAGCTCACCAAAGTGCAAGCCGCGCAGCATTTAAACCGCTTCCGCTTGGAATTGGTGGGACATAATAATGTGGACGACAGCGTGTATGAAGTGTATCTGCGCTCCGCTGTGGACAACCAACGTGGCAGCATCACCGCGCAGCAACAACGCGCCTATGTGGAAAACGCGCTCAAAGGCTGGCAACAACGTTGGTCGTCCATGCACGAAAAACCGAACAACCCCGCGTTCACCAACTTCCTGTTGGAATTTATGGGCATGAAACCATTGCAATAAATCGCGCATTTGGTACAATGCGCCCCAATTTGATTCACCCCGCAAGCCGCATTTTCAGATGTGGCTTGCCTTTTTATTTAGTATCCAAATTTGTTTTCAGGCTGCCTGATTGTGCTTAATCAAAAGGCAGCCTGAAAACCAAAATCTCATCGGAGTAAAACGAACATGCAAAAAATCCCTTTAACCGTTGCCGGCGCAGAAAAGCTCAAAGCCGAATTGCAACAGCTCAAAAGCGTTGCCCGCCCCGAAGTCATCGCCGCCATCGCCGAAGCGCGCTCGCACGGCGATTTATCGGAAAACGCCGAATACGAAGCCGCCAAAGACAAACAAGGCTTTATTGAAGGGCGCATCGCCGAGCTAGAAAGCAAGCTATCGCACGCGCAAATCATTGATCCCAAAGAAATCCATGCCGAAGGCAAAATCGTGTTCGGTGCAACGGTAACGGTATCTGATTTGGAAACAGACGAAGAAGCCACCTACCAAATCGTAGGCGACGATGAAGCCGACATCAAAACTGGCAAAATCTCGGTAAACTCACCCATTGCTCGCGCCATGATTGGCAAGGAAGAAGGCGATGTTGCCGAAGTGCAAGCCCCCAGCGGCGTGCGCGAATACGACATTTTGAGCGTGCAATATATCTAGCCCAATTCCACGCATCAGGCAGCCTGAAAACCAGTTGCCGCATGATTGCTTGGCATCAAGCCCTTGTTTCCCACGCAAGGGCTTTTGGCATTTTCAGGCTGCCTATATAATCCCGCGTAAATCAATCCGAAAACCACATTCATGAAACTCTTTCAACGCATCTTTGCCACCTTTTGCATGGTCATCATTTGCGGCATTTTTGTTGCCAGCTTCGCCTTTTGGGTGATTCAAAATCGCCTTTCCGAAACCCACTCCCAGCAAGCGCGCAAAATGGAAAGCGCATTGCTGGCGAACGCGCTGGTAACCTTTCAAACCCAAGGTGCGCAAGCCACACGCGAATTGCTGCAACGCTGGCAAATGCCCACCGCGCAAAATATCTACATCATCACAGGCAGCACCCGCTCCGATATTTTCAACCGCACCATCCCCACCAGCGAAATTGAACACGCCTACGAATTTGCGCTCAAAAATCCATCATCCAATCAATCGTTTATCTATCTTGACCCCTACGGCGAAGAATACCTATTTTTCATCCGTGATTTTGACAAACCCCGCGTTGAACGCCTGCCCACCTTTATGATTCCTGGGCTGCCCATCGCCCCCGTGTGGCACGAATTCATCGTATTTGGCGGCGTGCTTACCATCGGCTTATTGCTTGCCTACATTCTCGCCAGCAATATTTCCAAACCCATCCGCATCTTGGAACACGGCATGAACCGCCTTGCATCGGGTGAACTGGATGCCCGCGTGTCGCAACAACTGGATGACCGCAAAGACGAATTGTCTAATCTCGGCATCCAATTTGACAAAATGGCGGCACAATTGCAGCAACTGGTTGAAAAAGAACGCCATTTGCTGCACCACGTTTCCCACGAAATGCGCTCGCCGCTCGCCCGCATGCAAGCCATTGTGGGGCTGATTCAAGCGCGCCCCGAAAAGCAGGCCGAATACATCACGCGGCTGGAAAACGAGCTCGCCCGCATGGACGACCTAGTGGGCGAGTTGCTCACCCTATCGCGCCTAGAAACCGCCAACATCCCAATGGAAAAAGAACCGCTGGCGATTGTGCCGTTTATTCAACAGCTGATTGAAGACAGCCAAGACGTTGCCGCGCAAAACAACGACACCCTGCTGCTAGACACAGGCAGCCTGAAACCCACCACCAAGCTAGAAGCCAACGAAAGCTATCTGTATCGCGCGCTGGATAACGTGATTCGCAACGCCATGAAATACAGCCCGCAAGGCAGCACCATCCGCGTTATCCTGCACGAAGACCGCCGCAACATCCACATCGTCATCATTGACAATGGGCCAGGCATTAAGCCTGAGCAATTGCCGCACATCTTCACCGCGTTCTATCGCGCCGACAGCAGCAACAATACATCGGGCACAGGCTTAGGGCTTGCCATCACCAAACACATCGCCGAGCAGCACAACGGCAAGCTCATCGCCGAAAACGTCCAGCCCAACGGCTTGAAAATACACTTCATCCTGCCCAAGCTCGGTAAACAAAAAGCGCACAAAAAAGATAACTACGAACACGCAGAAAAGCACAATAAGGCAGCCTGAAAAGCCCATCGCATTGCAAACAACGTTGGCAATACAGCCTAGCCAACAACCCACCCCCGAAAGGAACCCGCCATGTATTTCCTCATCTCCCCCGCCAAAAATCTCAACGAAAACCACGAATTCACCCCCAAGTTTTACTCCACCCCACCGCTGCTCAACCACGCCCAAGAGCTGATGCGCACCCTGCGCCAACTTGCTCCGCAAGAAATCGCCCAACTGATGCACGTTTCTGACAAAATCGCCCTGCTCAACACCGAGCGTAACCAAAACTGGCAACCGCCATTCACCCCCGACAACGCCAAACTCGCCCTTTATCTCTTCAACGGCGACGTGTACGACGGCATCGCCCCACGCAGCCTAGATGAAACACAAATCAGCTACATCCACAACCACGTCCGCATCCTATCAGGGCTATACGGCATCCTGCGCCCGCTGGATTTGATGCAACCCTACCGCCTAGAAATGGGCACCGCCCTTGCCAACCTACGCGGCAAAAATCTCTACGAATTCTGGGGCGACATCATCACCGAGCGGCTCAACGAAACCCTGCAATGCGCCGAAGACAACATCGTTATCAACCTTGCCTCGCAAGAATATTTCAAAGCCATCCAGCCCCAAAAACTCAACGCCCAAATCATCACCCCCATCTTTCAAGACGAAAAAGACGGCAAATACAAAATCATCAGCTTCTACGCCAAACGCGCCCGCGGCCTAATGGTGCGCTATGCCGCGCAAAACGCCATTGAAAACGCCGAGCAGCTCAAAAATTTTGACTTGGACGGCTATCAATTCAACACCGCCGCATCCAATGAACACGAATGGGTGTTCCAACGCAGCGCGCAAGATAGGGCAGCCTGAAAAGGATTTTGCGTAGAACAGATAAAGGCAGCCTGAAAGCAAATGAAACAAGTATAACCGTTTCAAAATAGCTTTTCAGGCTGCCATTATGTTGCGCCCATCCCACCATCCACGGCATTCCCCGCCTAATCGGCAGCCTGAAAACACCAATCAATGCTAAAATTCGCCCATCAAAAAAAACACTAAAAAAGAGAAAAAAATCATGACTAAACAATACGATGTCGTCATCATCGGCGCAGGGCCTGCGGGCTCAATCGCTGCTCTATTGCTCAGGCAGCAAGGGTTCAGCGTTTGTGTGATTGAGAAGCAACATTTCCCGCGCTACGTTGTTGGCGAAAGCCTGCTGCCGCTTGGCATGGACGTATTGGAAGAAGCGGGCGTATTGCACATTATTGAAAACGAACCCTTCCATCTGAAAAACGGCATCGCATTCACCTATCAAAATCACTACACCGCCTTTGATTTTCGCTACAAACACGGCAAGGGCAAAAATTTCGCGCTACAAGTGGATCGCGCGCGCTTTGATCAAATTCTTATCCACCAAGCGCAAAAGCGCGGTGCCGATGTGCATTTTGGCGAAGCGGTTATCAATATGGACAACAGCAACACGCCTGTGCAACTGCTTATCCAGCAAAACAGTGGCATTCAATATCCGCTGAGCGCCCAATTTGTGTTGGATGCCAGCGGCTATTTTCGTGCCGTACCTCGCTTGCTCGGCTGGGAAATCACGCAAGGCATCACGCAACACAACGTTTACCACACCCAAATCAACGACTGCATCACGCATCCCAAATTTGACCGCAATAAAAACCTTATCGCCGTGCATCCTGAATACCGCGATATTTGGATGTGGTTGATTCCATTGGATAACCAGCGCAGCTCCGTGGGCTTGGTGGGGCAGGCTAAATACTTCAAACGCGCCGAAGAAAAAGCGGGGCGCTTGCTGGGCGCATCCGATTTGCTCAAACAATATTTCGACGAAGTGCCGATGTTCCAAAAAATCATGCCGCAAGCCAATTGGGACAACGGCTTTCCCTTTTACTACATCCCATCCTATTCGGCAGGTGTTCAAGCCATCCACGGCGACGGTTTTGCCATACTCGGCAATGCTGCTGGCTTTCTTGATCCCGTGTTTTCATCGGGTATCAGCAGCGCGATGTATTCCGCCAAGCTCGCGGTGGATGTGCTCACGCGCCAGCTCAACGGCGAAAGCGTTGATTGGGAAAGCGAATACGCCAGCCGCCAAGCCTATGGCGCGCAAGTATTCAAAACCAGCATTGATAATTGGTACAACGGCTCGCTGCAAGATTGGGTGTTCAACCCCTCGCACAGCTCCGAATCGCGCGAAATGCTTTGCGCCGTGCTGGCAGGCTACGCGTGGGACAGCAGCAATCCTTACGTGCGCGACGCGCAAATCGCTTAATCCAAGCCAAGTAAAAGGCAGCCTGAAAACGAAAAATGGTTTTCAGGCTGCCTTTTATTGCGCGCCAATCAATGCGCCTGATGCGACGTGCCATACACAATCTTATCCGTCCACGCCATTGCGATTGCCGAGAGCAAAAACGCCAAATGCAACAGCAGCTGCCACATCATTTGGTTTTCAGGCAGCCGCCCCGCGTTGATAAACGTTTGCAGCAAATGAATCGATGAAATGCTGATAATCGCCATCGACAGCTTCACTTTCAACACCGACACATTCACAATGGTTCAGCCATTCAGGCTGGTCGGGATGGTCGTCCACATTCAAGCGCGACACAAACGTCTCATAGCCGCCAATCAGCACCATCACCAGCAAATTGGCAATCATCACCACGTCAATCAAATTCAGCACCGCCAGCATCACGGTGGATTCGTCCATGGTGTTCAAATTGGTGATTAAGCTCCACAACAGCTTGATAAATTTATAAGAATAAATCGCTTGCACCACAATCAAGCCCAAATAAATAGGCAATTGCAGCCAGCGGCTGGTGAAAATCAACGCGGCAAGCAAATTGCGACGGGGCGGTTGGGTAGAGATGGGTGTGTTCATGTTTTTGTTTACAAGGTTAAGAGTGGATAAAAGGGTTTCAGGCTGCCGCAAACACATAATTAGGCAGCCTGAAAACCCATATTCCCGTTTTCAGGCTGCCTATACAGTTGCCAAGATAGAACAACGTTATTTGCTCATTTTCAATTTTTGCCACAACGCGGTGGTTTGTTTTTTAGCCTCATCCGACATTTGCGGCATCACAAAACCATCCGCCATATCTTGCGCGGTGGGGAAAATGGAGCGGGTTTCCACCAGTTTTTTGTCCATTTTTTCGCGCGCGGGCAGGCTGGCGGGCGCAAAGGTTACCGCAGCGCCGTTTTTAGCCGCCACTTCAGGGTCTAGCGTGTAGTTAATGTATTTATGCGCGTTGGCAACGTTTTTCGCATCTTTGGGGATGACCCAAGATTCCACCCAGAAGCCCATGCCTTTGGGGGTGAGCACTTCAATGCCCACGTTGTTTTTCACTTCTTCGCTGCGGGCTTTGGCAAGATTCAAATCGCCGCCGTTGCCTGCCACCAAGCAAATATCACCGCGTGCCAATTCGTCAATATACGATGCGCTAAACCGTTTCACATCGGGGCGAATGGCTTGCAACACGGCTGCTGCGGCATCAATATCAGCAGGGTTGGTGCCTTTGGGATCTTTGCCCAAATAATTCAATACAATGGGAAACATTTCGCTTGGTGTATCCCAAAGTGCAATGCCGCAAGATTTGAGTTTGTTCGTGTATTCGGGTTTAAACATCAAATCCCAGCCGTTTTCGGGCAATTTGCCGCCGAGCAATTCTTTGCCTTTGGCGGTAATCGCCAAGGTGTTCACGCCTGAGAAATAAGGAACGGCGTATTCGTTGCCTGGGTCGGCTTGTTCCAGCAATTTCAGCAGGGCTGGGTCAATGTTTTTGTAGTTAGGTATTTGGGATTTGTCAATTTTCTGATAAGCACCCGCTTTGATTTGGCGGGGCAAGAATGCGATACCGGGCACGCCTAAATCGTAGCCAGATTTGCCGGTGAGCATTTTGGCTTCAAGGGTTTCGTTGTTTTCGTATAGGTCGTAGGTTAAATCTAGGTTGTTAGCTTTTTTGAAGTCTTCAACGGTGGATTCGTCCACATAGTTTGACCAGTTGTAGATGTTGAGCGCGTTGGTCTCGGGTGCGCTGGCTGTTGGGGCTGCGCCTGATGCGTTGGCGTTTTGCGCTGGGGCGTTGTTGTTTTCGCCGCCGCAGGCTGCCAAGGCTAACAATAGCACGGTGCTTAACAGTGTTTTTTTCATTATCTTATCTTCTCGTTAAAAGTGGTTAAAAAAGGAAGCGGCATTGTAAAGGCAATGTTTTTAAAATTCAATTGCTTTTGATAACGGCTATCGGTTTTCAGGCTGCCTGTATGGTTGTGTAATATTGTCTAACGCGGTAAACTTGCAAAATTCATTGAATAAAACAATCAAAACCATGAAATCTGCCTTTGATTTGAAATCTGCTCGCTTAGAAGCCTTTACGCTGCGTTTGTTTACGGCGGATTTGGTGGTCATCGCTGCGCTGTTGGAAGAAAAAGCCGCGCAATATGCCAAGTTTGCCAATATGCCGTTTATTTTGGATGCAACACGCTTGCAGCTGCAGCGGGTGGATGAGCTGGATTTGGCAGCGGTGGTAGCGCTGTTTGCTGCGCGTGATTTGCGCGTGGTGGCGTTGCAGCATGGGAAGAAAGATTGGTCGGAGCAGGCAAACAAGGCGGGCTTGCTGTGGTTAGACGGCGGCAAGAAAGCCAATCGGCAGCCTGAAAATAATACGGACGATGTTGCCAACCAAGATGTTACCAATAATCAGCACGATGCTGATTCAAGCAACGATGAAGCGCAGTCGGCAGACAACGTGGCTAATCAGCAAACACAGCCTGAAAACGCTGAAACCGTTGAAAATAATATTGAACAGCCAGCCGAAGCAAGCGCGCAGGAAGATAATCCAACCGAATCAACAACCGACAAACCGCAGCCTGAAACGCTGCTCACCACGCGCAAAACCGTTGTGGTTACTTCGCCCGTGCGCACGGGGCAGCAAGTTTATGCCGAGCAGGCGGATTTGATTGTGCTGGGCATGGTGAGCGAGGGGGCGGAGATTATTGCCGATGGCAATATTCATGTGTATGCGCCGATGCGCGGGCGGGCGCTGGCGGGCGAATCGGGCGACACCAGCGCGCGCATTTTCTTGCAATCCATGCAGGCAGAATTGGTGTCTATCGCGGGGATTTATCGGGTGTTTGAGCAGGATTTGCCGCCGTCTTTGCACAAAAAGGCGGTGCAAATTGAATTGCAAGACGATGAGCGTTTGGCGATTTTTGCCATCAACGCCAATTAGTATTCAAAGCAATAAGGCAGCCTGAAAGTGGGTTTGGCGATTTTCAGGCTGCCTATTGTGTAAACATTAAATCTTATTTTCAGGCTGCCTTTTTCAGGCTGCCTATCCTTTTTCCATTCGCTATATTTATTGAAAGAGAGTATTCAAGTGGCAAAAATTATTGTAGTTACATCAGGCAAAGGCGGCGTGGGCAAAACCACCACTTCCGCAAGCATTGCAACAGGTTTGGCGTTGCAAGGACACAAAACCTGCGTGATTGACTTTGACGTGGGCCTGCGCAATCTGGATTTGATTATGGGCTGCGAGCGGCGCGTGGTGTATGACTTGGTGAACGTGATTCAAGGCGAGGCCACCGCCATCCAAGCCTTGATTAAAGACAAGCATTGCGAAAACCTGTTTATTCTGCCCGCTTCGCAAACTCGCGATAAAGACGCGCTCACCAAAGAAGGCGTGGGCAAAGTGTTGAAAGAATTGGTTACCAATTTGAACTTTGAATTTGTGGTGTGCGATTCGCCCGCAGGCATTGAAACGGGCGCGCTGATGGCGTTGTATTTTGCCGATGAAGCGATTATCACCACTAACCCCGAAGTGTCTTCCGTGCGCGATTCCGACCGCATTTTGGGCATTTTGCAAAGCAAATCGCGCAAGGCAGAGCGCGGCGAAGCGGTGAAAGAGCATCTGCTGATTACGCGCTATTCGCCCGAACGCGTGGCGAAAGGCGAGATGCTGTCAGTGCAAGATATTCAGGATATTTTGCGCATTCCGTTGATTGGCGTGATTCCCGAATCGCAAAACGTGTTGCAAGCGTCTAACGCGGGCGAGCCTGTTATCCATCAAAACGATGCCGTTGCCGCGCAGGCGTATCAGGATGTGGTGGCGCGCTTGCTGGGTGAAAACCGTGAAATTCGTTTCTTGGAAGCCGAGAAAAAAGGCTTCTTCCAAAAAATATTTGGGAGATAAGCCATGTCGTTGATTGACCGTTTGTTTGGCAGAAAGCCGCAAAGCGCATCTGTGGCACGCGATCGTTTGCAAATCATCATCACGCAAGAGCGTGCCAACCGCGAAACCGCCAGAACGCCTGATTACTTGCCCACGCTGCAAAAAGAATTGATGGAAGTATTGTCTAAATATGTGAAGATTAAATTGGACGACATCAACATCACGCGCGAAGAGCAAGACGGCGTGGAAATGTTGGCGTTAAACATCACGCTGCCTGAAACCAAGCCCGAAGATGGGCAGCCTGAAAAACAAAAGGATAAGGCATGACTTTAACCGAGTTACGCTACATCGTTGCCGTGGCGCAGGAAAAGCATTTTGGACGTGCCGCGCAACGTTGCCATGTGAGCCAGCCCACGCTGTCGATTGCCATCAAAAAGCTGGAAGAAGAGCTGGGCTTGTCGCTGTTTGACCGCAGCAGCAACGAAGTGATGACCACCAATTCAGGCGCGCGCATTGTGGCGCAGGCGCGGCGCGTGCTGGATGAAGCGGAAGTGATTCGCTATTTGGCAAACGAAGAGCAAAGCCAGTTGGAAGGCAATTTTAAGCTGGGCTTGATTTTCACCGTTGCGCCGTATTTGCTGCCCAAGCTGATTCTATCCATGCGCCAAGTAGCGCCGAAAATGCCGCTGATACTGGAAGAGAACTACACCGCCGCGCTCACCGAAATGCTCAAACGCGCCGATGTGGATGCGATTGTGGTTGCCGAGCCGTATGCAGAAACAGGCGTGGAAACGATACCGCTGTATGACGAGCCGTTTTTTGTGATTGTGCCCAAGGGGCATCGTTTTGAAGAATTGGATTCGGTTTCTACCAAAGACATCGCCGAAGAAAATGTGTTGCTGCTCACCGAAGGCAACTGCATGCGCGACCAAGTGTTAGGCTCGTGCAGAGAATTGGCGGCGAAACAGCGCGTGGCGGGCTTGGCAAACACCTTGCAGGGCAGTTCGCTGAACACCATTCGCCACATGGTTGCAGGCGGCTTGGGCATCAGCGTGTTGCCTTCTACCGCGCTCACCGATAACGACCATATGCTGTTTTCTATTGTGCCGTTTGAATCGCCCGCGCCTAGCCGTCGCATTGTGTTGGCGTATCGCCGCAATTTTGTGCGCCCGCAAGCGTTGGCGGCGATTGCGGAAGCGGTTAAGCTGGCGCAATTGGCTGGGGTTACTTTTGTGGAGTGATGGGCTGAAACCTTTGCCAAACCATAGAGGCAGCCTGAAAACTAAAAATACCGTCATTCCCGCGCAGGCGGGAATCTTGCTTGATATTCAGAGGATGGATGACTGCGGTTTGATGCCTGCAAACAGAAAGAGGCAGCCTGAAAACGATTTTTAAGATGCTGTTTTAGCTTCGCTGAAACTCGCTCCGCTCGTTTTCAGGCTGCCTTTGCATTGGCGGATAGACGAGTATGGGGTGTGGTTTTGCCATGTATCATTGGACAATAAGCCGTTGCCGCCCCACAGCGCGTGATAAAGGCAGCCTGAAAAACAGTTTGACCCATTTTCAGGCTGCCTTTGCGTAGATGAATGTTGTGCAGACGATTTAAATCGCCGCTTTCAGTTCGCGCACCAATGCGCCCACCGCTTGCACTTCGTGGTTCGGATGCGTTTCCACTTCTTTCACAATGCGGCTGCCCACAATCACGGCATCGGCAACGGCGGCAATTTTGGCGGCGCTCTCGGCATCGCTGATGCCAAAGCCTACGCCAATTGGCAGCTTGATGTGTTGGCGCAGCACGGCGATTTTGGCGGCGACTTCATTGGTGTCCAACTGCGCCGAGCCTGTTACGCCTTTGAGCGAAACGTAGTACACAAAGCCGCTGGCGTGTTCGGCAATGGCTTGCATCCGTGCTTCGCTGGTGGTGGGGGCGACGAGAAAGATGTTGTCAATATGATGCTGCGCGAGCGCATCTTTGAGCGGGGCGATGGTTTCAATGGGGCTATCCACGGTGAGCACGCCGTCCACACCTGCTTCGGCGGCAGCTTGGGCGAAGGCTTGGTAGCCCATTTTGTGGATGGGGTTTAAATAGCCCATCAGCACAACAGGGGTGCGCTCGTTGCTTTGGCGAAATTGTTTAACGGTCGCCAGCACGTCGCGCAGGGAAACGTTTTGCGCGAGCGCGCGTTCCACGGCGCGTTGGATGGTGGGGCCGTCTGCCATGGGGTCGGAAAAGGGGATGCCGAGTTCAATGATGTCTGCGCCGTTTTCTGCCATGCTGTGCATCATGGCGAGCGTAGCGGCGAGATTGGGATCGCCTGCGGTGATGTAGGCGATAAGGGCTTTTTGGTTACCTTGTTGGGCGAAGGTTTGGGCGATGCGGTTCATGGTTGGGCTTTCTGTGCAAGGAAAATGGCGATTATAGCAGCCTGAAAATGCGGAAACGAGTTTTGCGAAATGGCTTTTCAGGCTGCCGCATTGGGTGGCCGGATGGTGTTATGATGCGGATTTTTTGGCGCAAGCGTTGTTGTTTACAAAGAGAATAGAGCATGATGACGAAACAGAATAAATATAAATGGTTGCTGGCGGCAGGACTGTTGCTGTCGTTTGCGGCGTTGAAAGTGGCGATGCTGGGCTGGTGGCAAAGTAGGCAGCCTGAAAAGGGGGCGGCGACGGTGCAATGCGATGTATTGGCGCAGGGTTGTCCGTTTTTGCGGGGTGCGACGCTGCGGCTGCGCGGTTTAACCAGCGTGAAATCGGCGTTTGCCATAGAAGCGGCGGGCGTGCCCAGCGATGTGCAATCGCTGTCGGCTTCGTTTCGCATGGATGGGATGGAGATGGGGTTTAACCGTTTTGATTTGGTGAAACAGGCGGATGGCAGCTGGCGGGCGGATAAAGTGTATTTGCCGCTGTGCACGGCGGGGCGGCATGATTGGGTGGTGGTTTGGCAGGCGGATGGGGCAGGTTTTCAGGCTGCCTTTAAGACGAAATAGGCAGCCCGAAAACAAACAAAGCGCGTTTCAGGCTGCCCCAGCCGCGCAAAGCAAATACGCTATAATTCTCTCCAATTATTCCCCCATTCACAATCCCCATGCTCACCTACATCCCTGCTTCCAAACGCCCCATCCCACCCACTCGCGAATATCCTTGGCTGCTGCTCCTACTCGCCTTTGCATGGCTCTGGCCGGGCGTATTCTCCCACGATCTCTGGAAGCCCAGCGAACCCGAACTCTACACCACCATCAGCGAAACTCCATTTGGCTCATGGCTGCCCATGCTCTTTGGCAAAGCCAATTTTCAGGCTGCCCCGTTATACGTTCAAACTGCGCAGCTTTTTCAACGCCTGCTCACGCCGTGGGCAGCCGATGCCTATTCCGCCGCACGTTTTGCCAGCGTGTTCTACACCAGCCTTGGATTGCTGGGCAGCGGCATGGCAGGCTATCGCTTTCTCGGGCGACACCACGGGCGCAGCGTGGTGCTGATTCTCATCGGCTCGGCAGGGCTATTGCCCATCGCCCATTTTATAGACAGCCAATCGCTACTGTTTGCAGGCGTGGGGCTTGCCATGTGGGGCTACGCCATCGCACATAAACAAACCATTTTTGCCGCGCTGCTCATCGCCCTTGCCACCACCTTGTTGATGCAAAGCGCAGGCATTCTTATCGCCGCCATCCCCTTGTTCACAGGCTGGCTGCTGTGGTTCAGCAATCAACCGTGGCACACCAACCGCATCCTAATCACGCTTATCTGCGCCACCATCATCGCCCTACCGCTCGCCAGCATCCACCCCATCGCCCTAGCCATCACCCACCCCGCCGCATTCACTCAATATCTCCACCACCATCTATTCGGCAGCTACGGCGGCACACAGCATTTTCAGGCTGCCTTTCAACTGCCCTATTATCTGCAACACATTATCTGGTTTGCCTTCCCTGCCCTACCCCTTGCCATCTGGACAGCCAGCCGCCGCAAAACCCTGCCCACCAACGCAGGCAGCTTTTCCTGCTACACCCTCGCCCTGTTTACCCTGCTGCTCGCTCTTAACCCCCAGCGCGATCAAAACAGTCTCGTCCTTATTCTCCCTCCGCTCGCCCTACTCGGCGCCGCCCAATTGGACAACCTACGCCGTGGCGCAGTTGCCTTTTTAAACTGGTTTGGCGCGATGACCTTTGGCGCAGCCGCGCTATTCTTGTGGATAGGCTTCACCGCCATGAACTACGGCATCCCCGCCAAGCTCGCCGAGCGCGCCGCCTATTTCAGCCCCTACTACACCCGCGACATAGACCCCATGCCCATCATCGTCGCCCTATTGTTCACCCCGATGTGGCTCATAGCCATCACCCGCAAAAACATCCGCGGCCGCCAAGCCGTAACCAACTGGGCGGCGGGCATCACCCTTGTTTGGGCGCTCTTGATGACCCTGTTTCTGCCATGGATAGACGCCGCCAAAAGCCACCGCCCCATTGTGCAACAAATGCAAAACAGCCTAAGCGACGACACACTCATCGCCCTACACGCCCATACCAGCTGCCTTTACATCCCCCCCAGTCAAACCGACACCCGCATCGCATGGCAACAATACAGCACGCTCCCCACCACCAGCGCCACGCCAAACTGCCGCTACATCCTGCTGCAATACAATCCCAAATCCCAAACGCAGCCTGAAATCCACGGCAAAACCCTGTGGACAGGACGACGCCCCCGCAGCAAGCACGAACAATTTGTGTTGATAGATACACAGCCGTAAACCAGCAGCGAAACAACAAAGGCAGCCTTGCCCCTTTGTCCAAATCTTTGATTTGGGTATAAGTGAGCATCTAAATCTTTGATTTAGCCATGCGAACTTATGCAAAGCTAAGGGGTATACCGCAGCGCAACGCGCAAGGTTGAAAATAGAAAATCCCCTTTTCAGGCTGCCTCAATCCCCCCAGCAACCGCCCACACAAGGAAATCCACCATGTCCCAATACTTCCAACTCTTCAACCTCCCCGAACAATTCCCCCTAGACACCCAAGCCCTAGAACAACGCTACCGCACCCTTGCTGCCCAATTCCATCCCGACAAATACACCACCGCCAACCCATTTGAGCAAAAACAAGCCCTGATGATGAGCGCCACCATCAACCAAGCCTACACCACGCTCAAATCCCCCATAGACCGCGCCGCCTATCTCTTGCAACAACACAACATCAACCCAGACGACCCGCACAACACCCAAATAGACCCCGAATTTCTGATGCAGCAAATGCAATGGCGCGAAACCCTAGCCGAAGCCCAAGCCGAGCAAAACACCGCCGAACTACACGCCCTGCAAAACGAAATCGCCCAAGCCCAAACCCAGCTTTATCAACAACTAGAACACACATTCAACCAACAAGACTATCCCGCCGCCAGCGACCTTGTGCGCCAAGGGCGCTTTCTCAACAAACTGCACAGCGAAATCCAAAACGCGCTGGGGTGATTGCCGCTGCAAAGGTTGGGATGCTTTTCAGGCTGCCTCAATCATCAAAAAAAGCAGCCTGAAAACCAAATTTCGGTTTTCAAGCTGCCTAACCTTTTCCAACAGATTAAGTCAATCGGTATTTTTGTTTTGCAACAGATCTTTTAAAAACGCATTTTCTTGTCGCAACAGCAAGACTTTCTCTTTTTCATGCTGCAATTCCTGTTTCAGCTTGTCAATTTCGGCGGCGAGCGCATCATTACCGTAATAGTTGTTGTGATTATGGTAGAAATTCCAACCTGCTTGGTGTGGCGAATTAGAAAAATCGCTGCTGCCATTCACAGAAAGCAACACGCTTTTATCTTCGTGTTCCAGCAATTCGTTTACATCCACTTTTAAAATTTGGGCAAGCTGTTGCAATTTTTCAATTTTCGGCTGAATTTCGCCCCGTTCAATACGCGCATAGGTAGTCGGAGAAATCTCCATTTGAGCCGCAATACATTCTTGTGTTAAATCTTGCTCGCGCCGCAATGTGCGGACTTTTTTAAAATCAAGCATGGTTTTTTCTTTCGTTTTTTAATGGAAACTGGCGGATTATGACAGAAATCACAGCGAAAATTATCGGATTGCGCCCTGTTTTCGCCATGCAAATTAATTTACCCTGCACGCATCTTAAACATAAAGCTGCTTGGGTGCAATTTGAGCTTATGGTAAGCTGTATGCTGTAAGAATGGATTGTTTTTAAGGAACTTTTATGAAAGATAGCTCAAATAAGGTGAGCGCAAAAATATATAGAGCGTTTCAGTAATTAAACAACCTATAAAAGAAAAGGAATATAGTATGCGTGAATTAAATATCTCTGAATTGGCTTTTGTTGCTGGTGGAGGAAATGAAACAGTCATTTATAACACATTTCCACTTCCTGGGTGGGGCAATCAGCAACAAATAGCTGTAAGCCAACCAGAACCCGCCACCCCATCTGCTCCTGCATCTGCCCCCCGCGCCTGCTCCAGCGCCGCAACCTGAGCCTACTCACAATTGTTCTTTAAGTGGTTTTGCTGATAGTGTTGAGTTTGGGCTTATATATGGAGCATACGCAGGGGCAATAACAGGACTTATAAGACGAGGACCTGCAGGTGTTGTTGGTGGGGCAATCGTGCATGGGCTTATAGGCGCTTTTGCAGGCGGTGCTGCTTACTTAACTCGGTGTAAAAGTTAACAATAATAAGTAATTAGGTTGTGCTAGAATTATGTGTGCCATGTGGCATTTCATTATTGATAGGATAATTTCATGAAAAACTGGCGAACCAATGAGCGATTAATAACCGCTGTCTGTTTTGTTGTTCTTTTTATTATTAACTGCTGGCTTTTAGGTAAAAATGGAATTACCCAGCATGTAATAGAAAAGGCATTTATTTATAGTTGCTCTTATACATTGCTTTTCTACTTTTCATCCCCATTAGCAGATAAGTTGACAGATAAATTCAATAATTATTTTAGAAAGATTTTTAAAAAATCGTAATTCAGTTACTTGGGGCAGCCTGAAAACCCCATCTCATCTTTTCAGGCTGCCTAACCTTTGCCCATCGTTTCTCTCAACTATTCCAATAAGGAACTTCCCAAAATGCCCGACTACCTCTCCCGCCTCTCATTCGGTTTCTCGCGCAAGCTGCCTGTGGTGCTGCAAACCGAAGCGGCGGAATGCGGTTTGGCGTGTTTGGCTTCGGTATTGGGGTTTCACGGTTTTCACACGGATTTGCGCCATTTGCGGGCGCGTTTTTCTTTGTCGCTCAAAGGGGCGACGCTGGCGGATTTGGTGCGCTATGCCCATGCGCTGAATTTAACGCCGCGCCCTTTGCGTTTGGAATTGGACGAGCTGGCAAATCTGCGCCTGCCTTGTATCCTGCATTGGGATTTGAACCATTTTGTGGTGTTGCAGTCGGTGTCTCATGGCGGTATCACGATTATGAACCCTGCTTCGGGCATGCAGAAAATCCGTATGGACGAAGTGTCGCGGCGCTTTACGGGGATTGCCTTGGAGCTGATGCCGAACACGCAGTTTGAGGAAAAGCGCGAGGCGAAGAAAATCCGAATTCTGCCGATGCTGCGCGGGGTAGTGGGGCTGAAACGTTCTCTGTTTCAGCTTTTATTATTGGCGGCGGCGTTGCAGGTGTTTGCGCTGGCAAGCCCGTTTTTTATGCAGTGGGTGATTGACCATGCGATTGTGTCGGCAGACCGCGATTTGCTGCTGACGCTGGCTTTGGGCTTCGGGCTGCTGATGGTGGTGCAGCAGTTGGTGTCGCTGGTGCAGACGTGGGCGGGGATGTTTTTGGCAACTTCGCTCAATATCCAATGGAAAGCTAATGTATTCCGCCGTTTGCTGGATTTGCCTGTGGCGTATTTTGCCAAGCGGCATTTGGGCGATGTGGTGTCGCGTTTCGGCGAGGTGGACAGCATCCAAAGCACGCTCACTTCCACGTTTTTCGTGCTGGTGCTCAACAGCCTGATGGCGGTGTTTACGCTGGGGCTGATGCTGTTGTACAGCGTGAAGCTGTCGGCGGTGGTGCTGATAACTTTGCTGGTTTATGTGCTGATTCGTTGGGCGGCGTATTATCCGCTGCGCCGCGCCACGGAAGAAAATCTTGTCCATGCCGCCAAGCAGAGCAGCTATTTTATGGAGACGGTGCGCGGCATCCAAACGGTAAAGCTGTTTGATAAAACCGCGCAGCGGCACAGCACTTGGCTGAATTTGTTTGTGGATACGGTCAACACGGGTTTGACTTCGCAGAAGCTGTCCGCGCTGTTCGGTTTTGCCAACAGCTTTTTATTTGGCGTGGCAAATATCCTGATTGTGTATTGGGGTGCGGTTTCGGTGTTGGACGGTGCGTTTACCGTAGGCGTACTGATGGCGTTTATGTCGTATAAAAGCCAGTTTGAGGGCAAAATCGGTTCGCTAATCGACCAGTTTGTGCAAATCAAAATGCTGGGGCTGCACGCGGAGCGGCTGGCGGATATTGTGTTGGAGGAAACGGAGCAGGGCGCGGCGGGCATGATGCAGCCTGAAAATGTGCCGAGCTTTGATTTGGTGGTGGAGAATGTGTCGTTCCGCTATGCGGAGAATGAGCCGTTTGTGCTGCGTGATGTAAATTTGCAGATTCGGCAGGGCGAAACGGTAGCGTTTACCGGGCATTCGGGCTGCGGCAAATCTACGCTGATTCAGATTCTCACAGGCAGCCTGAAACCCGAAAGCGGCAGGGTGCTGCTGGGCGGGCATGATATTCACGCGTTGCCGCCCGCATTTGTGCGCCAATTCAGCGCAACGGTAATGCAGGACGATGTGTTGTTTGCAGGCTCGATTGCGGAAAACATCTGCTTTTTTGACGAGTCGCCCGACGCGGCAAAGATTGAGCATTGCGCCAAAATGGCAAACATCCACGACGAAATCGCGGCGATGCCGATGGCGTATGAAACGCTGATTGGCGATATGGGCAGCGCATTAAGCGGCGGGCAAAAGCAGCGCATTATCTTGGCGCGTGCGCTCTACCGTGAGCCGCGCATTTTGTTTCTAGACGAAGCCAGCAGCCATTTGGATAGGGACAATGAGCGCATAATTAACGACAACCTGCGGCAGCTGAATATCACCAAAATCATGGTGGCACACCGGCAGGAAACGCTGGCGATGGCGGACAGGGTGGTGGTGTTGGGGCAGCCTGAAAACAGCTTTCAGGCAGCCTGAAAAATATTACGGATGTGTTTATGTCTCTTTTCCGTTCCGAAGTATTCCAAGCCAAGCAAAACCGCTGGACAGGGCAAATCGTGTTGGTACGCCCTTTTTCTTTGCTTGCACTCACATTTTTTGTGGCTGGTTTGGCGGCGGCGTTGATTGCGTTTGCCGTATTCGGCAGCTATACCAACAAAACCACGGTGGAAGGGCAGCTGGTTCCCTTGGGCGGCGTGGTGCGCGTGTATGCGCCTGAAACAGGGGTGATTACCGATAAAAAGGTGGCAGATGGCGATTTTGTGCAGGCAGGCGATGTGCTGTTTACCCTATCCACGGCGCGAAACGACGGCGTGGGTAGTGTGCAGGCGCGGCTGATTGCCGAAGCGAAGCTGAAAAAGGCGTTAGCAGAGCAGGATATTGCGCGGCAAAAACGGATACATGCCAATGAGCAAACCGCGCAGGAAAACACGCTGCGACGCTTGCGCCAGCAGTTGCAACATATTCAAGACCAAATCGCCGTGCAGCAAAAGCGGATTGAGCTCAACAGCAAAATGCTGGCAAAACAGAACGAACTGGTGCGGCAGGACGCCTTGTCGGAATTGGAGCGAACCAATTATGAAAACATGCTGTTAGGTCTGAAAGCGGATTTGGCTGCGTATCAGCGCGAAGAAAGCAATCTGGCACGGGAAATCGCCGCCCAACAAAGCAATTTGAACAAACTGCCCGAGCAACAGGCAAACGAAATCAGCCAGTTGGAACGTACATTGGCGGCATACAATCAGGAAATTTTGGACTACGGCGTGCGCGAAGGGCAAACCATACGCGCGGCGGTATCGGGCTATGCGAACGCGGTGAATGCGGAAGTGGGGCAGCAGGCAGACGCATCGCGCCTGCTGGCAAGCATTGTGCCGCAAGCGGCGCAATTGCAGGCAAATCTGTATGTTCCCAGCCGTGCGGTGGGTTTCGTGAAGCCCGGCGACAAAGTGGTGCTGCGCTATCAGGCGTATCCGTATCAGAAATTCGGACACGCCACTGGGCGGATTGTTTCCATCGCGCAAACGGCGTTAAACAAGCAGGAGCTGGCGAATCTGGGCAATATTTTTACCAACCCCGCACTGCTGAACGAACCCGCGTATCTGGTCAAAGTGAAGCTGGACAAGCAGACGATTTCGGTTTACGGCAAGGAAACCAAGCTGCCGATCGGCATGACGGCAGAAGCCGATATTCTGCATGAAAACAAGAAACTGTATGAATGGGTGCTTGACCCGCTGTATAGCGTGGTGGGGAAAGTGAAGCAGTGAAAAAAGAAGGCAGCCTGAAAGCGCAAATCCGACTTTCAGGCTGCCTATCATCACAACCCCAATTCCCCCCACATCGCGTCCACCTTCGCCGCCACATCGGCATCGCGCTCAATCACGCGCCCCCATTCGCGCTGGGTTTCGCCTTTCCACTTATTCGTCGCATCCAAGCCCATTTTGCCACCGAGTCCGCTTACGGGGCTGGCGAAATCCAAGTAATCAATCGGCGTGTTTTCCACCAACACGGTATCGCGCACGGGGTCCATGCGCGTGGTAATCGCCCAGATGACTTCTTTCCAGTCGCGCACGTTCACGTCGTCGTCCACCACGATGATGAATTTGGTGTACATAAACTGGCGCAGGAAGCTCCAACAGCCCATCATCACGCGCTTGGCGTGGCCGGCGTATTGTTTTTTCATGCTCACCACCGCCATGCGGTAGGAGCAGCCCTCGGGCGGTAGGTAGAAATCGGTGATTTCGGGGAACTGCTTTTGCAACAGCGGTACGAACACTTCGTTCAACGCCACGCCCAATACGGCGGGTTCGTCGGGCGGTTTGCCGGTGTAGGTGCTGTGGTAAATTGGGTTTTCGCGCATGGTGATGCGCTCGACGGTGAACACGGGGAAGTAGTCCTGCTCGTTGTAATAGCCCGTGTGGTCGCCGTAGGGGCCTTCCAGCGCGGTTTCGTTGGGATGAATCACGCCTTCCAACACGATTTCGGCACGGGCGGGCACTTGCAAATCGTTGCCGATACATTTGACCAATTCGGTGCGCGAACCACGCAAGAGTCCCGCAAACTGGTATTCGCTCAAAGTGTCGGGCACGGGCGTAACTGCGCCGAGTATGGTGGCGGGGTCGCAGCCCAAAACTACGGCGACGGGATAGGGCGCGTCAGGATTTTCCTTGCGGAACGCCTGATAATCCAGCGCGCCGCCGCGATGGGCGAGCCAGCGCATGATGAGCTTGTTTTTGCCGAGCAACTGCTGGCGGTAGATGCCAAGATTTTGGCGTTTTTTGTGCGGCCCGCGCGTTACCGTCAAGCCCCATGTAATCAGCGGGGCGACGTCGCCCGGCCAGCAGTGTTGAATGGGCAGGTCGTACAGGTTTACCGCGTCGCCCTCCAATACGATTTGCTGGCAGGGGGCGTTTTTGACGATTTTCGGTGCCATGCTCCAAATGTCTTTTAACAGCGGCAGTTTGGAAAATGCGTCTTTGATGCCTTTGGGCGGCTCGGGTTCTTTGAGATAGGCGAGCGTTTGCCCGATTTCGCGCAGCTTGGCGACGCTGTCTGCGCCCATGCCCATCGCCACGCGCTCGGGCGTGCCAAACAGGTTGGCGAGTACGGGAAAATCATAGCGGCTGCCGTCGGGCTTGACGGCGTGTTCAAACAGCAACGCCGGCCCTTCGGCACGCAGCACGCGGTCGGCGATTTCGGTGATTTCCAGATGGGGGGAGACGGGGAGGGCGATGCGTTTGAGCTGGTTTTGCTGTTCCAGACGGGCGATGAAATCGCGCAGGTCGGTGTAGTGCATGGTGTTTCCTTTGGGCTGGTGGGCAGCCTGAAAGTGGGTGGGATTGGGTTTTCAGGCTACCTTTGCATGGGTGGGGCAGCCTGAAATGTGTGGAATTCTATTTTCAGGCTGCCTTGCGCTTATTTTTTGCCTTTTTTCTTGGAGCGGCTGGCGGCTTGCTGCGGCAGCAGTTCCACATAAATCTGCCGATCTCGGGTGAGCAGCTTGGCGGCGGCTTGGATGTCGGCGGCGGATACGGCTTGAATGCGGCGGCGGATTTCGTCTTCGTTGCGCCAGCTGAATCCTGCGATTTGCAGCGAGCCGATTAGGTTGGCGCGGGCGTTGATGCTGTCGCGGGCGAAGATGGTTTGGGTTTGTTCTATGGTGCGGGCGCGGTTGAGTTCGTCTTCGCTGATGCCATGTTGGGCGATTTGGGCGATTTCGTTTTCCAGCGCGGCTTTCAGGCTGCCTGTGGAAACATTGGCAGCGGGCGATGCGCTGATGCCCCAAAGCTGCGGACTGCGCGCCAGCAGCGAATAGCCGATGTTGATGTTTTGCGCGATTTGCTTGCCGCGCACCAAATTTTTGCTCAATCGCGCGGCGCTATGCCCGTCCAACACGTTGGTGAGCATATCCAGCGCATAGGGCAGCTTTTCGCCCAGCGCGGTGAGATGCGGCACGCGGTAAGCAATCGTCATCAGCGGGCGCTGCGTGTTGCCGCGAATACTGCTTTGCACCGCTTTGCCGCGCGACAAGGGCTCGCTGATGTTTTGCCGCGCAGGAATGGCGCGTTTTTTCAGGCTGCCAAAATATTGCTCGGCTTGGGCAAACACGGTTTCAGGCTGCACATCGCCCACAATCACCAGCGTGGCGTTGTTGGGCGCATACCATTTTTGATACCACTGGCGCAAATCGTTTGCCGTGAGCTTGTGCAAATCCGCCATTTTGCCGATTACGCTGGTGCGGTTGGGCGATTTTTGCCACGCTTGGTGCATCAATTCTTCGTATAACAAGCCTTGCGGATTGTCTTCAATGCGCTGGCGGCGCTCTTCGCGTATCACTTTCATTTCATTGAGAAACACGCTGTCGCTGAAATTCAAATTCGCCATGCGATCGGCTTCTAATGCCAACACCGCAGGCAGATGCTCGGCGGCGATGCTCACATGGTAAACCGTCTCTTCGTTGGTGGTGTAGGCGTTGTTGTTGCCGCCTAAGGCGCTGATTCTGCGGGCATACTCGCCAGCGGGTACGGTTTGCGTGCCTTTAAACATCATGTGTTCCAGCGCGTGGCTCAGCCCCGTTTTGCCTGCGATTTCATCGGCGCTGCCCACCTTGTACCACAGCATAATCATGGCAACAGGCGCGCGGTGGTCTTCTTTCACAATCACGCGCAAGCCATTTGCCAACACGCGCTCATGCGTGGCGCTGGCAGCTTGCGTGCTGGCTGGCGCGGCAAGCGGCGCGGTTGGCAAGGAAACAGGGCTGCTGGCTTCGGGCGCGGCGTGGGCTTGGGCAACAAACGGCGCAATCGCCAGCAGGAGAACGGGGAGCATTTTGGAAAACATAATCAACTTTCGGATGGCTATCGGGCTGGATTAGGGCGAACTAGGGCAGCCTGAAATCAAGATAGGACGCAGCAACAAAAGCCGCAGACACTCAAAGCAGTATCTGCGGCTCTCTTTTTGCACAATCAACGCCATTCTGCTTTTCAGGCTGCCTGAGTGGTTGTTTAGAACCTTGAATTTTTTAGAATGGAATATCGTCGTCAATATCGTCCACAGGCGCGGCAGGCGCAACGGGTGCTTGGCGTTGCGTGGGCGCGGCGGGGGGCGGCGCATCATAAGCAGGTGGTGGTGGCGCATATTGCTGTTGCTGCTGGGGCGCGTAGTTTTGCTGCGGCGCAGGGGCATAGCCTGCATCATCGTGATAACCGCCGCCTTGCTGGTTACCGCCGCGCGAGCCGAGCATTTTCATTTCGTTGCCGATGATGTCGTATGCCGTGCGCTCTACGCCTTGCTTGTCGGTGTATTTGCGGCTTTGGATTTTGCCTTCAATATACACTTGGCTGCCTTTTTTCAAATACTGCCCAGCCACTTCGGCAAGACGGCGATACAGCGTGATGTTGTGCCATTCGGTGCGCTCTTGGCGCTGGCCGCTGTTGCGATCGTTCCAAGATTCGCTGGTGGCAATGGAAAAATTGCACACCGCATCGCCATTGGGCATATAGCGCAATTCGGGGTCGCGCCCCAAGTTGCCGATTAAAATCACTTTGTTTAATGACATTTGTTTGCTCCTGTTAATAAGATGGTTCGGATATTTGCTTCGTCAAAACCTTGTTGCAAGGCTTTGATAAACAGCGTTTTGTTGTCTTGGCTAAATGCAATGCTTTCCACGCCTGCGGTGGTTTGAATGGCGGTTTTCAGGCTGCCTAAATCGCCCTGCCATGCTTCGGGGACGGCGAACATCATGTTTTTCACAGGCTTGGGCGCAGGCGCGCGGGCAGCCAGCAGCAGCCATGCGATGCCGATTAGCCCGCAAAAAATAAACACGCCGTTAAAACCATACTGCGCGTATAAACGGCTGCCGATGATGCCGCCCGAAAACACGCCCACCGATTGCAAGGTGTTATACACGCCCATTGCCGTGCCTTTGAGATTGCTCGGCGCAATCTTGGAAACCAACGATGGCATGCTGGCTTCCAAAATATTGAAGCCGATGAAATACACCACCAAGCTCAGTTCAATCAGCCACACGGTTTTCAGGCTGCCTAATAACGCGAATTGCGCGGTGGCGGTTAAGCCAATGCCGAGCAAAAACACAGGTTTTAATTTATTGCGCGTTTCGCCCACGATAATGGCGGGAATCATCAACACCAAGCCGATAACGGTGGCGGGCAGATAGATTTGCCAATGGCTGGTTTTGTCCCAGCCTAGATTTTTTAAGGCAAACGGCAAGGTGGTAAACATCGCCATCAGCCCCGCTTGCAGCGCAAAAATGCCAAAATTGAGCCGCAAAAGCTGTCCATTTTTCAACACTTCGCCAATATGCCCCACTTGCAGTTGCGCATCTTCATGCAAACGCGATTGTGCGCTGGTGGGATTGGGCGTGTACCACGCCACCAGCGCGATGCTGGCAAGGCTCAACGCACCCATCAGCGCAAACAAGCCGTTCACGCCCAGCCAGCGGCTGAGTATCGGCGACAGCACCAAGCTAACGGAAAAAGTGAGCCCAATGCTCAATCCAATCAACGACATGGCGCGGGTGCGCACTTCTTCGCGGGTTAAATCCGCCAGCAACGCCGTTACCGCCGCGCTCACCGCGCCCGCGCCCTGCACCGCCCGCGCCATAATCAGCGTGTGCACATCGGTTGCCGTTGCCGCCCAAAAGCTGCCCAGCGCAAACACGCCCATGCCCAGATAAATCACTTTTTTGCGCCCAATTTTGTCGGACAGCATCCCCAAAGGCAGCTGCAACAAGGCTTGGGTTAAACCATACATTGCCATCGCCAAGCCCACCATTTTGGGCGCATTGGCGGCGTTTGTGCCCGCCAAATCGTGCGCGTGCAACGCCAGCACAGGCAACACCAAAAACATCCCCAGCATCCGCAAGGCATACACGCCTGCCAAAGACGTGGCAGCGCGCCATTCTTGGGGCAACAGGGCAATTTTGGGAGATTTCGCTTGCATGGATATTCCGTGGTTTTTGGGGTTTAAGGCAGCCTGAAAAAAGGCTAGGCAAAAGAAGCGCGATTATAGCATTTTTGTTTTTCAGGCTGCCTTTTTCATCATCAATTGCATCGGAGCAGCCTGAAACCTTGTGCTAATATCGCGCCCATCTTGTTTACACGCCATTGAATCATGTCGCCCAGCATCCCTCTGCCCCAAATCCAAACCCTTATCTACGCGCTAGACATCATCGGCATCATCGCCTGCACCTGCGCCGCCACCGTGCTTGCCAAGCAGCTGAAATTTGATTTTTTTGGCGCGGTTTTGATTTCGTTTCTCGGCAGCGTGGGCGGCGGCACATTGCGCGATTTGCTGATTAACCGCCATCCGATTTTTTGGCTACACGATTTAAATTATTTCTACACCATTTTGCTGGTGAGCATTGTGGTGCAAATGTTTTACGGCTTTTTTGCGCGGATTAACCATGTGATTCGCTGGTTTGACGCGCTGGGCTTGGCGGCGTTCACCGTTATCGGCGTGGAAGCCGCGCTCAGCCGTGGCATGACGGCAACCATCGCCATTTTGATGGGCGCGTTTACCGCGGTGATTGGCGGCGTGATGCGCGATATTGTGTGCCGCCAGATTCCGCTGGTGCTGCGCCAAGAAATCTACATCACCGCATCCATTATCGGCAGCGGCTATTATCTGCTGATGCTGCAAACGAGCATCAACGCTTGGCTGCGCAGCCTTTCCACCATCGCGCTGATTTTTGCCATTCGGATGCTGGCGGTGTATCGCGGCTGGAATTTCCCCGACATCACGCTGCCGTGGTGGCGCGAGCAAGAACAGCAGCCTGAAAATGAGTAATCCCCATTTTCAGGCTGCTTAACGCTTTTTCGTTATAATCGCTCCCTTTTTTTCAGGCTGCCTCAACATGATTGACTTCATTCTCCACATAGACCAACACCTTATCGCCCTTGCCGCACAACACGGTGCTTGGGTGTATGCCGTTTTGTTTCTTATCGTGTTTTGCGAAACAGGCTTGGTGGTAACGCCTTTTTTACCGGGCGACTCGCTGCTGTTTGCCGCAGGCGCGGTGGCGGCTGCTTCGGCTGGCGTGTTAAACGTGCACATCATCGTTGCCGTGTTGCTCGCCGCCGCCATTTTGGGCGACGCATCTAATTTTGAAATCGGCAAATACTTCGGCGCAAAGCTGTTCTCGCGCCCCGATAGCAAAATCTTCAAGCCTGAATACCTTGCCAAAACCCATGCGTTTTACGAAAAATACGGCGGCAAAACCATCATCCTTGCTCGCTTTGTGCCCATCGTGCGCACCTTCGCCCCGTTTGTGGCGGGCATGGGCAAAATGCACTACGGGCATTTTTTGCGCTACAACGTCATCGGCGCGATTGCATGGGTGGTGTCGCTCACCTATCTGGGCTATGCCTTCGGCAACGTGTCGTTTATCAAAAACAACTTTGGCGCGCTGGTGATTGGCATTGTGGTTTTTTCTGTTATCCCAATGGCGGTGGAAATCATCCGCGCCAAGCTCGGCAAGGATAAGGCAGCCTGAAAACCATTTTCAGATGCCATTTTAGCTTCGCTGAAACTCGCTTTGCTCGTTTTCAGGCTGCCTTAACCGCCCACAAGGACACTCTATGCCCCAACTCTATCTCGCCTCCAACAGCCCGCGCCGCCGCGAAATCCTGCAAAATCTCGGCTACACCATCCACAACATCGCCGCCGAAATTGACGAAACCCCGCTGGATCACGAATCCGCCCACGATTATGTGCTGCGCCTCGCCATTGCCAAAAACCGTGCCGCCCGCCAAGCCAACCCACAAGCGCAGCAATTCCCCATTATCAGCGCCGACACCAGCGTGGTGCATCGCGGTGCAATTCTCGGCAAGCCCGCCACACCCGAACACGCCGCCGCCATGCTGCGCGAGCTATCGGGCGACACGCACCAAGTGCTCACCGCCGTGTGCGTGTCGTTCGGCGAACACGAACACGCCTGCGTGCAGCAAAACAACGTGCAGTTCTGCCCGCTGGGCGACGCGCAAATCGCCGCCTATATCGCCACAGGCGAGCCGCTAGACAAAGCAGGCGCATACGGCATCCAAGGCATCGGCGGCGTGTTTGTGCAGCATTTGGCAGGCAGCTTCACCGGCGTGATGGGCTTGCCTGTGTTTGAAACCATCGCCCTGTTGCAACGCTGCGGCGCGGCTGTGCCACCGTTTCAGGCTGCCTTACGCCCTTAATCACCGTTTTCAGGCTGCCTCAACTTCGCTTCCATCCTACCAACCAAGGAGTGCCCATGAAACTCAATCTGATTGCCCCCATCCTGCTCGCGCTCGCGCTCACCGCCTGCGATGTTCGCATGGGCAACAACACCGATTCTGCCCCAGCCGTTGTCACCAGCCAAAGCGATGTGTTGCAGCAAATCCAAATCGGCAGCACCACAGTTGAACAGTTGAAAAAACTTTATCCCGATGTCCTGCAAAGCGACAGCGGCTATTTAACCTACGGCAACCGCAGCATTTCAGTTGAATCAGGCGACATCGCCATCTATATGCGCGACATCAAAGGCAACGTGCCACAGCAAATGTTTATGTTTGATAACGACAGCAAAGTGTTGCAATCCATCTTATTCTCGCGCACCGACCTCAATTTTGACGCGCTATTAGGCAGCCTGAAAACCGCAGGCTTCGCTCCCTACCCCGATTTAACCGCCGACGAATTTGCCATTTTGCAAACCGCCGCCAGCGAAACCCCCGCAAGCCGCAAACAAGGCATGCAACAAGCAGGCATCCAGCAATTTAAAAAAGGCACGCTGCTTGCGCTCGCCATCCCCGCCCAAGCCAACACAGGCAACAAAATCCCCGCCTTAATCATCATCAACCTTGCCTACGCCCCCGAACACCGCGCCAAATGGGAAAAACATCAATCCAGCGCATCGCCAGCGAAATAGTTTTCAGGCTGCCTCAACGCGGGCGCACTATGAGGCAGCCTGAAAACCATCCCCGCGCCGCTACGGCTTGCTTGCAAGCCGTGTTCTTGCATCCTATTGAATGGCGTGGAGCAATTAAAGCAGGCTCATCATTCGCCACGGCTTCAAAACAGCTTTTCAGGCTGCCACTGGCGTGCGCCAATCAACCAACGGCTGAACCCACATCCCAAAGTTTAGCCGTTTTGACATTTGAAAAAATATGAAAACACCCACCCGCCCTACTAGACAAACATAAACACTAAATTTATGATGCCGCCCGTTGCAAATCCTTGCAGCAATCAACCCATTTTTCCGCAAAGGACAAAATATGAACATCGCAAAAACTTTGAGCATTTTGGCTTTAACCGTTATCGCAGGCAGCGCAATCGCCGCCCCACGCGGTCCGATTAACGCGAAAAAAATCACCAGCACACAAACCGTAAACTACACTTGCCAACAAGGTCGCGTTGCCGTGAAATACAACTTTAACGGCGCAGGCATTCCTGTTACGGCCGCTGCTAAATTGGACGGCGCAACCCGCGTGATGCAATATGATTTAAACAAATCCGACAACGTGGACACCATCTTCGGCGGACGCGGCTACGGCATCAGCATGGAAACGCTTACCAGCAAAAACGCTCGCAAAGCCAACATCGCCACCATCACTTCGCCCAACGATGAAATCTTGTTTAAAGATTGCGCCCCACGCTAATTTTCAGGCAGCCTGAAAATGCAAAACACGCCCGCAGAGCTTTGCGAGCGTGTTTTTTTATTGTGCGCGGTTATTTCACGATTTGCACAGGGCCGTGATCATCGCAATGGTCGCCGTGTTGATGATGCAAACGACCGTTTACCAAGTAATCCACGTGGTCGCCATGTGGCACGGCTTCGTGTCCGCAGCCTGCGCCGTGGCGGTGTTCGCCGCAAGTGTGCACAGGGTGGCAGCCATCTGGGTTGGCATCGTTTACGTCCAAGTGGTGTTCATCATAATGCTCGGCGTGGGCGTGGTGCAAATGTCCGTCGTGTAGATAATCCACATGGTCGCCGTGTTGAATGGCGGTGTGTCCGCAGTTTGCGCCGTGAACGTGGGTGTGGTTTGCGTGTGTTTGACAATCGGTCATTTTTGTATGCTCCTGTATAGGGTTGTGGAAAATTTACTGCGGACGCATTGTAAACGTTTGGTGAAGTTAAATCAATAACCCTTTGAAATCTCATTATTTTTATTCTGATATAGCGTAACGGATGGTTGAGATTGAGCTAGCGATGCGTTTCAGGCTGGAACCTTTGAAAACCTGCAATCAATGGAGCGTCGGCGGCTCGCTGACATCTTGGTAAACCAGCCATCCCCTGTTTAATCAACCATTTGGCGACGAACCGTCGCCGTTCCATTTTTGGTTTTCAGGCTGCCTCAACCAAAACAAAGCAGGACGATTCAAAAGAACCGTCCTGCCATTTTTTTGCTTGCTGTCTGTTGTAGCTGCCTTTGCCTTTTTTGTTGCGCTCTACCTTGTGGCGGAAGAGATTGGATTTGACTAGGGCTTTTAAGGCGTTGTCTTGGATTACGCCTTTGTTGAGTTGAACTTTTCGGTTCATGGTTGGGTTTCCTTATAGGGTTGGTTAAGTGTGCGGTTGAGGCAGCCTGAAAACGGTAAAACAGGTTTTCAGGCTGCCTTTGTGGTGGTCAATATCTGAATAGAAGCGTGGCAAAGTCTCACACCCTACATTGGATATTTACTTGCCTTTTTTGGCGGCTTTTTCGTCAATCGCGGTAAAACGGTTGGCGATGTGTTGGTGCAACAGCTCGCGTTTTTCCCAGAAAAATTTTTCAAATTTCGCCAGCGAGTAAATTTTTTGCACCATTTTGGGGAAGCCTGCGTGCAAGATGGCGGCGATTTCTTTGTTGGTCTCTTCGTTGTCCATGCCTTCGCGCAGGTTGATGTTTTTACTTTCCAGATAGGCGGTGAGCTGGTTTTTGGTGTAGGGGTTGATGTCAAATTGGTTAATCATGATGTTGCTTCCTTAATGGAGTTGATGAAAAAGGATAGTTGTTTGCAAGCAAATGCGTTGCCAGATTGGTGGCAGCTTGAAACATGGTTCTGCGTGGTTGCTTGGGTTGGCGGTTTTGGCTCCGCTGAACTTCGTTTCAGGCTGCCTTGGTTAATCAAAGCGTTTGATGTATTTGAGTTCGCCGCCTGATGAAAGCGTGCCGATGCGGGCGATGGCTTGGAAGGCGCGGCTAAGCTGATACACGAGTTTTACGGTTTGGTTGGCTTGTCCCAGCCCAACTTCGTAGCCGAGATAGAGGTCTTGGGTGAGCTGTTTGCCGAAGGTGAGCACTTGCTGGGCGGGGTTGAGTTCGCCCGTGTCGGTGTTGCGGGTTTGCTGGGTGGTTAAGCCAAAGTCGTCCACAAAGCCTATTTTGTCGTTGAACTTGCCTGCCAAATAGGCGCTAACGGCGGTGGCAAGGGCGGCGTTGTCGCTGTCGCTGCCTGAGCTGGCGCGGTTGAGAATCAGCCATGAGAGTTTGTCTTTTTCGCTCATCGGTTCATCGGCAACCAGGCTCACGCGGGGTACTTCTAGGTTGCCCAACACTTCTACACCTGCGCCCACGGGGGATGCGCGGCGTTCGGCGCGGATGTTGAGATTGGGCTTGGTCAAAGGTCCAACAAAGGAGATGGTGCCTTTTTTCACCACCAAGTCTTGCCCGTAGGCTTTGTATTGCCCGCGGATGATGTGGATGCTGCCCACGGCTTGCACATCGGCGGTGGTGTGTGAAGTGAGATTGAGCTTGCCGCCAAGCAACACGCGCAAGCCTTCGCCAACGAAGAATAGGCGGTCGTTTAGGTCAAATTCTAGGTTGAGTTTGAGCGGCAGCGGGGGCGCGGGCGGGGGTTTGACTTCGCCTATGATGATGACATCATCATCCAGCGTGGGCGCGCTGCTTTCTTGGAAGCCAAAGCGCCCCATATCGGTTTTCAGGCTGCCTGTTAGTGTAATGCCTTCGCTGTTGTAGCTGATGTCGGTGTTGCCTGATACGGTGAGGCGGCGGCTGGCTTGGTCTAGGATGGGGTATTGGGCGACAGTAATTTTGGCGTTCACATCGGGCACGTTGTTCACATAGGCGGCATCGCCGGTCAGGCTGATTTTGCCGCCTTTGCGGTCAAACACCAGCGAATCAATGTGCCAGCGTTGTCCGTCTAAATGGGATTTCAGGCTGCCGTTGTCGAGAATAATGCCGACTTGGCGATTGCGGTAATACAGATTTTCGCCGTTTACCGTGCCGCTGAGCTTGGGCGTGCTAACGGTGCCTGCGATTTGGGCAGTCGCCGCCAGCGAGCCTTGGATGATGTGCCCCACAGGCATCACGCTTTTCAGGCTTTCTAGGTTGTCGTTGCTCACTTGGATTTTGCCGCTCACGGGGGCATCAACAATTTTGCCGTTGCCAAAGGCTTGCAGGATGGTGTAGTCGCCTGTGGCTTTGCCATAGCGGGTATCGGCACTGATGTTGTTGTGGATGCCGCGCCCATCTAGCGTGGTTTTAAGTACGAAGTTTTGCAGGTTGAGCGGCTGCTTGCGCGCGGTGGGCAGGATGATGTCGCCGCCTTGTTGGCGCAGGTTGAGGTAGCCGCGCGGGCTTTGGGTGTAACTTAAATCCCAGTCGGCGGCGATGGTGAGGTTGTGCTCAATTGGCGGGGTGTAGAAGTTGTGTAGCTGTTCTAGGCTGAGATTATTAGCGTGCCCTTTGGTTACCAGCCCTGCTTGTTTGCTCCATGTGAGTTGGTCTAAATTCAGGCTGCCGCCGAGGGCTTGCCAACTGGCGCTGCTGAGGATTACGCGCTCTGCGCCTGCTTCTAGCCGCATGGTGTTTTGCAGGCGCAAGTTGAGCGCGCCTGCGATGTTGAGTTCGCTGATGTTGCCTTGCCATTGGATTTTTTCGTTTAGCCCGCCGTTGGCGCTGGCGCGTAGGGTTAGCGGTTTGTTGTCTATTTTCAGGCTGCCTTGGGCTTTGAATTGGTGTTGGCGTTGCGTACCGTTTAGGCTGGCGTTGATGTTGTCTATGGCGATGCCGCTGGCGCTGATGTGGTTGCCGTTGAGTGTGATGTTGAGCGGGGCGGTGGGGCTGGGGCTGGCTTGGATTTTGAAGTCTAGGTTTTGGATGCGCAGGGCTTCGCCGAGGGCAAAGCCGCGGGCTTGTCCGTTTAGGTTGGCATCCACTTGGGTGTAGCCGTTGGCGGTGGTTTTCAGGCTGCCTTTAGCGGTGAGCGCGCCTTGTAGCCCGAAGCCGAATAGGTTGAGATTGGGGGCGTTGATGTCTAGGGCGAGATTGTCGCCTTGTTTGCCGTATGCGCCTTTGGTGTTGATGTGGTTGCTGCCTAGATGGATGGCGAGGTCGGCGCGGCTGAGGTGGTTGTCTCGGTAATCGACCACGCCGCTGCCTGATAGGTTTGTGCCCGACAGGGTGGAGGGGGCGAAGTTAAGCTCGCTGTGGATTTGCTGCTTGGCGATTTCGCCTGTGGCTTGGATTTTGCCGTTAATATTGCCTTGCGGGAAGCTGGGGTAGAGCGCGCTGGGATTGAAGTTTTGGCTGGATGCTTGCAGGGCGAGTTTTTGGTTTTGGAAGAGTTCCAGCTTGCCGGCGAGTTTTACTTCGCCGCCGTTGTTGGCTTTGATGTTGGCGTTTTCTAGCAACAAGGTGCGCTGGGCGTTTTTGGTGTCGGTTTGGATTTTCAGGTTGCCTGTGCTTTGGGCGTTTTCGGTGGCGAGTTGCCAGTTGATTTGTGGATCGGTGAATGTGCCTGTGGCTTTGATGTCGCCGTTGAACGTGGGTTTGAGCGCGGTGCTGATGATGTCGCTGCTGTTGAGCTGGGCGATATTGGCGGCGAGATTAAGCGTTTGCTCGGCGGCGCGGATGTCGCCCGATAGTTTCAGGCTGCCTTTTTGCAACAGGTTGGCTTGGATGTGGTCAATTTTGACATCGCCGCTGTCGTCGATATTGAAAATGCCGTTGATGAGTCTGACGGGGATGCCGTTGTTGTCGGCGGTTTTGGGCAGCTCGTTGCGCAGGTTGAGCGCACCGCGCAGCATGGCTTTGGGGTTGTTTAAATCGGGCGTGATGCCGAGCGTGAAATACAGGGAAGCTTCGGGCAGGTTGGGCATGAAGGCTTTGGGGTTGATGCCCTGCCCGACAACGTTCACCTTGCCGATGAGGTCGTCAATGCGTTTGGCAAATGGGCGCAGTTGGGTGTTGGCGTGCAAGCCGATGCCGTTGCCCACTAGGGCGGTATTGACCATGATGTTGTTCAGGCTGCCTGATAGGTTGAGCCCATTGGTTACGGCGATGCCTTCTAGCTCGCCATCGGAGAATAAATCGCCTGATAAGGCGAAGGGGGCAGCGGTGCTGGCGGCAAGTTCGCCTTGGGTGCTGGACCAATAGTTTTTCAGGCTGCCTACTTTAAGGCGGTGTTCTTTGTGGTCGTAAACATAGCTGGCTTGGACTTGGCGGACGAGTTCGGTTTTGCGTTTGTCTTGGGTGATGCTGTTGATGGTGAGATTATCCAGCGCGATAGTCATCGGCAGGCTGATGCTGTCGGGCTCGCTCATGGGTTCACCCTTGGGCTGCGGCGGAGTTGGCTTGGATTGGATGTGAACATTGCCCGCGTTGATTTGGTTGATGTGCAGATGGCGTTGCCACAGCTCGCTCGGCTGCCATTGGAAATAAAGCGTGCTGATGTCTATATCGGCGCTGGGCGTGATGATGCGCAGTTCATCGGCGTTGATGCCTTGCAACACGCTGCCTGTGAGCGTTTTGGATGTGATGTGCACATCGGCGAGCTTGGGCAGCTGATACACGGCAAAACGCAAGCCGCTGTTGGTGTTCAGCAGCCATGCCGCACCGCCTGCGCTGGCACCAAGCAGGATGATAACCGTGCCCAAAGTGTATTTAAGCAGGCGACGGGATTTTTTGGTTTTTTGGGGAGCGGGGGATGGCGATGGCGAAACGACGGGGTTTTCTGTTGCTTGGGGATTGGGGGATGGTTCGGTCATGATGTTTGGGGTGGAAATGGGGTTTCAGGCTGCCTTTGGGGATGGGAGTTTAGCTTCGCTGAACAGCGTTTCAGGCTGCCGATGTGGTGAACAATGATGCGGGCGGTTAGGCAGCCTGAAAATCAAAATGGGATGCAAACGATTTTCAGGCTGCCTTATGCTCAGAACCGCGTGCCCAAGCTGATATGCCAGCGCAATTTTTTATCGCGATGCCCGTAGGCGATGTCAAACGAAAACGGCGCGGCAGGGCTAAACCAGCGCACGCCAACGCCTGTGCCGTGGTAGAGCGTCATGTCTTGGAACTTATGGGCAACGCTGCCCACATCGTGAAACACAGCAGCGGCAAAGTTGTTGTAAATCGGGTATTGGTATTCCGCGCTGGCAACAAACATGGCGCGTTCGGGCAGCACCGCGCTGTTGGGCGGGATTTTTCTGCCGATGCTGTTGAGTTCGTAGCCGCGAATGGAGCTGGCGCCGCCCGAGCGGAACATCAGCGATGATGGCACATTGCCGTCTTCAAATTTTTGATTGGTGTAAACATAACCAATTTCGCCACGCGCCACCCATGTGCCCAGTTGTTTGTTTTCGGGCGTGTAGTAATAGCCTGCGCTGCCGTGTACGCGAATCATGGGTGCGGATGAAAGCAGCGTGCCGAGTGTGGTGCCTATTTTGCCGCTTAAATAATAGCCGTTGGCGGGGCGCAATAGGGTTTCTAGGCGTTGGCGTTTCCATGATGCGGTGAGCATGGTGGCGTAGCTGCGCCCAAAATTAACATTGCTATTGGGGATGCGGCTGTCTTCGGCGATAAACTCAATGCCCACGCGCGATTCAATGCCATCGCGGTCGCGCACGCGCCAGAAGCCTGATGTGATGCCGCGTTTTTCTAGGTTTTGCGTGGTGCTGCGGTTGTAGGCAAGGTTGGCGGTGTTGAAATAGCCCGAGCCTTTGCGCGGCTGGCTGATGCCGATGCCCAGCTTGGTTTGGTATTTATCCACTTCCCAAGCCAGCGAGCCGACATAGCCGCGGTTGAAGATGTTGTAGTGTTCGTAGTCCAGCTTGCCGCCCAAGCCGTATTCAGAATCAAAGCTGATGCCGGTTTCAAGTTTTTGCCGTTTGGCTTCGGACACGGCAACTTTCACGGGCACGCGGTCGCCCTGCAAATTATCAAAATCAGCTTGCACGGACGCGCCGGTGTAGTGGCTGTCGTTTTCTAGGGCTTGTTGGTAGTCCAGCAGTTTGTCTAAGTCGTACACATCGCCTGTTTTAAACTGCGCCATGCCCGAAATCACGCTTTGCGGATAGCGTTGGTTGCCTTTAATTTGAAAATCACCAAAATAAATCGGCTTTTTGCTGTCCACGGTTACGGTTAAATCGGCTTTTTGCGTTTGCGGATTGACTGTCGCTTGCGTGCCTGCGAACTGGGCGAGCGGGTATTTTTTTCGCGTTACGGCGGTGAGCACGGAGATTTTGCTGCCGCTCCAATCTTCTTGGCGAAACGGCGCGCCCACGGGCAGTTGCCAGTTGGAAAAGGCGTTTTTGTAGTAGCTGTCGAGGGTATCGTCTTGCAAAATATCGCCTAAAATGGCGACGTTTACATTGTCAATGGTGGTGCGCTTGCCGGTGATGACTTTCACGCGGTAGCCCTCGCCTTCGGGCGTTACGCTCACTTCGCTGTTGAAATAGCCTTCGGTTTTAATCATGTTGCGCGCGTCGTTGGGCGCGTCTTCGGCGAGGTAGCCCAGTTGTTCTTTGTCTAGTTCTTCTTTGCGTTGGTAGGCAATCAGCGGCAGATGCTGCTCCAACATGGCTTGGATTTCGGGGTTGTCGGCTTCGATGATGATGGGGTATTTGGGGGTGAGTTCTTTTTCGTCTTCTTCGTTGGTTTGCTCGCTTTTGCTTTTGTCTTTGCGCGGGGAGATGTCGGCTTTTTTCAGCGGCAGCGCGTGTTTTTCGGCTTGACTTTCGCTGCTAGCAGGCGCAGAGACAGCAGCGGCTTCGCGGACGGTTTGCGTTTCGGCGAAGGCGCTGCTGCTGATGAATACGAGTAAACAGGAAAACAAAGAAGTATGGCGAAAAGTCATAATGTGAATGGGCGTTTTAGCTTCGCAACTCCGCTTTGCTACGTAGCTGCCTTAGGTGTTGGAATACAGAAAGGACGGCATTTTAGCATAATGCGGATGAGTGGGATTTTCAGGCTGCCTTGGCGCATTGCGGCAGCCTGAAAGCGGGGAGGCCGTTGCCATCTTGGGTTGAATGCTTTTTCAAGCTGCCTATGCGCGGCGCAAGCATTCTAATCATGTCCTAATAATGCGGCGGCACTTCATCCGCTAGGCTATACGGCTGATTTTGCCCGCTCTCGTTTTGCTGCTGCATTTTTTGGTACAACACGCGCAGCTGCGCCTGCTGCAAATTCAGCGCATCTTGCATTTTGGCAACGGTGGCGTTCAAGCTATCCAACAAATCGCCCTGCAAAGCAAGGCGAATTTCCAGCTCAATAATGCGGTTTTCCAATTCTTCCATAAGCCCCTTTCGTCCCATATCTCGCTCAATAAAGGCAGCCTGAAAACCCGCGCCGCTATTGCACGGCAACGCATTTTCAGGCTGCCTATCTTGTTTACAAAATAATTGCTGCAATCCAGCCCGCAATAAACAGCGGGATGTTGTAGTGAATAAAGGTGGGAATCACGCTATCGCGCATGTGGTCGTGCTGACCGTCCACATTCAAACCCATGGTTGGCCCCAGCGTAGAATCCGAAGCAGGCGAACCCGCATCGCCCAACGCCCCCGCCGTGCCAATAATCGCCACCGTTGCCAGCGGCGAAAAGCCCAAGCTCACGCACAGCGGCACATAAATCGCCGTGATAATCGGCAGCGTGGAAAACGAGCTGCCAATCCCCATCGTAATCAGCAAGCCCACCATCAGCATGGCAAACGCCGCCATCGTTTTATTACCGGCAAACATCGTCGCGCTCGCCTGCACCAAAGGCTCAATCTGCCCCGTCGCCTTCATCACTTCGGCAAAGCCCTGCGCCGCAATCATGATAAACCCCACCATCGCCATCATCTGCATCCCGCGGTTAAACACCGAATCCGCTTCCGAACGGCGCACCACGCCCAGCATCATAAACACCGCAAAGCCCAGCAGCGCGCCCAGCATCAGCGCATCCTTGTAAACCAATTGAATGGCAAAGCACACCAAAATCGCCACCGCCGCCACCGCACTGCGATAAGACGACACCACAGGCTGCCCCGCCGCATTGCTCGCCGCATCCGCATCTACCTGATGATTTTGATACACGCGCGGCTTGCGATAATGCACAAACGCCAACAGCAAGCCCGCTACCATGCCCAGAGCAGGAATCGCCATCGCCTGCATCACATTGATATGCTGCACGCTCATCCCCGCCTTCTCAATATTGCCCAGCAAAATCTTGTTCAAAAAAATCGCACCAAAGCCATACGGCAAAAACATATAAGTCGTAACCAAGCCAAACGTCATCACACACGCCAGCAAACGGCGGTCAATGTGTAACCGATTGAAAACCAACAATAAAGGCGGCACAATCATCGGGATAAACGCAATATGAATCGGCACCACATTCTGGCTCATCACCCCCATCGCCAGCAGCACCAACAGCAACCCCCACTTCACCCCGTTGATGCCCGAGGGAATCGTATCCTGCGTTTGGTTGGTGGAAATGCGCCGAATCATCGCCCCCGCCATCTGCTGCGGCAGCCCGGAATGCGTAATCGCCATCGCAAACGCCCCCAGCATCGCATAAGAGAGCGCAATCGTCGCCCCATTTGCCAAGCCATCTTGAAAATGCGACATCACCCCCTTGGTAACCACCTGCCCCGCCGCATCGCTCACATCCGATAACGGCAACCCCGCCGCCAAACCCGCCGCAAATGCCCCGATCACCAAACTCAATACCACATGAATCCGCGATACCGACAAAACCAGCATCACCAAAACACCAATAATGACCGCATTCATCGCAAAACAACTCCCGCCGCCCAGCAATAGGCAGCCTGAAAACAAAAACGCACATCATACCTTAACATCCCTTAACATAACAAATCAAAAATCCCACCCAACCCAGTCTTTACACACTTTCAGGCTACCTATGCTCTGCCTCGCTAACATAATTCCATTAAAAATCAACCATCCAAACGCAAAAGCAAAATTTCATTTGACGAACCACCCCAAGCCCAGTATAGTGCGCAGCTTCCACACGGCGAATTAGCTCAGTCGGTTAGAGCAGAGGAATCATAATCCTTGTGTCCGGGGTTCGAATCCCTGATTCGCCACCAAATATATTAAGTTGGAATCATCCATTCCAACTTATTTTAATAATCGGGGGTATAGCTCAGTTGGTAGAGCGCTTGCATGGCATGCAAGAGGCCAGCGGTTCGATCCCGCTTACCTCCACCACAAAACCAAAAAATCCCAGTCGTAATGGCTGGGATTTTTGCGTTTATCATTTTTCAATAGTTAGCGCAGCAAAGGCAGCCTGAAAACAAAACGGCAATCGCGCATCAAATCATCGTGTTCTCAGAATGTTCACATTAAACCGCCCTGCTCCATCCGCGCCCTATTAAGCAAAATAAAACATCGCCTTAGCAAGAAACACAATACACATCATTTGCGTAAACACCGCCGCATGAATGTATTTTGACCAATCCACCGTCAGCGTATGGGTTTTCATTTTGTACACCGCGATAATGAAGTGCGCCAGAATGCCAAAGGCAAACAAAATTTTCAGCGTGAGCATGGTGGCAAACCCGCCCGAAAACGGATGGCGCAACACGCTGGCATAGCGATGCAACATGGTTAGCCCAGACAAAAACACGCCGCTCACCACCCACGGCATCACGCGCACGGCGCGATACGACAAGGCGCGCTCCACTTCGCGGCGGGCATCGCGCGAAACGCGTTTGCTGTGCATCACGCTTAACACTAGCGCTTCAAAAAACACGCCGCCAACGAATGTGATGGCGCAGTAAAGATGGATGATGTGGGCATAGGGATAGAGAGCAGACATAGGATTCCTTTGAGGCAGCCTGAAACTTGAAAACATCGCGCGGCGCAATTTTCAGGCTGCCTCAACCACTCAGGCAGCCTGAAAACCTTTACACCGCTTCTTTTGCCAGCGCCACTTTCGCCGCATTCATCTCCAACACCACCTTCTGCGCTTCGTTATCCCAATCAATCGCCACGCTGCCGCCGTTTGCCAGCTTGCCGAATAACAATTCATCGGCAAGGGCTTGGCGGATTTCGCTTTGAATCAGGCGTTGCATCGGGCGCGCGCCCATTTGTGGGTCAAAGCCTTTGGAGGCAAGGTGTTCGCGCAAGGCGCTGCCAAAGCTGGCGGACACATTCTTCGCGGCAAGCTGTTCGCCCAGTTGGGCGAGGAATTTATCCGCCACGCGCAGGATGATTTCAGGCGTAAGCGGCGCAAAAGGCACAATGGCATCCAAGCGATTGCGAAACTCGGGCGTGAAGGTTTTTTTGATGACTTCCATCTCGTCGCCGCGCTCGTGTTTGCCTGTGAAGCCGAAGTTGGCGCGGTTCAGGTTTTGCGCGCCTGCGTTGGTGGTCATGATGATGATTACATTGCGAAAATCGGCGCTTTTGCCTGTGTTGTCGGTGAGTCTGCCTGCGTCCATCACTTGCAAAAACACGTTGTAAATATCGGGGTGGGCTTTTTCCATTTCGTCCAACAGCAGCACGCAATGTGGATGCTTGTTGATGGCTTCGGTAAGCAAGCCACCTTGGTCAAAGCCCACATAACCAGGGGGCGCGCCGATAAAGCGCGTTACCGCAAATGGCTCGGAATATTCTGACATATCAAAGCGTTGCAGCGTGATGCCCAGCGCGTTGGCAAGCTGGCGTGCCACTTCGGTTTTGCCTACGCCTGTGCTGCCTGAAAACAAAAAGCTGCCAATCGGTTTTTCAGGCTGCCCCAAGCCTGAGCGGGCGAGCTTGATGGCGGTGGTAATCAAATCAATCGCTTCGTCTTGCCCGAACACTTTGGCTTTGAGCGTGTCGGCAAGGTGGCGCAGCACGGTTTTATCGTCGTGCGACACGGTGGTTTCGGGGATGCGGGCGATTTTGGCAATGATGCGTTCAATCTCGTTTTTGCCGATTTCGTCTTGGCGGTTTTCAGGCTGCGCGATGCGTTGGGCAGCACCTGCTTCGTCAATAATATCAATGGCTTTATCGGGCAAGAAACGTTCGTTGATGTATTTTGCCGACAGCTCTGCGGCAGCCTGAAAAGCATCGTCGGTGTAATGCACGTTGTGGTGCGCTTCAAACATCGGCTTCAAGCCCTGCAAAATTTGTACCGTTTCGGAAACACTCGGCTCGCCGATGTCAATTTTTTGGAAACGGCGGTTTAAGGCGTGGTCTTTGGCAAAAATAGTGCGGTATTCGTCATACGTTGTTGCGCCGATGCAGCGCAACGCGCCTTTTGCCAACGCGGGTTTGAGCAAATTAGACGCATCCATCACGCTGCCTTGCGTGCTGCCCGCGCCTATCATGGTGTGGATTTCGTCAATAAACAACAGCGCATTGGGAATGGTTGCCAACGCTTTTAACACCGCTTTCACCCGCGCTTCAAAATCGCCACGGTATTTCGCCCCCGCCAGCAACGCGCCCATATCCAGCGAATACACTTGCGCCCTTGCCAACACTTCGGGCACTTGGTTTTGCTCAATCAAATACGCCAAACCTTCTGCCAGCGCGGTTTTGCCCACGCCTGCTTCGCCCACCAGCAAAGGATTGTTTTTGCGGCGGCGGCACAACACTTGCAGCATCCGCTCCATTTCCGCCGCCCGCCCAATCAGCGGATCAATGCGCTCGGCTTTCACTTCAGCGTTGAGATGGATGGTGTAGGCTTCCAGCGGATTATCGGCAAGATTGTTGTCGTCATCATCATCGCGCGAAGACGGCGGTGCACCCGAATTCAGGCTGCCTGAACGATGCGAGAAATAGCGCAGCAAATCAATGCGTTTAACCGAATGCAGTTGCAAGAAATACGCCGCAGGGCTGTCTTCCTCGTCCAACAGCGCAATCAACACATCCTCGGGCAACACTTTATCCTGCGATGAATGCTGCACATGAATCATCGCCCGCTGAATCACGCGCTGAAAGCCCACCGTGGGCTGCGGCTCGTGCGTGGCTTGGTCGGCGGGGTAAACAGGCGTGTTTTCATCAATGCTTTCTTGCAGTTGCACCACCAACAGCGCGGTTTCCACCCCGCAATGCTGCAACGCCGCGTTCACATCGGTTGAGCCTTGCACAATCGCCAACAGCAAATGCTCCAAGCCCACCAATTCATGCCGCGCATTTTTGGCGTGGGTGTATAAATCTTGCAAAATCAGTTCAAGTTCTTTTGAAATCATAAAGATACTTCCTCAATCGTACACATCAGCGGATGCCCAGCTTCTTCGGCGAGCAGCATCACTTGTTGTTGCTTGGTTTCGGCAATATCGCGCGTGTAAACGCCGCACAAGCCTTTGCCATGATGGTGGACTTCCAGCATGATGTTTACTGCCTTGCTTTCAGGCAGCCTGAAAACATTTTGCAGCACATCCACCACAAAATCCATCGGTGTGTAATGATCGTTTAACAGAAAAACGCCGTATTTTTTCGGCGGCGCGAGTTGGGTTTTTTGCGATTGGCGTGTGGCTTGGTGCAAACTCATGGCGGGCTTCTGTTGTATTTTTTGTTATTTTAATGAAAAAGTTTGTCTTTGCCTAAACAAAACTTGACGATATTCGTTAAAGTGAGTAAAACGTCAAACAGCATTTGGTGTGCGTTCAGAACCGTTCTCTGTAAAGAATTGCTTTTAAACTTGCTCCAACTGCTTTTTGTTTAATATTTTTGTAAGAGAGTAGCATTTTATGGCAACTGGTACAGTTAAATGGTTTAACGACGCAAAAGGCTTTGGTTTTATTACTCCTGATGAAGGCGGCGAAGATTTGTTCGCTCACTTCTCGGCAATCAATATGGAAGGCTTTAAAACATTGAAAGAAGGTCAAAAAGTTTCTTTTGATGTAACCACTGGCCCAAAAGGCAAACAAGCCGCTAATATCCAAGGTGCGTAATCGCGTTTAACCTAATTAACGGAATCACACAAAGCAGATGACTCACAAGTTATCTGCTTTTTTCATGGGCGATTTTTATAGACGATTGTTTGGCGCGGTTTTGCGGTTTTCAGGCTGCCTTGGGCGATATTTGCGCGGACGCGGTTGCTTGTTCCGCCATCCGCAAAAGCAGCCTGAAAGCGAGTTTACGAGCTTCTGCGCAGCTAAAACGGATATTGCCGATTTAAGCTATAATTCTATTTTCAACAATATTTTTATTTTTATGATTGTTAAACGTTTTTTGGCTGTTTTGGTTATTTTGTTGCTCATTGGCGGCGCGTATGCCGCTTTGCTGTTTGCGCCTAAGAACAATGGCACGCCTTATCGCCTGGTGGTGGAAAAGGGGCAAGGCATGGCGGCGGTGGGGCGTAAGCTGGCAGCAGACGATAAGATTTACAGCCGTTATGTGTTGCTATCGGCGGCATACGCGCTGGGCGTGCACGATAAGCTCACCAGTGGCAGCTATCGTTTTGCTGGGCGCGTTTCCAGCTGGGAGATTTTGCAGCATTTGCGCAAAAACAGCCCTGATTTGGTTTCGGTGCAGATTGTTGAAGGGATGCGGTTTAGCCAGATGCGCCGCGTGGTGAATCAGGCGGAGAATATTCGGCACGATACGCGCGCGTTGAGCGATGCGGAATTGTTGAAAAAAATTGACCCCAATGCGATGTCGGATAACCCCGAAGGGCTGTTTTTCCCTGATAGTTATGAGATTGCGGCGGAAAGCAGCGATATTCAGATTTTTCAGGCTGCCTATAAGGCGATGCAGCGCGAATTAAACGCGGCGTGGACGAGTAAACAAGAAGGTTTGCCGTATCAAAAGCCTTATGACTTGCTGATTATGGCGAGCTTGGTGGAAAAGGAAACGGGGCATGAAGACGACAGGGGCAATGTGGCGGCGGTGTTTCGCAATCGCTTGGCAAAAGGGATGCGCTTGCAAACCGACCCTACGGTGATTTATGGCATGGGCGAGGCGTATCAAGGCAAGATTCGCAAGGCGGATTTGCAGCGCGATACGCCGTATAACACTTACACGCGCGATGGTTTGCCGCCCACGCCGATTGCGCTGCCCAGCCGCGCGGCGTTGCAAGCAGCGGCAAACCCTGCTGATAGCGATTATTTGTATTTCGTTTCGCGCATGGATAACACGGGGCGCAGCCAGTTTAGCCATACGCTGGATGAGCATAACGCGGCGGTGCGTAAGTATATTTTGGAGAATAAATAAGCGTTTCAGGCTGCCCTATTGCCAGCGGCAGCCTGAAAGGTTTGTGCTAAAATCGCGCGTTTTTCACACACCACTTTAAGGATTAAATATGTTGTTTCCAGAACAAGTTAAAGAGCTGATTGCCCAAGTTACCCCTTGCGAATTGATTGAAGTGGAAGGCGATGGACATCATTTTTTTGCCAAGATTGTATCGGCTTCGTTTGAAGGCAAAGCGCGCTTGGCTCGCCATCGTTTGATTAAAGATGGCTTGGCAGAAAAGCTGGCGAGCAATGAATTGCACGCGTTGTCTATCACCGTGGCGGCAACGCCTGCCGAATGGGCGGCAAAACAAGCATAAAACCAAACTAATCAAGGCAGCCTGAAAACAAGTTCAGATGCACGTTTTAGCTTCGCTGAAACTTGCTTCGCTCGTTTTCAGGCTGCCTTTTTGTTGATTGGTTTAACGCGCTGGCTCGTTATTGTTTGCGCGCAAATCAACCAATTCCGTGCCAGCCAGCCAGTCGTACAAAAATTGTTTGCGCGGATTCAACAGGGCAAAGCCCCACGGCAATATCCACCAAAACAGCGCGGCGATGGTGGCGTTTTTGCCATGCCAACCCAAATGCTGCAAGGCGGCGTATGCCAGCAAGGGGATAAACACCAGCAGCACGCACGCCCAAGCAAAGCGCAGCAGCAATTGTTTTTTGCTGGGACGATTGCCCGCCAGATTGATTAACCCGATTTGCCACACGCGCATCGGCAGCGTTTGCCCTTCGCGCTGCCAGTTCAGGCGAAAATATTGCCACCACGCCAGCAGAAAAACGACGCTGGTAAGCAGGGGAACGATGGGCGCGAGCGCGGGCGCGCTGCGGCTGATGACGGTGTTGATGATGCCCGCCGCGATGCCTGCGAGTATGGTTACCGAACCAATCAGCAGGCTTTCATACAGCAAGGCGGCGCAGCGGCGTTTGAGCGGGGCGATGGGGCGCATGGGGTGTCCTGTGGGGGTTGAGGCAGCCTGAAAATGGGTTGGGCGAGGATGAAGCATGGATGATTACACCCTACCCTTTTTCAGGCTGCCTTATGGGGTTGGATTAGGCAGCCTGAAACTGATTTTCGGCGCAAGCAAAATGCCGTTGCACGGCGGCAAGGGCAGCGGCTTGATAACCGCTGGCAAACGAGTCTAACACCGTATCGGCGGGGATTTTGCGCAGCCAAGTAAGCTGGCGTTTGGCGAGCTGGCGCGTGGCGGCCTGCCCTTGTTCAACAAATTGGGCGAGGCTGGTTTCGCCATCCAAATGCTGCCACGCTTGGCGGTAGCCCACGCAGCGCATGGATGGCATATCGGGATGCAGCGCGGGATAAAGCTGGCGAAGCTGGCGCACTTCTTCTAAAAAACCGTTGTCTATCATGTTGTTAAAACGTTGATTGATTTGCGCGTGCAGCAAGCTGCGATCGGTGAGAATCAGCGCAAGCGTGTGCAAATTTAGCGGCGCGGCGGCGGTTTCGTGTTCGGCAAGATGCTGGCTCATGGGCTTGCCGGTTAGTTGATAGATTTCCAAAGCGCGTTCAATGCGCTGGCTGTCGTTGGGTTTTAGACGAGCGGCGGTTGCAGGGTCTAGCCGTTGTAATTCGTTGTATAAAAAGGATAAACCATGCTCGGCTTTGCGCGCTTGCAGCTGGGTGCGGATGGCGGGGTTGGCTTCGGGCAAGTCGTTTAAGCCTTGCGTGAGCGCGTGGTAATACATCATGGTGCCGCCCACAATCAGCGGCAGGCATTGGCGGGCGTGGATTTCGCTAACCAGCCGCGTGCAATCGCGCACAAAATCGGCGGCGCTGTATGCCTGCAAGGGGCTGATGATGTTGATGAGATGATGCGGCACGGCAGCAAGCTCGGCAGCGCTGGGCTTGGCGGTACCGATGTTCATGTCGCGGTAAACGAGTGCGCTGTCTAGGCTAATGATTTCGCAGGGGAATTTTGCTGCGATGGCAAGCGCAAGGGCGGTTTTGCCGCTGGCGGTCGCGCCGAGTATGGCGAAGGCTTTGGGATGGGGCATGGCGGTTTTACGGAACGCGCGTAAACAAAAATGCGCGGATTATATGTTGGAAAAGGTCGCGTTGTTTACACTTTTTCAGGCTGCTTAGCTTTCGTTTTTTGGCTGCATGATGATTTAGCAGCTTTCGCAGATTATCAAGAACCATGCGGCTTCTCCGTGCCTTACGGCATTCTTGACAACCTGCGAAACCCGCCAAATTTGTCTGCATCCAAAATCCGAAAAGTGTAAACAACGCTGTTGATTTCCACAGAATATACGGGCTTTCAGGCTGCCTTTGGGGGAATGGATGCGGCAGCCTGAAAACGGTTTTTCGCATGGCAACAAGGCGGTAAAACAACGCGCAAGGGCGTTTGCTAAATTAGGTTGGCGCGGCTGGGCGGCGTGGCTGGCAATGAAGTTTCGTTAAATTTCAAAAACAAAGGGTGCGCTGGGCAAATTGATGTAATACTATAACAAGATTTTGTGTATAATCGCCTGCGTTGTTGGTCTTAACCTTTGTTTACACGATTTTTAAGAAGGAGAAATTTATGCGCCAACGTGTGATCAAATCTACTGCCCTTGCCGTTGCTTTAATGTTTTCAGGCTGCCTTTGGGCGGAAGCGTTGCCTGTGGTTACCAGTTTTAGCATTTTGGGCGATGTTGCCCAGCAAATTGGCGGCGAGCGGGTGCGCGTTACCAGCTTGGTGGGGGCGGATCAAGACGCGCACGCCTATCAGCTAACGGGCGGCGATGTTAAAAAAATTGCGGCAGCAAAATTGGTGTTGCTCAATGGCTTGGGCTTGGAAAGCGGCGATGTGCTGCGGGCGGTGAAGCAAAGCAAGGTGCCGTATGCGGAAGCCACGCAGGGCATTTCGCCGATTAAGGCGGAAGAAGAGCATCACCATCATAACGACCACGCGGGGCATAGCCACGATCACGGCGAATTTGATCCGCACGTTTGGGGCGACCCTGTGTTGATGCAAAAATATGCGGAAAACGTTGCCAAGGCGTTGATTAAAGCCGACCCTGCGGGCGCAAGCTATTATCAGGCGCGCTTTAAAAGCTATTCGGCAGAATTGGTGCAATTGGATGGCTATGCGCGCCAGCAGTTCAACAGCATTCCGCGCGATAAGCGCAAGGTGCTCACGGGGCATGATGCGTTTAACTATCTGGCAAAACGCTACGGCGTTACCTTTCTTGCGCCGCAAGGGGTGAGCACGGAAGGCGAAGCATCAGCGAAAACTGTTTCCGCGATTATTCGCCAAATCAAGCAGCAAGGCGTGAAGGCGGTGTTCACCGAGAATATTAAAGATGGGCGCATGGTGCAGCGCATCGCGCAGGAAACGGGCGTGAAAGTGGGTGGTGTGTTGTATTCGGATGCGCTGTCCAAAGGCGCGCCTGCGAAAACGTATGCCGATATGTTTCGCTACAACGTGAAAACGATGGTAGGCGCGATGAAGTAATCAAACATCTGCGCCAAACGGTTTTCAGGCTGCCTATTGCGAATCTACAAACAGGAGAATGGTTTAAGCTGTTGTCTGACGTTAGACCGCATAGAGAGAAACAAGCGCACAAAAGGCAGCCTGAAAATGGAAAACCTGTATTCCGCTGGGGATACAGGTTTTTCTTTGTGCTTGGATGGTGCGAACTGGTTTTCAGGCTGCCGCAATCTTCGCCGCCGCAGGCAAAAAGCATTCCAGCAAATCCAGCTTGTCGCCATTGCAATCAAACACTGAACGCCGCGCCAGCAAATAAGGCGGCGCAAGCGCAAACTGCAAGGGGCTGCGCGTGAGCGGTAGGCAGCCTGAAAACAGTATCTGCCCCAGCGGCGTGGTGCCGCAATCCAGCCATTCGCGCCAAGCCGAATCCAATGCGCACACGCTTTGTGCTTGCACCACCGCCACGCCATCCAGCAGCAAAGTAACGCAGCGGACAAACTGCTTTTGCGGCAGCCTGAAAACGCCTTCGCCGCCAACGCTCTCGCCCAGCGCATCCAGTTGCACAGAAAAATCGCCCCGTTGCGACAGCGCCGCCGTGAGCGTGTGCGGTTGCTAAATCAGGCGCAACAAGGCAATCGGGCAAATTCGGTTGCCAAGCGATCACGCGCCGATCTCGCTTTCAGGCAGCCTTAAAAACGTCTCGCGATAATATTTCAGCTCTTCAATGCTTTCCAAAATATCGTCCAACGCCTTGTGCGAACCTTTTTTCACCACGCCTTTGTAAACAGCGGGATGCCAGCGCCGCGCCAATTCTTTGAGCGTGGACACATCCAAATTGCGATAGTGGAAATAGGCTTCCAAGCGCGGCATATATTCCACCATAAAGCGGCGGTCTTGATGGATGGTGTTGCCGCACATCGGCGTGGCGTTGGCGGGCAGCCACGCGCTCATAAAATCCAGCAGCTTTTGCTCCACATCCGCTTCGGTGTAGTGCGATGCTTTTACCCGCGCGGTTAAGCCCGTGCGTGCGTGCGTGGTGGTGCACCATTCGTCCATGTTGTCCATAATCTCATCGCTTTGATGGATGGCAAACACTTCCGATTGCGCCAGCACGTTTAAATCTTTATCCGTGATAATCATCGCTATTTCAATGATTTTATCCGTTTCAGGGTTCAGCCCCGTCATCTCCATATCCAGCCAGCAAAGATTGTTTTGGTCTTTCATTTTTGATTACTTTCCACTACACAAAACGCGCTATTATACGCCATTCCCTTTTTCAGGCTGCCTATCATGCCCCATCGCCTATCCAACTGGTTCAAAGAATGGTTCAACCCCTATAAACGCTATCAACACCAGCGCACCATGCACGCCATCCGCCTTGCCCTTGCCGTTGTTGCCGCCATTCTCATCGCCTATCTGGGCAAAATTGAACACGGCGAATGGATTGCCATGACCGTTTTTGTGCTGCTCGGCAGCGTGCCCTATCAAGGCGCAATCAACAGCAAAGCCTACGAGCGCACAATCGGCACCGTGCTGGGCATGGCAATCGGCATCGCGCTCATCTGGCTCAACCACAATATGCTGCACAACAACCCGCTCTATTTCATCATCATCGCCATCGTCAGCGGCATCAGCGGCTGGCACACGCTCGGCAACTACGGCTACGCCGCCATGCTCGCAGGGCTCACCATGGCGATGCTGTTGGGCAATGTGAGCAACGACTGGCTACACGCAGGCATCGTTCGCGCGATAAACGTCATCATCGGCGTGGTGATTGTGTTGATTGCCGCCATGCTCATCCCCATCAAATCCATGCTCACATGGCGATTTTTGCTCTCCGACAATCTCGCCACCTGCGCCCACCAATTCTCGCTGATTACCGTCCACAAAGCCCTATCCGAAGAAACCCAAGCCGCCCTATGGCTAGAACAACGCAGCCTGAACGCGCGCCTTGTTAAAACCCGCAGCCTGCTCGCCCCCACCGCCCACGAAAGCAAAATCAACCTTTCCCTACTAGACAGCATCCAGCAAAGCCAGCGCAACATCGTCAGCAGCATCAACCTGATGCTCGCCACCGTGCCCAAGCTGCCCAAAGCCCGCCTAAGCGTTGAAGACGAACAACTGCTCAGCCGCCACTTCGCCACCCTGCAACACGACCTGCACCGCGCATCCAAGCTGCTCAAAGGCGAATGGCGGCAGCCCATCACCATCCAATTTCCCGAAGAAGAGCAAATCCGCGCCATCGCCGCCAAACTGCCGTTTGAAACCCAAGGCTTCGTGTGGATGAGCCTAAACATCCGCAGCGAACTCGCCAACCTGCTCACCCTGCTGCAATCGCAGCGCGAAAAATGGCTTACCACCGAAGAGAAAGAGAAACTTGGCGCGGGATAAGTTTCAAGCGGTTTCAGGCTGCATCAGGCAATAAAAGGCAGCCTGAAAACCATCAAACTCATGTTTTCAGGCTGCCTATTTATCTTCATCTATTCGTTCAAATTAAGCCGCATCAAACCGCGCATGACCAGTTTCAACCCAACCACAAACTAGGCGCAGCATCAGTCAAACCATTTTCAGGCTGCCGCAAGCAACAAAAAGCAGCCTGAAAACGCTTTTACTCATTTTCAGGCTGCCCTATTTCAAACAACTACTTACTTATCATCTTTCACTTCTTGAAACTCAGCGTCCACCACATCATCATCTTTCTTATCAGCAGATGCCTGTGCGCCGCCTTTTTCCGCTTCCGCCTGCGCTTGGGCATACACAATCTCGCCCAATTTTTGGCTGGCTTCGCCCAAGGCTTCCGCTTTCGCTTCAATTTCCGCCTTGTCGTCGCCTTTAACAGCTTCTTCGGCAGCTTTCACCGCAGCTTCAATTTTCTCTTTATCCGCCGCGTCCAGCTTATCGCCGTGTTCGCTCAACGATTTGTTCACAGAATGGATTAACGCTTCCGCGTGGTTGCGGCTTTGCACCAGCTCATGCAGTTTTTTATCCTCTTCCGCATTCGCTTCCGCATCTTTCACCATGCGTTCGATTTCTTCCTCGCTCAAACCAGAAGAACCTTGGATGGTGATGTTTGCCGCTTTGCCCGTGCCTTTGTCTTTGGCGGAAACGTGCAGGATGCCGTTCGCGTCAATGTCGAAGGTCACTTCGATTTGCGGTATGCCACGCGGTGCGGGTGCGATGTCGGTCAAGTTGAACTGACCCAACGATTTGTTGGCGCTGGCTTTTTCGCGTTCGCCTTGCAACACATGAATGGTTACCGCAGGTTGATTGTCTTCCGCCGTAGAGAATACTTGCGATGCTTTGGTTGGGATAGTCGTATTTTTGTTGATGAGTTTGGTCATCACGCCGCCCATGGTTTCAATGCCCAACGACAAAGGCGTAACGTCCAGCAGCAACACGTCCGTGCGACCGCCGCCCAACACTTCGCCTTGAATCGCCGCGCCCACGGCAACCGCTTCATCAGGGTTCACATCTTTGCGTGGCTCTTTGCCGAAGAAGTCTTTAACCGCTTCTTGCACTTTAGGCATACGGGTTTGACCGCCCACCAAAATCACGTCGTCAATATCGCCCGCGCTCAATCCCGCATCTTTCAGCGCGATTTTGCAAGGCTCAATAGAACGCACAATCAAATCTTCCACCAAGCTCTCAAATTTGGCGCGGGTTAATTTCATCGCCAAGTGTTTGGGACCAGCCGCGTCCATAGTGATATAAGGCAGGTTGATTTCGGTTTGCTGCCCGCTGGACAATTCAATTTTGGCTTTTTCAGCAGCTTCTTTTAAACGTTGCAATGCCATCACATCGTTTTTCAAATCAATGCCTTGTTCTTTTTTGAACTCAGCGATGATGTAGTCAATAATGCGTTGGTCAAAGTCTTCGCCGCCCAAGAAAGTGTCGCCGTTGGTCGCCAATACTTCAAATTGTTTGTCGCCGTCCACATCGGCAATTTCAATAATGGAAATATCAAATGTGCCGCCGCCCAAGTCATAAACGGCGATTTTGCGGTCGCCTTTGCTGCCTTTGTCCATGCCGAACGCCAAAGCGGCTGCGGTCGGTTCGTTGATGATGCGTTTCACATCCAAACCGGCAATGCGGCCTGCGTCTTTGGTGGCTTGGCGTTGGCTGTCGTTAAAGTATGCAGGAACGGTTACCACCGCTTCGGTTACTTTTTCGCCCAAATACGCTTCGGCGGCTTCTTTCATTTTACGCAACACTTCGGCAGAGATTTGTGGTGGAGACAATTCTTTGCCTTGCGCTTTCACCCATGCGTCGCCGTTTTCAGCTTTGATGATTTCAAACGGCATGGTTTCAATGTCGCGTTGCACTTCTGTATCGCTGAATTTATGACCAATCAGGCGTTTTGCCGCATAAATCGTGTTTTTGGCGTTGGTTACGGCTTGGCGTTTTGCGGGTGCACCCACCAAGATTTCGCCGCCGTCCAAATAAGCCACCACGGAAGGCGTAGTGCGCGCGCCTTCTGCATTTTCAATCACTTTGGTTTGACCGTTTTCTGAAATGGCAACACATGAGTTGGTTGTGCCAAGGTCAATACCGATTACTTTTGCCATATTATTTGCTCCTTAAAGATTGCAATAAAAAATGAATGGCGCGGGGGTTCAATCTACTTTTCAGGCTGCCTGAAAGCATCGCCGCGCCTTGATGGCTTGCTAAATAAGGCGGGCTGTTGTCTTTTTCAAGTGTCGCGTGCAAATTTATTCGTAAAGATTGGTTAGGCGGCGGTTTCGGGCTGCCTATTCTTCGCGCTCGCGTTCGTAATCTTGATAGGTATAGCGGCAAAGTCCGCCGTCAGCGTTGCGCCATGTGGCGATGCGGTTTTCATCGTCATATTGGAATTGGCGGCGTTCGGCAATGCGATATGCGGCGATACACATCATTCTGCCTGCCAACCACAGCAATACGCCGCACCATGCAGATATTTTTCCGGCAACGCTTATCAGCAACAGAATAATCGCTATCAGCGTGCAGTAATCGGACAAGGCGCGCAGCCATGCGGCAAGACGCGAACACCGCTCAAATCCCATGCGCTCCACTTCGTTTTGCCACATCGGGCTGAATATCATCATTGCTGATTCCTTTTGCTTATCTTTATCTTAGGAATCACCATTTTATCGTTTCAGGCAGCCTGAAAACCATAAATTGCGCTACAATCCGCGCAGCCACTACTTTCAGGCTGCCACAACAAAGGACAAATCATGGAACAAGAAATCAACATCTGGCAACAAAAATGGGTTATCGGCAACTGGAAAATGAACGGGCAACTCCACAACAACAATAATCTTGTCCACAAGCTGCGCCAGCTTCCTGCCGCCAGCAACGTCTGCATCGGCATCAGCCCGCCCACTGTTTATCTATTGCAAGTACACAACGCCGTGCAAATCGTGTTAGACAACAAAATCCACGTTTGCGCACAAGATGTTAGCCGCTTCCCAGACAAAGGCGCTTACACAGGCGAAGTTTCCGCCGAAATGATGCGCGATGTTGGCGTGGATATTGTGCTCATCGGACACTCCGAGCGCAGTCTTTATTTCAACGAAAAAAACGACGTGCAACGCCTAAAAATAGAAAACGTATTAAATGTAGGCTTGATTCCGCTGCTGTGCGTGGGCGAAAGCCTGAAAGAGCGCGAAGACGGGCGCGAAAAAGAAGCCGTTGCCTATCAACTCTCCGTATTCAAAGGGCTGAAAACCCAAAACTTCGCCGTTGCCTATGAGCCCGTGTGGGCGATTGGCACAGGAAAAGTCGCAACAAAAGAACAAATTGCCGATATGCACGCATTTATTTACAGCGAAATCTTGTCATTGTGTGGCAACGATGCTAATATCCGCGTTCTTTATGGCGGCAGCGTGAATGATACCAATGCCGCCGAAATTTTTAGCGTACCCCACGTTGACGGCGCACTGGTTGGCGGCGCATCACTCAAATACGATGCCTTCACCGCCATCATTCAAGCCGCACAAGACACACAATAAACCCAATGGCAGCCTTTAAAACCCTTATTCTCGTTATCAACATCTTCTCGTCTATCGGCGTTGTTTGCCTTGTGCTTATGCAGCAAGGCAAAGGCGCAGATGCAGGCGCAGGTTTTGGCGGTTCGGGCAGCGCACAAGGCGTATTTGGCTCCGCGGGCAACGCGAACTTTCTCAGCCGCATGACGGCTGTGTTTGCAACCATATTCTTTGCATCCAGCTTGGCATTAAGCTATGTGCACAGCGGCAATCGCAACAAAGGCATTGATTTTAGCAACGTGCAACAAACCACCACACCCATTGCTTCTGCGCCTGCTAGCACCATGCACACTGCATCGCAGCCAGCCATACCAAAACAAACCGAAACAACGCCAGTTGTGGCAGCCAGCCAAGCACTTGCTACTAGCGAACCTGCTGCGGCAAGCATGGCAGCTACTACTGTTGCTCCTGCGGCAGCAAGTACAGAAATGGCAAGCGCACCAGCGCAAAAAGCCAGTAAGCCTGCGGCAGCCAAAGAAAGCAACAAAAATGCAAAACCTGCTAAAAAGCAAAACCATAAATAATCTTACGCCGACATGGTGAAATTGGTAGACACGCTATCTTGAGGGGGTAGTGAGCCTAGCTCGTGCGAGTTCAAGTCTCGCTGTCGGCACCAAACTCAAAAAGCAGCTATTTTTAGCTGCTTTTCCTTTATCCGTTTTAGCTTCGCAGAAGCTCGTAAACTCGCTTTCAGGCTGCCTTATGCCGCTCTTTTTTAAGGATGATTATGTATTTCGTAGATCGCAGCGCCGTTGTGCTCAAACCCACCGAACATTTCCTAGCGTGGCTAAACAGCACGCAAGACGATATGCCCGATTTAACGCTGGCGCAGTTGCGCGCTAATTGCAGCGTGTTTTTAATCCCTGTGTTTGAAGAGCCCGAAGAAGCGGTGGCGTATTTTAACGAGCGCTATTTGGGCATTTTTAAAGCCGAGCTGGCGGGCTGGACGTTGGACGAATCCACCTATCCCAAAAACTTGGATTTGGAAACGTTTTGGCAATTTTTTGAATTGGAAGTGCACGATTCGGTGTTGGATTTGGAAGAAGCCGAGCTGCAAATCACACCTGTGTTTGACAACATGGCATAGCAGCGATGCAAGCGTTTCGCGCCGATTTTGTGGCTTCGCGCGTGGGGCGCGGCTTGGCTTTGGGTTATGCCGCGCTGCTGGTTGGCGCGGTGTGCGTTTACTTTTCAGGCAGCCTGAAATGGGGTTTGCTGGCGGCGATTGCGGCGTGCGGTGCGTGGGCGGCATGGCGCAAACCGCGTTACGATGTGAAACGTTTGATGGTGGACAATCAGGGCTTTGCGGCGGTGTTCATCGGCGATGAAGCCTTTGCCGCGCAGCCGATTTCAGGCTGCCTTGCAACGCGCTGGGCGTGTTTTATCCATTGGCAGACGATGGATGCGACGTTTTGGCAATGCGTGTTTTACGATGCAACGGATGCAGCGGCGTTTCGCCAGTTGCGGCTGTGGCTGGAATATGGGCAGCCCACGCGGGCGCAGATTAAGCGGCGAACGGGTGTGGAGCTGGGTGTGCGCAAACGGCGCAAGGGGATTTTTTGATGGCGCAAGCCAAGGCAGCCTGAAACGCTATTCAACGGAGCGAAATATGAAAGACGAACAGCCTTGCATACTGGTGAGCGCATGCATTTTGGGCACAAACTGCAAATTCAACGGCAAAAACAATTACAGCACACGCGCAGCGGCGTATTTGGCGGGGAAGAAAGTGTTGCCGATTTGCCCTGAAATACTGGCGGGCTTGCCCACGCCGCGCGAACCTGCGGAACTTATCAACGGCAGGGTAACGGAATGTTCGGGGCGCGATGTGCACGAGATTTATCAGCACGGGGTGACGCAAGCCATTGCGGCGATTAGACAACGCAAGATTAGCCATGCGGTATTGCAATCGCGCAGCCCAACTTGTGGCGTGAATTGCGTGTACGATGGCTCGTTTACGGGGAAGCTGGTGGCGGGCAGCGGGTTGTTTGCACAGCAGTTGCGGGAGTTGGGGATTGAGGTGGTGGATGTGGAAGATGTGTAGTGTGAACAATAAAAGGCAGCCTGAAAACGATAACCCCGTTTTCAGGCTGCCCTTTTTATGCGGCGCAAACAGCAAACCTACGCTTACACGCCAAAATTGCGTTGCAACAACGCGCAAGTGCGCCGTTCTTTGCCGCGGCGACGGCTGCTGGTGCGCGGCGGAATGCGGCTGGCATCCACCGTTGGGATTTCTTGCTGACGGCTGTCGCGCTCGCTGCGGGAAGATGTGCGCCGCTCGTTTCTTTCGCCGCGCTCTGGCGTTTGTCGTTCGCTGCGGCGCGATGATGCGCGGGCGTTGTTTTCGTTTTTCAGGCTGCCTGAATCTGCTGCTTGCGCTTGCTCCCAGCGCGGTTCAAAGCCTTCAATGCGCGAAATCGGCAGTTCGTTGCCTGTTAAGGCTTTGATGGCTTCGTACATTTTTTGCTCGGTTTCGTCCATCAACGAAATTGCCACGCCGTCCGCGCCTGCGCGCCCTGTGCGCCCGATGCGGTGCACATAATCTTCGGCTTGGGTGGGCATTTCGTAGTTCACCACAAACGGCAATTCGGCAATATCCAAGCCGCGCGCGGCAACGTCGGTGGCCACCAACACGCGCAACTCGCCCGATTTAAACTGGTTGAGCACATCCAGCCGCGTTTGCTGCGATTTGTCGCCGTGAATGGCATTGGCAGACAAGCCGCGGCGCACCAAATCGCGCGCTACTTGGTCGGCAGACTGTTTGGTTTTGCAAAACACGATGACTTGGTTCATGTTCAAATCCACAATCAGCCGCTCCAACAGCTCGCGTTTGCGGTGGCTGTCAATGGAGATAACGTGTTCTTCCACGTTGGCATTGGTGGTGTTTTGCGCGGCAACTTCTACGATTTGCGGCGCGTTCATAAAGTCTTGCGCCAGCTTGCGGATGGCGGGGGCGAAGGTGGCGGAAAACAGCAGCGTTTGGCGCGGCTTGGGCAGCATTTGCATGATGGTGCGGATGTCGTCAATAAAACCCATGTCCAGCATGCGGTCGGCTTCGTCTAGCACCACAATTTCTACTTTGCTTAAATTGATGTTTTTTTGTTTAACGTGATCCAGCAGCCGCCCTACGGTGGCGATAACGATTTCGCAGCCTGCGCGTAAATCGGCGGTTTGCTTGTTCATGTTTACACCGCCAAACAGCACGGTGTGGCGCAGCGGCAGATTTTTAATGTAGTTTTGCGTGTTTTGGTCAATTTGGTCAGCAAGCTCGCGCGTGGGCGTGAGCACCAGCATCCGCACGGGGTGCATGGCGGGCGATGCGCTGGCGTTGGCGTAGCGTTTGAGGCGCTCTAAGCTGGGCAGCATAAAGGCAGCGGTTTTGCCTGTGCCTGTTTGCGCGGCGGCGAGCAAATCGTGCCCTGCTAGGGCTTTGGGTATGGCGGCGGCTTGGATGGGGGTGGGCGTTTGATAGCCTTGTGCGGCTAGGGCGGTGGCGATTTCGTGTCCTAAACCAAGTTCGGTGAATGCAGTCATGAGCTTTCTTTCTTCTGTGTGGTTTTCAGGCTGCCTTTGGGCTTGGCAAAGGCAGCCTGAAAATAAATCATGCGGCATTTTATCAAACATTCGTTGTTTGCTGCGAATGGGCGGGCGGGTTTTCGGCTTTTCAGGCTGCCTTTGCCGCTAAGGCAGCCTGAAAACCATTTTTCCACTAAAATCGTCCTATTTTCTCTTTCATCGCCACATCATGGATTTACTCAAACTCATCTACACGCAACACCGCCGCCCGTTTTTGCACATGCTCGCGCTCACCACGCTCTCAGGCGCGCTGGGCATCGGCATTTTGTCGTATATCAACCATCATTTGCTGCAAGGCAACGGCGGCGGGCTGCTGCCCTTTTTGCTACTGGTTACGTTTTACTTTATCGCTGCCAACTACGCGCAAATTCAGCTTGCCAAAATTGGGCAGAATTTTGTTTGCCAAATGCAAACCCAGCTGGTTAAACGCATCATGGATTCGCACGAAGAGCAAATTCAGCTGATTGGCAAGCCGAAAATTCTCGCCAGCCTTGGCAGCGACATCCGCAGCCTATCATTCGCATTCACACGGCTGCCCGAGCTGGTGCAAGGCGCGTTGTTTGTGCTGGCTTGCTGCGTTTATATGCTGGCGCTGTCTGCCAAATTATTCGTGGTTATTCTGGTGATGATGCTTATTATGATAACGGGCACGCATTTTGTGGTGCAGCGCCATTTCACCAGCTTTCGCCAAATGCGCAAAAGCGAAGACGAAATCCAGCGCCACTACGAAACCAGCCTAAGCGGACACAAAGAACTCACCCTCAACCGCTATCGCGCCGAGCGTTTCTATCAACAAGAAGTGCTGCCTGCTGCCGCCCACCGCCGCGACACCCACATCCGCGCCGATGCCTACCACGCGCTCGCCCTAAACTGGGGCAATAGCATCATGCTCGCCACCGTTGGCATCATCTACTATCTCGCCATCTACCACGGCTGGGCAAGCAACAGCGATGCCGCCGCGCTCACGCTCACCCTGCTCTTTATGCGTGCGCCGCTTTCCGCTGCCGTGGGCGCGTTTCCCATCCTGATGCAAAGCAAAGTTGCCCTGCAAGCGCTTGCCGATTTAGGGCTTGCCGACTACGCCACCACCTTCCACAGCCCTTTCAGGCTGCCTGAAAACTGGCGCGAAATCCGCCTGCAAGACGTAACCTACGTTTACCCCCAGCAAGGCGGGCAAACCTTCGCCCTGCAACCGATTAACCTTACCATCAAGCGCGGCGAAACCCTGTTTCTTATCGGCGGCAACGGCTCGGGCAAATCCACCCTATCCATGCTGTTAGCAGGGCTTTACGCGCCTGCATCGGGCAAGATTTTTGTAGACGACACCGAAATCACCGCCGAAAACCGTCCCGCCTATCAACAGCTTTTTGCCAGCGTGTTCACCGATTTTCATATTTTTGAACAGCTGATTAACGGCATTGGCGAAGATGCAGCCGAAGCGCAAATCGCCCAATGGCTCGCCCATTTGCAGCTAGACGAAAAAGTGAAAATAGAGCAAAACCGCATCCTAAACAGCAAATTATCGCAAGGACAAAAAAAGCGACTGGGCTTGCTCACCGCCGCGCTGGAAAACCGCAGCATCATTATTTTGGACGAATGGGCGGCCGACCAAGACCCGCAGTTTCGCCGCATTTTTTACGAGCAACTGCTGCCGCTGCTCAAACAAAGCGGCAGCACCATCTTCGCCATCAGCCACGACGATAAATATTTTCACCACGCCGAGCGCATCATCTCCATGAAGCAAGGCGTGTTGAGCGAATACGACAGCGAAACAGCAAAAAGCGTGGCGGAAGAACACAGCCGCAGCTAAACCTGCGATGGCTCAAAACCATAAAAGGCAGCCTGAAAGCGAGTTTACAAGCTTCTGCGAAGCTAAAACAAGAAATGCGTTTTCAGGCTGCCTTTGTGTTATCCCATCATAGCCCTGCCAAGGGGTCGTCAAATTTTTTGCCTTCTTTGGGCTTGGGCGGATTGTGTTTTTGATAGTCTTTAATGTTGGCGAGCATTTGCTTCATGATAACGCCGTAAAACACGTTCATAAAAAATAGCTGGAAATGCCCTGTTTTGCTGTATGCCTGCCCCGACATGGTGATGTTTAGCTGGGTGGGCGGCGCGCTGGGCGCGGGGCAAGTGATGTCTAGCGACAGCATAAAGGCGCGGTCGTCGTTTTCATTGAGCAGCACCAATTGGCTGTTGTTTACCCCCACCACTTGAAAAAAATCCACTTCATCATCGGCTTTGGGCGCGCGGTCTGGATTTTTTGGGGCAAAGCCGCTGATTTCTTCGGCTTTGAGCATACGGGCGATGGTGTTGCGCACGCGCAGCGCGACGGCGAACATTTTGGGCGTTTCGAATGTAAGCGCAACGTAGGCTTCCCATGCGTTGGTGCCGCTGAGCACTTTGCCGTGGGTGCTGTCTAGGTAATCGCAATCCACTTGCGGGGCGATAAGCTGGGCTTGGCTGGGGATGTAAACTTGTGCCATGTGAACTCCTTTTGGTGTGATGGTTTTAAAGGGATGGTTTGAGAGACTTCGCTGCTGCGAAGCGTGTCAACAGGTTTTCAGGCTGCCTTTGGCGTTGCCGTTATACAGAAACATTGGATGCGGCGCTGTTGGCAGGCGGGCTGGATGATGGCTGCTGCGGTTGAGCTTGCGGCTCGCTACTTTGCCATTGCCAGTTGCGTTCATACGCGCCGAGCACGGCGTTAGGGTATTTCAGGCTGCCTAGGCTGCCGTTGTAGCGCGCGAGCATACGGGTGAGATTGCCGTTTTCCAAATTGCCGTAGTGGCGCAGGATGGTGCAGCCGTAGCGCAGATTGGTGCGCACATCAAATAGGTTGTGGCTTTCATTGCCGATGTAGCGCTGCCAAAAGGGCATCACTTGCATCAAGCCTTTGGCGCCGACGTTGCTGATGGCGTATTGATGAAAGCGGCTTTCCACCTCAATCAGCCCGAGAATGATTTGCGGGTCTAGCCCTGCGCGGCTGGCTTCGTATTGAATCATCACCAGCAGACGGCGGCGGTAAAGCTCGCTATCCACAAAGCGCGCAAGACGGGCGGACATTTCATTCAGCCAGCGCTGCCCTTCGGCTGGGCGTTCAAACACAAGCCGCGGCGGGCTCGCGTTTTCAACCGATTGGCGCATGATGCTGGCAACATCGTCGGATAAGGTTTCTTCGCGTTGCGCGCCAGCATGGAGCATGGTGGGGCTGGCAAGGGCGGCGGCGGTGATGAGAAATTGGCGGCGGTTTAGGGGCATGGTTGGGATGTGATGATGTGTTGAGACAGCCTGAAAATGGGTTTCAGGCTGCCTTTTGGGTTTAGGGTTTGCGCGCCAACATATTGACGAATTTGAATTGCACGGGATTGCCGTTGGCATCTTTGGCGTGCATTGCGCCGAGTTCTTCGCGGTATTCCAGCATCTCCCAGCCTGCGTAGTAATCGCGCAATTCGTTTTCTTGGAAGGTGAACGAGAAGGGCATGGGGCAAGGGTAATCGGCGGTATCCATGGCGCAGACTATTAGGTTGTAGCCGCCGCTTTCGGTGTGCGCCTGCATATCGGCGATGATGTGCGGCACGCGGTCGCGCTCTAAAAACATAAAGGTTACGGTGGAAACGATAAAGCCGTAATTCTCTTGCAGCGCGGCTTGGTTGATGTCGTAAAGCTGCGTTTGCGCAAAGATTTGCTCTTCGGCGGCGATTTGGGCGATGTTCGCCAAGCCGCTGGGGTTGGTGTCCACCGCGGTTACATCAAAGCCTTGCATGGCAAGATACAGCGCGTTGCGCCCTTGCCCTGCGCCCATGTCTAGCGTTTTGCAGGGGGCGATGTGGTGCTGCTCAATGGCGCGGATAACTTCGCTGTGGGTGGCGGTCATGCCGTAGCGCAGTTGGATGTAGTGGGCGCGGTCGGTCAGGTAATCCAGCTGCACGCGCATATCGTCGCTGGCTTGGACGAGTTGATATTCGCTGTTGGGGGCAAGTTCTAGGATGGCGTTGTCAAGCGTGAGCTCGTGTTCGGCGCTGATGTCGTTTTGCGCGCTGAGTTCGCGGATTTTCAGGCTGCCTTCTTGCAAGGTGTATCGCGCCCATGTGTGTTCGGGCACGCGCTGCCCCGCAAATAATTCGGCAGGCAGGGTTGATTTGTTCCATTCTGGGGCAGAAGCGTAGAGGATGAGATGCATGATGTTTTTGCATTGGGTGTGTTTAGAAACGTGAATTATATAGTTTTTTTGACTGGCTTTGTATGACGATCATGGCTTTTCAGGCTGCCTTTGTTGCATTAAAGGCAGCCTGAAAACTCTGTTGGCAAGCATTCGGGCAGGCGGGCAAGCCGCGCTATTTTATCGCCGCGAAAACCACCATTAAAAACGGCGACAACACGTTCACAATAAAACCAAAGCTAATCGCCACAGGCACAACCGCCAAACCGCCCGCCTGCTGGATAACAGGTAAAGTGAAATCCAAGCTGGTTGCCCCGCCCACGCCCACCGCCGCGCTGGGAAAACGGCGCATCAGCATGGGGATGAATATCAGCGCAAACAATTCGCGCAGCAAATCATTCAGCAAGGCAACGCTGCCCCATTGCGCGCCGTATGCGCTGGTCATCACAATGCCCGAGAGCGAATACCAACCATAGCCCGAAGACAGCGCCAAGCCTTGTGCCAACGTGGTTTCAGGCTGCATCCAAGCGAATAGGCAGCCTGAAACGACGCAAGAAAACATAAACACCAGCGCCGTTTTCCAGCCGCGTTTGTTCAGCAACACTTGGCGCAAGGCTATGCCGCCGCCGCGCAATTGCAGCCCCACCACAAAAACCAACAGCATCAGCGCGCCCGTTGCCGCAAAATCGGGCGGCAGCCACGCAGGCGGCAGCAGCTTGCCCACTGCCACGCCAAGCAACACCACGGCAATTTGCTTGATGCCACCCGTCATATCCACTCGATGCGTGCCACGCTGGGCAGGCGCGTGTTGTTGCCACGGAAAAAAATAATCAAACGCGCACAGCATGGCAAGATTGCAGCCGATAAGCAAAGTAAACAGCAACAGCACACGCGAAGCGATGTCATCCAGCAGCGAAGATAACGCGCCCACTTGCGCCAAGCCCATGCCGATGAGCAGCAGGATTAAATACACCAGCCAAGCGAGCAGGCGATCCAGCATTTTGAGATAAGGCTTGGGCAAGCAAATGGCAAAGCCGATAAACATCGGAGTGAGCACCAGCACAAGTGTTTTTAGGCTTTCCATAGGCATTCCTTGCAAAAAGGGGCGATTATACTGCTTTGTGCCACCAGCTTGTCGGCAGCCTGAAAACCTCCTATAATCCGCGTTTTTTCTAACTCGGGTTGGTAGCTCAGGGGTTAGAGCAGGGGACTCATAATCCCTTGGTCGTGGGTTCGAAACCCACCCAACCCACCAAATTTTCCATAATCTAAACAATCAATTAGATTATCATCTTTTGTTTCGGCAATTTTGGGGTGTGTCTGATTTGTGTCTTTACACAATGCCATTTCGTCAATCAGGCCGGCATGCCTAGCCAAGTGTTCGGGTGCAAGATGCGCATATCTCTGTACCATTTCAATGCTCTCCCAACCACCCATTTCCTGCAAAATATTGAGCGGCACGCCTTTCTGTACCAGCCAGCTTGCCCAGGTATGCCGCAGGTCGTGCCAGCGGCAGTCACAGATACCGGCTTTGACAAGGGCATTTTTCCAAATACGCGAACTGATATATTTCAACCGTTGTCCGCGCGAATGGGTAAACACGTATTCTTCGTGTTTGCCCATCTGCTTTTGAATGACGGACAGTGCGGTTTGGTTAAGTGCAATACCAATCGCCCTGCCCGACTTACTGTCTTCCGCCTCTACCCATGCCACACCGCGCTGCAAATCCAACTGCCGCCAGCGCAGATTCAATACGTTGCGCTGTCGCAGACCCGTTGCAAGGCTGAATACGGCCATATCCGCCATATACTCCGGCAGTGCGGCAACCAACCGTTTTGCTTCGTCAGGTGTCAGCCAGCGTATGCGCCGCTTGGGTTCTCGGTGTAACGTCAGCTTCGGTGCTTTGTCCAACCACAACCATTCGTTGGCCGCTTTGTTGAGAATGGCCCGGACAAGGGCGATATAGCGGTTTTTTGTAGCATTCGCTTTACCCTGCTTGAGTTTTTCGATACTGCCCATCACAAACTCACGGGTGAGTTCGTGCAGGTAGTAACCGTTAAAAACCGAAAGGCCGCGCAAACGGACAATATCGCTCTGTATGCTTTTTTTGTCTTTTTTCTCATGAAGCCAGCGCAGTGCGGCTTCTTCCCAAAATCTTTTGGGCATTTCTCCGACTTTGGCCTGCTGCCACAATTCGTGTTTCAGTTTGTCGTGCAGCCTTTGGGCTTCCTGCTGGTTTTTAGTGCCAGCAGACTGTCTAATTCGGCTGCCGCTTTCCGTCGAGATATCGATGTACCAGACGTTATTGCGTTTATAGATGGGCATTTCTGTTTACTCCTGCGTTCAGATAATGCCTGCATGGTCTCATTCTCTGATGATGCCAGCAGTGCGTCAAGATGCTGTTTCTGGATAACGAAACGCCGCCCGATTTTGGCGGCAGCGATTTTGCCCTGCCGTATCATTTCACGCACCGTTTCAGGGTGCAGTTTGAGATAGGCGGCAGCTTCGGGGACGGTGTAGTTTTCCATTTTTTCCCTTCCCTACCTTTGCACCGTTTCAAATACCGTAAACGGTGCGTGTTCAATCAAAAGTTCCAGCCGCCGGATGATTTCGTGTCGTCTGGCTTTGGCTTCGAGCAGCAGGTAGTGCTGTGGCGAGACGAAGAAATACAGGCAGCAATACCTGCCTGTATCAGTTGCCAGTGGAAACATCCTGAAATGAGGATACTGCCGCTGTACATCAGGGACGAAGTTGGGATTGACTTTGACGGTGGTAATGATGGTTTTTTTGTCAGCAAACATAGGGGTGCCACCTTATTTGAACAGTACGGCAAATAGGGTCAAAAGGACGACCTGCACCATTAAAAATACACACCCGAAAAGCACCAGCCGCTTTTGCAGACCGTCCAAAAACATTTGCTGCTCGTTTTGGTTTTGATTTCTAATTTTGACCGCGACAGAGCCTAATAGTTTGTTTTCCATACTTTCCAAATAATCGCTATTCGCTTTGAGTACGGTATTCACAATCTGCTGCTGTTGTTTGGCCAGGTTTTCGGCGGCTTGGGACACTTCCTGCGCCTGCATTTTGAAGTCGGCAAGAAAGATTTCCTGCTGCTCGTCCTGCCTGCGCGTGAGTTCGGCGGTGTAGGCCTGCATATCGCGCTTTTGGATAACGAGCACGGCCATAATCGGATCGTCCGCGCTGACTTTGACGCCGGTTACGGCAAACACTTCCGTCTGCAACTGCGCCAGCTCGCTTTCAGGCTGCCATGCGGCAATGCTGTTTGCACCATCACCGGCATTGCCGCCGAAAGTTTGCAGACTGCTTTTACGGTTGGGATAAACCATATTAAGCTTCATCATCTTGATCCAAATTCAGCTTGTCCAATTGGGCAAACAGTTCGTCTTTCACCCGTTTCAGACGCGAGCGCGGGGCCAGTTTGAACAGCTCGGGAGAATTGTTTGCTTCGTTGAAGGTAAGGTTGTTTTCCGTCATCAGGAAAATATCCTTGCCGAATGTATCGGGATTGCGGTTGGGCAGATGTACGATACCAAGGATGCGGTGTTTGTTCTGCGTATAGATTTTAAAATCAGTGAAATCCTTGCCGCCTTCCTGCACCGCGCCTTTGAAATCGTTCAGCCATACCACGATATCGGCATCCACATTTTTGAGTGTCTGCGACAGGCCAGCCAAACAATCGCCCAAGGCCTGACCGCCGTTCATGGGAACGTGCATCACCACGCGCACGCCGTTGTCTTTAAGGAGTTCGGCGATATTGCCCTCATTCATGTAGGCAATCAGCGGCACAAACGTGGCCGCACCGTTGTCAATCACACCGATACCGTCCAGTTCCACCAAAGACTCGATCATTTCGTCAAACGGGCGCGTATCGATCGTATTATGCTCGGTCAGGATTTTTACGGTTTCCACGTTCAGAGCCTTCCAGCGGCTGAATGTAGGATTGACCGCATCGGTATCGAAACAATGCAGCGGCAAGGGACTGCGTTCCTGCAAATATTGCGCCAAAATAGATGCGCACAACGATTTGCCCACGCCACCCTTACCCTGAACGACAAAATGTACTTCTTTCATATCAAAAACCTTTCTGTATCAAAATGTTTATTCACACGAGAAAAACCACTTTGGATCCGGAAATGGTTTTTACGCTGGGAACAAAAAAGCCGTATCCGATATGCCCATCAGATACGGCAAAGCTTATGGCGGGATAACCATACATAAGGGAGTAAATAGTCATTCTGTTGGGTGGCGGAATTTTATTGTTTCACGTCCACCCATTTGCCGCCCTGTTTGGGATCACCCTGATAGCGCACCGTATCGCCGGAACGCGACATACTATTGCCGTGGTAGTCATTGCAATAGGACGGTTTTTGATTCAGGATGACGCGCCGTTGAACGTCTTCGCAAACTTCGCGCTCTTTGTTGCGCATCATTGTGCCGGGAGCCTTATGGCATTGGCGCACGGTAATCGTACGCTTCATTACACGGTTCAGTTCCCTGGCATCGCAACGGCCTGCCCCGTTGGCAATCGCACGTTTCAGTTCGGCCATTCCGGGGTTATTGGCGGGACAAAGATTCAAAAAGTTTAACCGGCCGCGAATCGTGTCGCTTAAATATTTATGGCTGATCGAGAAATAACGGTTGAGTGACGGTGTGCATTCACCCGGTCGCGTACCGCTGGACAAGCATAAAATCGCTTCACAGGCGAGTTTGGCGTCGCCGCTCAATCCGCCTTCCGCTGCGGCAATGGTCGGTGCCAGCAGTGAGGCAGCCAGCAAAGTCAGTATTTTGGTCTTCATGGAAAAACTCCTTATTGGTGGAAAATGGAAACACGGGGGGGGGGGGGAAATCTTTAAACCGCGCGTAGCGGCAAAAAAGCAGCCTGCACACGGATACGGGTGGATTGGAATGAAAAGCCGCCTATTTCGGCAGGCGGCATCCGTGCGGGTTCTCGTTATCCCGCAAACGCCGTGCTACCGTCTGCAACGACGGTTTTACGGTCTCTCCGTAGCGATTTGTTGCGTTAATACCCGTGCTCGGGTAAGACTGATGGTGCACCTAAAACCGTCTCCGCCGCCTGCACCTGAGCCGCTTACGCCGTCTTACCGGTTGCACGGCAAAACGTCCTTTCGGTCGGCGGAGAGGGCCGGTAATTTCTACCAGCAAAAAGCAGCCTGCACGTTGAAAGTTTGATGTGCAGGCTGCCTGAAAAGAAAGGGTATCCTTCTGCGTTTCACAATATTTCCGGCTTTCCACGGCCGCCACAATGATTGAGTTTCCACCACCCTACCGCTGTGCAGGGATACCCTGTAAAGAAACAATTTGATATTGTCAGGCAGCCTGCACCCCATACTTCCGCCGCGCATAGGGGGTTGCAGGCTGCTTGGCGAGCCGCACGGTAAAGTAGCCTGTGCCGTTATCTTCCAGCACCACCAAACCGCGCCTTTTAGCGGCAGCGACACAACGCCGTTTGGCTTTGTCTTTATGTGCAAAATGCGATACCGTGATAAACGGGCGGTAGGCCAATACTGAGAGCAGTCGCTCTTCATTCCAGCGGCGGGTGTAACGATGTGCCATAGGATACTCCGTGAGATATTGTCCACAGTTTTTGTGGACAAAAGATTGAAAAAGGCGGCAAGACCTTGAATTTGAAATGGAAATGTTGCCGTATAAAATTAGGGCAGCCTGAAACATAGTTCTGTTTGCAGGCTGCCTTTGCCATGGGGCGGGTATCCCGCCGTGCGTGTTAAGATTGCGTTTCCTAATCCGACAATCCGCACACCCAAAGGGGATACCCATGGAAAATAAAGAGCCGATGTCCTTCCGTGATGCCGTGTTACACATCATTTTTTTCGGACTGTTCTGTTATTGTATGCTCAACGGTTATTATCTTTTTTTAGCCGTATTTCCGACAATTTCTGCCATTATGCTGTGCCGCGACTGGAAAAACGCAGTTGCCAAACTAAAATGGACGTGGACAACCTTTATCGTTTCCACACTTACGCTGTTTGTCGGCAGGATATTTGCCGTACACCATTACAACAATAAATACGGTATCTATCCCGAATATCTCAACTACTCTGTCAGCGCATGGGCGTTAATCATCGCCTGCACCATCTTTATCTTTTTACCGCTCTTCTACTGGTTTTTTGTCTTCGCCAAGCGTACACGGGATAAAAACACGTTTTCCAACCTGTTAGTCAATCTGAGTCATGGCATAACCTGCATTCTCACTTGGATAGCATTAAGTTATGCCTACCCTTATGCAGAGCAATACGATGCCCACCTACTGGTATTGGACAGCTACATCCATTCGGACTGCCGTCCTCCCGCAGGCGCAACAGCCATCCGCAAAAACGATAAAGAATGCTATCAAATCACTTGGCAGCCGGACTCCGGCTTGATGCTGACAGAATATCCCGCACCCAAGCCTTAAATCCTACCATCCACCATTAAAACAATAAGCCGGGAAAAGAGTAATGAAACCGTGGCCACCTTGATAAGAACGACAAATTTCTCCAAAGCCGTCTCTTTCTCATGCGGTATAAACCAATAGAAGAAAAAAACGATAATGCCGGTAACCAGCCAAACATCGTTCGGATATTGAAACACGGGCAAACTGCACCAATTCATCATAAAACTCCCAAAAAACCTACACAAAGAAACCTGCTCCACCCTTCAAAAAAAACAACAAAAGCAAAAAAGCAAAACAGGCTTGATTTTGTAGATTTGCACTTTCAGGCTGCCGATGTATTACGGCAGCCTGAAAACGCGGAAACCGTCCGAAGACGGCACGCAGGCTGTATTGTGCCAAAGACACAACAGGGAAACTGCGCTGGGGGCTTGTCCGCAGATTATCGCCCCCGCATCAGGGATACGCCCCGATTGAAAAGATACGTCCGACTACCGCCTGTCCACGGACGCAAACGCGCTACCCGTATGCACGGCATTGTGTTTCGGCAGGCCGGATGCTGCCTGCAACCATTGATACGTCTTCACCGAAGCGGCTTTGCTTCGGACGGTTGCTGCGTGCGCCAAGTTGTTAAAGAACGAGTATTGCTTAATTTGGTATGATTTTAAGTAAACTTAAATAAATTAGCAAGAAATATTTTAGTTATCTTAAATATTTTGATTAAGTTTATGAATTTAAATGCATTATTATTTGTTAAATAACCACAAAAAGCAGCCTGCACATTTTTAGGGTGCAGGCTGCTTTTTTTAAGGAAACTAATGTAAAAATAAAAGGCAGCCTGAAAACCGAATTTACGTTTTCAGGCTGCCTTTGCTGTCGTATTGCTTATCCAGCAATCGCCGCAATGCCCTTGTTTTTCACAATCGTCAGCAGCTTCAATGCCGTGCCGCTCGGCTTTTTCACGCCGCGTTCCCAGTCGGAAACCTGGTTTTTGCTGATGTTCAGATGAATGGCGAAAGCCGCCTGCGTCAAATCCTCCTTCTCACGGATGGCGCGGATTTGCTCGCCACTGAGTGGTTCTACCTTGGTCAGGCAAGCTTTGTCGAAATAGCGCATTTTTTCATCGGATAACAAGCCGATTTCGTGCGCGTCCTGCATCATTTCATGGATGGCTTCCATTGCTTCACTTTTGTATTTCATGGCTAATCTCCATTAAAGTACCCTGTTTCAAAAACAAGGCAAGCTCGTCATCGGTATAGTTTAAATAAACAGCCGCAGCGGTTTTGTAGGTGGATAGTTCGCTTTGGTCGATATTGTCGCGGTCTGATTTGGCAAAGGCATACACAAAAAACGCACGCTCACCCTGCCGGAATAAAACCACACTGCGGAAACCGCCGCTTTTTCCCTGCCCTTTTCGGGCAATTCGCTGCTTAATCACGCCACCACCCAAATCGGCATTTATCAATCCCCGTTCGGCACGGGAGACGGCTTCACGCAAATCGTCATCACCGATATTCTGCTTATCGGCAAAGCGTGCAAACCATCTGTTGGCAAAAATCCGCATAACTATCCTTTGAAATCATGCTTAGCATGATAGCACAAACAAACCGGCAATGCAAAAAGCAGCCTGCACATCCGAATTCGGCGTGCAGGCTGCTTTTTTCTATCTACCGCTTACGCCGATAAATCCGATGCTCTACCAACGTCCCTACAATCTGAATGTTATACTGGTTGGATGACAACGGCGCATAATCATCATTCAACGGCACAAGGGAAAACGAACCGCTGTTTTCCGCAGCCAACTCATTGGCTTTGAACTTCCTGAAAAAGAAACGGTTATCAATTTTAGCCACCACAAACTCACCAGGAGCAGGTGCAAGGTTTAGGTCAAAAACAACCATGTCATCCGGCATAAAGTCAGGTTTCATTGAATCATCGGTCACACGAAGGGCGATTACCCGCCCCATATATTTGATTTCAGACATAATGTACTCGTCCTTATCGGAGTTGATAATCCGAGCATCATTGCCGTTTTCTAGAATTTCTTTTAAATAATCGTAGCTTACAACAGGAATTTTGGAAATATCCAACAGTTCGTGTTGCGTAACGTTCCCACTCCCTCCGCGTAAGAGCCATGCAAAATCACAATTAAATACCAAAGACAAATCATATAGATTATCCGCATTCGGTTTCGTCAAATCTGCTTCCCATTGCGAAATTGCGGCGTGGGAAACTCCTTGAATTTTCTTGGCTAAATCGTTCTGCGTCAGATGCCGCTCCTTCCGCATCTGCTTAATCCGTTGCCCTATCGTCTCGTTCACAACCGCAGCCTAATAATTGATTAATAATCCAAAGATAGTAACTGATGTTGCTTTAAGTTTCCTTTATGTGTAAAATTTAAGAAATCTTAAATTATTAAATGGGCGGCCTATGCTGAAAACAGATGTAAAAAAATACTACGGTTCTTTTGCCAAAGCCGCTCGTGCGCTTGGCATCAGTTCGGCAGCTATTTCTCAATGGAACGATATCATCCCAGAAAAACAAGCCTATCGCTTGGAAAAAATTACCAAGGGACAATTGCGTGTAAACCGTGATTTGTACGAACAAAACGATATGGAAATCACTTTTCAGGCTGCCGAAAAACCCCAATAAATCGCTGATATATGTACACCACCGCCACCCTGACAACCCTGATAGACAGCCGAGGCAACGGCTTCAATATCGGCTACGAAGACTTTACCCGACTGTTGGGCAAAGAACTCGCAGCCGACAAGCTGCTTGCCTGCCTGTTCCGTTGGACGCGGTGGTCGGACAACAATGAAACACCGGAGCAGCGCGCCGAACGCAACGGCTGGATACGCAAGTCCGGCAGGGAACTGTTTGACGAAATCAAACTCACCCGCAGCCTGTACGAACGCGCACGGCGTAAACTACGAGAGCTGGGCATCGTCCAGTGTCGCCGCGAAAACGCCGTTCACGGCATGATGACGTGGAAGCTGGACATCAAACGTCTGACCGAACTGCTCATTACGCAGGTGTACGGCGAGCCGTTTGTCGAAACGAACACACAAACCGACCGCGACGGCTTCAGGCTGCCCGAATTTGTCCCTTTAGATTTATGGGCAAAACACCAAAAAGCCCTGTATCAAAAACACAAAACCTGCACCCTCAAAGACAAACAGCAGTTTGTCGAACAGCTGTCCGCCCTGCGCGACAAAGGTTTCGATATCCGTCTGGTGATGCAGCGTTCCATTGACAAAGCATGGTTCGGCTTTTTTGAACCGATCCCATCCGATGCACCGCAAACGCAGGATGACGGTAATGCGGCGGCAAAAACCGAATATGAGCGGCAGATGGCGGCCAAACGCGAAGCCGAAGCCAAACCGCCCGACAAACCCCGCCCGCCCGCCATCAGTCCGTCGGAAAGCCATACTTTGGCGACACAGATGTTACAGATGCTTAAAGGCAAAAAACCTTACTGACAACGGCAGACACCCCCTGCCGCTTTCGACGTGTCCGAAATTCGCCCCTTTGACCGTTTAGGCCTCAATCCGATGCCCAAACGGGCATTTTTTTATATGCAGGCTGCCTGCACAGGCCGATAGGGGCTTCTTTTACATTGCTCATACCGCATTTTATATTCGGAACGGCCTTTTTATTCCAGCAGCCCGCCAATTCGGCAGGCTGTTTTTATTTTAAATAATTCAAATAAAACATTACTTTGCAGAAACAACGCAAAGAACAATGCCGTCAAAAGCCAAAGAACAATGCTGGCCGAAGACATACACTCTAATGAAACATAGAATACCAACATACAATACGTTTCATATACTTATCAGGCTGCGCCTGCCTTCGGGGTTTTGGATTTTTTTGATTTTGAAGAAGAAAGATCCGGGATGTGCGGCAATATGGGTTAATAGTGGATAGATAGTTGACATTTTGAGACCTTTGCAAAATCCCCCCAAAATCCCCTAAATTCCCACCAAGGCATTTAGGGGATTTCTCATGAGCACTTCTTCCAGCAAACCGCACAAGCCATGATTGCCAAACACATCGACCGCTTCCCA
>CAUSAG010000009.1:0-78370 GCA_963529665.1 uncultured Kingella sp.
GTTTTGCGATTCGCGAAGGTGGTCGCACAGTAGGTGCTGGCGTTGTGGCTAGCGTTATCGCTTAATTGAAAGGTTTAATAGGCCAATAGCTCAATTGGTAGAGTATCGGTCTCCAAAACCGAGGGTTGTAGGTTCGAGACCTACTTGGCCTGCCATAATAGAAAACTAACCGGTCTAGAATCGGTTAGTTTTTTTCTTATCTGTTTATTTTGGGTGAAAAATGAATAAAAGTACTCACCAGAAGAATCAATCCGGATTTAATCTGTTTCGCTATATTAAAGATTCTGTTGCAGAGATAAAAAAAGTAGTATGGCCTAGCCGCAACGATACGGTGCGAATGACAATGTTTGTAATTGCGTTCACGTGTGTTTTTACTATCTTTATCTATGGTGTAGATACCCTTATTGGGATAGTGTTTAATTATATTTTGGTGAAGGGTTAGTCATGTCAAAGCAATGGTATGTAGTGCAAGCTTATTCTGGTTTTGAAAAAAATGTGCAAAAAGCATTAAAAGAAAGAATAGTGCGTGAGGAGATGGAAGACTATTTTGGAGAAATTTTAGTTCCAGTTGAAGAAGTTGTTGATATTAAAAATGGGCGCAAGATAGTATCTGAAAGAAAATTTTTCCCTGGGTATGTGTTGGTTGAAATGGAAATGGCTGATGCATCATGGCATCTTGTAAAAAGTACACCTAGGGTGAATGGATTTATTGGTGGAACAGCAAATTGTCCTTTGCCTATTTCTCAACGGGAAGTTAATACCATTATGGAGCAGTTCGGTGGGGTGCAAGGGGATAAGAGACCAAAACCTAAGACTGAATTTGAAGTTGGGCAGAAAGTTAGAATCAATGATGGTCCTTTTGCCGATTTTACAGGGGATGTAAGTGCAGTTGATTACGAACGTAGTAAACTGCGCGTTTCTGTTTTGGTTTTTGGGCGGGAGACGCCTGTTGAGTTAGATTTTGGGCAGGTGGAAAAAGTGTAAGAAATATTGCATGTTGCAATAAAATGTTGCGTAAAATTAAATTGTTGTTTAAAATGCCTGATTCGTTTTGGGGAGCAGATTTTCTGCGTTATACCCGTTTTTTGGAGTAAATTTAAATGGCTAAAAAAGTAGTCGGCTATATCAAACTGCAAATTCCTGCAGGTAAAGCCAATCCTTCTCCACCAGTTGGTCCTGCGTTGGGTCAGCGTGGTTTGAATATTATGGAATTTTGTAAGGCGTTTAACGCAGCAACACAAGGCATGGAGCCTGGCTTGCCTACGCCTGTTGTAATTACTGCGTATGCGGATAAATCGTTTACGTTTGTGATGAAAACGCCGCCTGCGTCTATTTTGTTGAAAAAAGCGGCAGGTTTGCAAAAAGGTAGTTCTAATCCTTTGACAAATAAAGTTGGTACAGTAACACGTGCGCAATTAGAAGAAATTGCGAAAACCAAGCACCCTGATTTGACTGCTGCTGATTTGGATGCGGCGGTGCGTACAATCGCAGGTTCTGCGCGCTCAATGGGTTTGAACACAGAAGGAGTGGTGTAATGGCTAAAATTTCTAAACGTTTAAAAGCTATTCGTGCCACAGTAGAAATTAATAAACTTTATGCGATTGATGAGGCAATTGCTTTGGTGAAAAAAGCAGCAACTGCTAAATTTGACGAATCCATTGATGTTTCATTTAACTTGGGTGTTGATCCACGTAAATCTGATCAAGTTATTCGTGGTTCAGTGGTGTTGCCTAAGGGAACAGGTAAAACTACACGTGTAGCTGTATTTACTCAAGGTGCGAATGCTGATGCAGCAAAAGCAGCTGGTGCGGATATTGTTGGTTTTGAAGATTTGGCAGAGGAAATCAAAAAAGGCAATATGGATTTTGATGTTGTGATTGCTTCACCTGATGCTATGCGTATTGTAGGTCAATTGGGTACGATTTTGGGTCCTCGCGGTTTAATGCCAAATCCTAAAGTTGGTACGGTAACACCTAATGTGGCAGAGGCAGTTAAAAATGCTAAAGCAGGTCAAGTGCAGTATCGTACTGATAAAGCAGGTATTGTTCATGCGACAATCGGTCGTGCTTCATTTGGAGAATCAGATTTGAAAGAAAATTTTGATGCTCTGCTTGATGCTTTGGTGAAAGCTAAGCCTGCTGCTGCTAAAGGGCAATATCTGAAAAAAATTGCTGTATCTAGCACAATGGGTTTAGGTGTGCGTGTAGATACGTCAAGTGTTAATAATTAAGAAATTTTGGGCTGTTTGAATTTTCGGGCAGCCTGAAACTGGGCTACTTAAATAAAATTAAGTAGAAGTCCAAGACCGTAGGGAACGCAAGTTTTAATCGTTAGAAACCCTACGCAGACGGTAGTCCTGAAACAAGGTGGTGCGTAAGCGTATTGCTTACAAAGTGTCTTTAATATCAGGTTGCCGCGCTGGTAGATAATTTGATTAAATTATCTGAATTTAAACAGTGGGAGGTAGACCTTGAGTCTCAATATTGAAACCAAGAAAGCAGCCGTAGAAGAGATTGCAGCAAGTATTGCGAATGCTCAAACTATGGTGGTTGCTGAATATCGCGGTATCAGTGTTGCCAGCATGACCGAACTGCGTGCAAATGCGCGTAAAGAAGGCGTTTACTTGCGCGTTCTGAAAAACACATTGGCTCGTCGTGCGGTTGAAGGAACTTCTTTTGCAGCTTTGGCTGATCACATGGTTGGTCCATTGGTTTACGCAGCATCGGAAGATGCGGTAGCTGCTGCAAAAGTGCTGCATCAATTCGCGAAAAAAGATGACAAAATCATCATTAAAGCAGGTTCTTATAACGGCGATGTGCTCAATACAGCACAAGTGGGTGAATTAGCATCTATCCCAAGTCGTGAAGAATTGTTGTCCAAATTGTTGTTTGTTATGCAAGCACCTGTTTCAGGCTTTGCACGCGGTTTGGCAGCTTTGGCAGAGAAAAAAGAGAACGAAGCCGCGTAATTGCGTTTTTGTGAACTTGGATTTTGTTTTTAAATTTTAATTTTTACTCAATATTTTAGGAGTTTAATAGCATGGCTATTACAAAAGAAGACATTTTGGAAGCGGTAAGCAACCTAACTGTAATGGAATTGAACGAGCTGGTTAAGGCTTTTGAAGAAAAATTTGGCGTATCTGCTGCGGCTGTTGCTGTTGCAGCCAGCCCTAGTGGTGGCGCTGCTGCTGCCGAAGCTAAAACTGAATTTGATGTGGTTTTGGCATCTGCTGGCGACCAAAAAGTTGGTGTGATTAAAGTGGTTCGTGCAGTCACCGGCTTGGGCTTAAAAGAAGCCAAAGACTTGGTTGATGGTGCGCCTAAAACACTTAAAGAAGGTGTTTCACAAGCCGAAGCTGATGACATCAAAAAACAATTGGAAGAAGCTGGCGCGAAAGTGGAAATCAAATAAGATTTTGCCAATTAGCGCAATGGGCTGGCAGTTTTACTGCCAGCCTTGTTGTGCTTTGAAGCTGTCTTTTATGCAAATTTACCAAAATTTACTTTTATTTTGTAAATATGGGTAAATTTTTGGTAAATGTGTATTTGGGCTGTTTAAGGCAGCCTGAAAAGATAGTTATTCATTTTGTTTTGATAGGTTTGAATATTTGGGCTCTTCTGTTTTCAGGCAGCCTGAAATTTGTTTTCGTTATTGTTGCCCATTTGGAGTACTTAAATCATGAGTTACACCTTTACCGAGAAAAAGCGCATCCGTAAAAGTTTTGCCAAGCGTGAAACTGTGTTGGATGTGCCGTATCTGCTGACGACTCAGCTGGAATCATATAGCAAGTTTTTGCAGCAAGAGCGCGAGCCTCAAAAACGCAAGGATGAGGGCTTGCAAGCCGCGTTTAGTTCTATTTTTCCAATTGTGAGCAACAATGGTTATGCAGAATTGCAATTTGATCAATATGTGTTAGGCGAGCCCGAATTTGATATTGCTGAATGTCAATTGCGCGGTATCACCTATGCGGCGCCATTGCGAGCTAAAATCAAGCTGGCAATTTTTAACAAAGAAGGCTCAAATAAACCAGAAGAGCGTGAGCTGAAAGAAATTCGTGCTAATGATGTGTATATGGGTGAAATTCCTTTGATGACGCCCAGCGGTTCGTTTGTGATTAACGGGACTGAACGCGTGATTGTGTCACAATTGCATCGTTCACCAGGAGTATTCTTTGAGCACGATCGCGGTAAAACCCATGCGTCGGGCAAATTGTTGTTTTCTGCGCGAATCATTCCCTATCGCGGTTCGTGGTTAGATTTTGAGTTTGACCCCAAAGATTTGTTGTATTTCCGTATTGACCGTCGTCGCAAAATGCCTGTTACCATTTTGTTGCGCGCTTTGGGCTATAACAACGAACAAATCTTGGCAACGTTTTTTGATTTGGAAACTTATTATTTGTCCAGTGCAGGCGTGCAAACGGCACTTGTGCCTGAGCGTTTACGTGGTGAAACGGCTAAATTTGATATTACCGATAACGAGGGCAATGTATTGGTTGCGGCAGGTAAGCGCATCAATGCAAAAAACATTCGCGATATTCAGGCTGCTGGTCTTACACGCTTGAATATTGATGCCGAAAGCCTGATTGGCAAAATTATTGCGCGTGATGTGATCGTGCCAGACACAGGTGAAGTGCTGGCGGCGGCAAACGCGGAAATTACCGAAGAATTGCTGGCGCAATTTGATATTCAAGGCATTAAAGAAATCCAAACTTTGTTTGTGAGCGAAACTGAAGCGGGTGCGTATATTTCCGCTACTTTGAATGCAGATGAAACGACTGATCAGCAGGCGGCTAAAGTTGCTATTTACCGCATGATGCGCCCTGGTGAACCGCCAACAGAGGAAGCAGTTGAGGCCTTGTTTAACCGTATGTTCTTCCAAGAAGAAACATATGATTTATCGCGCGTGGGCCGTATGAAATTCAGCACCCGCACCTATGAGCAAAAATTGCTGCCTGCGCAGGAAAACAATTGGTACGGCCGTTTGCTGAACCAAACCTTTGCGGGCGTGGGCGAAAAAGAAGCCAAACTGCATATTTTGAGCGTTGAAGACATTGTAGTAACCATCGCTACATTGGTGGAATTGCGCAATGGTCATGGCGAAGTGGACGATATTGACCATTTGGGCAACCGCCGTGTGCGTTCCGTTGGCGAATTGGTGGAAAACCAATTCCGCAGCGGTTTAGCGCGTGTGGAGCGTGCGGTAAAAGAGCGTTTGAACCAAGCCGAAAGCGAAGGCTTGATGCCAACCGATTTGATTAACGCGAAACCTGTTTCTGCTGCCATTAAAGAATTCTTTGGTTCTAGCCAATTGTCGCAGTTTATGGATCAGACCAATCCGCTGTCTGAAATTACCCATAAACGTCGTGTTTCAGCCTTGGGCCCAGGCGGTTTAACGCGTGAACGTGCGGGCTTTGAAGTGCGCGACGTACACCCAACGCATTATGGTCGTGTATGCCCAATTGAAACGCCAGAGGGTCCAAACATTGGTTTGATTAACTCGCTGTCGGTTTACGCGCGCACTAATGAATACGGCTTCTTGGAAACGCCGTATCGCCGCGTGGTGGATGGCAAAGTAACCGATGAAATTGACTATTTGTCTGCCATTGAAGAAGGTCGCTATGTGATCGCGCAGGCGAATACCGATTTGGATAAACACGGTAAATTGCTCGGCGATTTGATTACTTGCCGCGAAAAAGGCGAAACCATTTTGGCAACGCCCGACCGCGTGCAATATATGGACGTGGCAACGGGGCAAGTGGTATCCGTGGCGGCTTCGCTGATTCCGTTCTTGGAACACGATGACGCGAACCGTGCTTTGATGGGTGCGAACATGCAACGTCAAGCCGTTCCTTGCTTGCGCGCTGAGAAACCGTTGGTGGGAACGGGCATTGAACGCTCGGTAGCCGTGGACAGCGCAACAGCGATTGTGGCGCGGCGCGGCGGCGTGGTGGAATATGTGGATGCCAACCGTGTTGTGGTGCGTGTGCACGATGACGAAGCAACGGCCAAAGAAGGTGGTGTGGATATTTACAATTTGGTGAAATTCACGCGCTCTAACCAATCCACCAACATCAACCAACGCCCTGCCGTGAGCGCGGGTGATGTGTTGCAACGTGGCGATTTGATTGCCGATGGCGCATCAACCGATTTGGGTGAATTGGCGTTGGGTCAAAACATGACCATCGCGTTTATGCCATGGAATGGTTATAACTACGAAGACTCTATTTTGATCAGCGAAAAAGTGGCGGCGGACGATCGCTATACTTCTATTCACATTGAAGAGTTGAACGTAGTAGCACGCGATACCAAACTAGGCGCAGAAGACATCACTCGCGATATTCCGAATTTGTCTGAAAAAATGCAAAACCGTTTGGACGAGAGCGGCATCATCTACATTGGCGCGGAAGTGGAAGCGGGTGATGTGCTAGTGGGCAAAGTAACGCCCAAAGGCGAAACGCAACTCACGCCCGAAGAAAAATTGCTGCGTGCCATCTTTGGCGAAAAAGCATCTGATGTGAAAGATACTTCTCTGCGTATGCCAACGGGCATGAGTGGTACGGTGATTGACGTGCAAGTGTTTACGCGCGAAGGCATTCAACGCGATAAACGTGCCCAAGCCATTATTGATGCGGAATTAAAACGCTATCGCCAAGATTTGAATGACCAAATTCGTATTTTTGACAACGATACGTTTGACCGTATTCAACGCATGATTGTGGGTCAAAAAGCGAACGGCGGTCCGAACAAACTAGGCAAAGGCAAGGAAATCACGCAAGAGTATTTGAATGGTCTAACCAGTCGCCATGATTGGTTTGATATTCGCATTGCCGATGAAGAAATCGCCAAACAGCTTGAATTGATGAAGTTGTCGTTGCAAGAAAAACGCAGCGAAGCCGAAGCCTTGTTTGAAGTGAAAAAGAAAAAAATGACGCAAGGCGATGAGTTGCCTGCTGGCGTGCAAAAAACGGTGAAAGTATTTATCGCCATCAAACGCCGCCTGCAAGCAGGCGACAAAATGGCGGGTCGCCACGGGAACAAAGGCGTGGTATCACGTATTCTGCCAGTGGAAGATATGCCTTATATGGCGGATGGTCGCACGGTGGACATCGTGTTGAACCCATTGGGCGTGCCTTCGCGTATGAATATCGGTCAGATTTTGGAAGTGCATTTGGGCTGGGCGGCAAAAGGCATCGGCCAGCGCATTGACAAAATGCTGCAAGAGCATCGCAAGGTGAAAGAAATCCGTGCGTTCTTGAACAGGCTGTATAACGGCAGCGGCAAGCACGAAGATTTGGACAGCTTGAGCGACGAAGACATCTTTGTTTTGGCGGATAACCTGCGCCGTGGTGCAACTTTTGCTTCGCCTGTGTTTGACGGCGCGAAGGAAAAAGAAATCTACGAGATGCTGAATTTGGCGTATCCGAGCGATGATCCCGAAGTGCAAAAATTGGGCTTTAACGACACTAAAACGCAAATCACGCTGTATGACGGGCGTTCAGGCGAGCCGTTTGACCGCAAAGTAACCGTGGGCGTGATGCACTATCTGAAACTGCACCACTTGGTGGATGAAAAAATGCACGCGCGTTCAACGGGTCCATACAGCTTGGTAACGCAACAACCGTTGGGCGGTAAAGCGCAGTTTGGTGGTCAGCGTTTCGGTGAGATGGAGGTGTGGGCGCTGGAAGCATACGGCGCGGCATACACGCTGCAAGAGATGCTCACGGTGAAATCCGATGACGTTACGGGGCGCACCAAAATGTATGAAAACATCGTTAAAGGCGAACACAAAATTGATGCGGGCATGCCCGAGTCGTTTAATGTGATTGTGAAAGAAATCCGTTCGCTGGGCTTGGATATTGATTTGGAAAATAATTGATGCCAAGAGAGGCAGCCTGAAAAGCTGAAAAACTGTTTCAGGCTGCATCTAAACCCTAGCGATGCTGAGGCAGCCTGAAAATAGAAATATGCCGTAAAGCAGATTTCAGGCAGCCTGAAAGCGCCCCCATTGCAAAAATCGCCCAATTATTAGGAGCAAAAATGAACCTAACCGATTTATTCGCCCCCCTGCAACAAGCAGGTTCAGAAGAATTTGATGCCATCAAAATCGGCATTGCCTCGCCCGAAACCATCCGCTCATGGTCATACGGCGAAGTGAAAAAGCCCGAAACCATTAACTACCGCACCTTCAAGCCCGAGCGCGACGGCTTGTTTTGCGCCAAAATTTTCGGTCCTGTGAAAGACTACGAATGCTTGTGCGGCAAATACAAACGTTTGAAATTCAAAGGCGTAACCTGCGAAAAATGCGGCGTAGAAGTAACGCTCACTAAAGTGCGCCGCGAGCGCATGGGGCATATTGAGCTGGCTGCGCCCGTTGCCCACATTTGGTTCTTGAAATCGCTGCCATCACGTTTGGGCATGGTGTTGGATATGACCCTGCGCGACATTGAGCGCGTGCTGTATTTTGAAGCCTTCGTGGTAACCGATCCTGGCTTGACTCCGCTGCAACGCCGCCAGTTGCTCACCGAAGAAGACTACAACGCCAAGCTGGAAGAATACGGCGAAGAATTTGATGCCTACATGGGCGCAGAAGGCATCCGTGAGCTGTTACGCAGCCTGAATGTGGAAAAAGAAGTGGAAATCTTGCGCCAAGAGCTGCAAGCCACCAGCTCCGACACCAAAATCAAAAAAATCGCCAAACGCTTGAAAGTGCTGGAAGCGTTCCAACGCAGCGGCATGAAGCTGGAATGGATGATTATGGACGTGCTGCCTGTGCTGCCGCCCGATTTGCGCCCACTCGTTCCCTTGGACGGCGGTCGCTTTGCCACTTCAGATTTGAACGATTTATACCGCCGCGTGATTAACCGCAACAACCGTTTGAAACGCTTGTTGGAATTGCGCGCGCCCGACATCATCGTTCGCAACGAAAAACGTATGCTGCAAGAAGCCGTGGACAGCCTGCTGGACAACGGTCGTCGTGGCAAAGCCATGACGGGCGCAAATAAACGCCCATTGAAATCGCTGGCAGACATGATTAAAGGTAAGAGCGGTCGCTTCCGTCAAAACCTGCTGGGTAAGCGCGTGGACTATTCTGGTCGTTCTGTGATTACCGTTGGTCCATACCTGCGCCTGCACCAATGCGGTTTGCCGAAAAAAATGGCGTTGGAATTGTTCAAACCGTTTATTTTCCACAAGCTAGAACAGCGCGAATTGGCGACCACCGTTAAGGCAGCCAAAAAATTGGTAGAACAAGAAGTGCCCGAAGTATGGGACATCTTGGAAGAAGTGATTCGCGAACACCCCATTTTGCTGAACCGTGCACCTACTTTGCACCGTTTGGGCATTCAAGCGTTTGAGCCGATTTTGATTGAAGGCAAAGCCATTCAGTTGCACCCCTTGGTGTGTGCCGCGTTTAACGCCGACTTTGACGGCGACCAAATGGCGGTTCACGTGCCATTGAGCTTGGAAGCGCAAATGGAAGCACGCACGCTGATGTTGGCTTCCAACAACGTGCTTGCGCCTGCTAATGGCGAGCCAATTATCGTGCCATCGCAAGATATTGTATTGGGCTTGTATTATATGACACGCGACAAAATCAACGCCCAAGGCGAAAGCACTTTGTTTGCTGATGTGAAAGAAGTGCACCGCGCGTACCATACCAAACAGGTGGAACTGGGTACCAAAGTCATCGTGCGTTTGAAAGAATGGGTGAAAAACGATGAGGGCGAATACGAAGCCGTAATTAACCGCTATAACACCACCGTTGGGCGCGCATTGTTGAGCGAAATTCTGCCCAAAGGCTTGCCGTTTGAATACATCAACAAAGCATTGAAGAAAAAAGAAATTTCTAAGCTGATTAACGCATCGTTCCGTTTGTGCGGCTTGCGCGATACGGTGATTTTCGCCGACCATTTGATGTACACAGGTTTTGCCCTAGCAGCAAAAGGCGGTATTTCCATTTGCGTGGACGACATGGAAATTCCAAAAGAAAAACCCAAATTGCTTGCTGAAGCCAATGCCGAAGTGAAAGAAATTGAAGACCAATACCGTCAAGGTTTGGTAACCAACGGCGAGCGTTACAACAAGGTGGTGGATATTTGGGGACGCGCGGGCGATAAAATCGCCAAAGCGATGATGGACAACTTGTCTAAGCAAAAAGTGATTGACCGCGAAGGCAAGGAAGTGGACCAAGAGTCGTTTAACTCCATTTATATGATGGCGGACTCTGGGGCGCGTGGTTCAGCAGCGCAGATTAAACAGTTATCAGGTATGCGCGGTTTGATGGCGAAACCTGACGGCTCAATCATTGAAACACCCATTACCGCAAACTTCCGCGAAGGCTTGACCGTATTGCAATACTTTATTGCGACCCACGGCGCGCGTAAGGGTTTGGCGGATACCGCTTTGAAAACCGCCAACTCGGGTTACCTGACCCGCCGTTTGGTGGACGTTACCCAAGATTTGGTGGTGGTGGAAGACGATTGCGGCACGGATCAGGGCTTTGCCATGAAAGCCGTGGTGCAAGGTGGCGACATCATTGAAGCCCTGCGCGACCGTATTTTGGGGCGCGTTACTGCCACCGATGTGGTTGATCCCAATTCAGGCGCGACCATTATTGAAGCAGGCACCTTGCTTGACGAAAAACTGGTTGATTTGATTGATAATTCGGGTGTGGACGAAGTGAAAGTACGCACGCCGATTACCTGTCAAACGCGCTATGGCTTGTGCGCCAAATGCTACGGGCGCGACTTGGCGCGCGGCAAATTGGTGAACGCGGGCGAAGCAGTCGGCGTGATTGCGGCGCAATCCATCGGCGAACCTGGTACGCAATTAACGATGCGTACCTTCCACATCGGTGGTGCGGCATCGCGTGCGGCGGCGGCCAGCCAAGTGGAAGCTAAATCTAACGGCACGGTGCGTTTTGGCGGGCAAATGCGTTACATCGCCAACAACAAAGGCGAGCTCATCGTGATTGGTCGCTCATGCGAAATCATGATTTTGGACGCGGCAGGTCGTGAACGCGAATTGCACAAAATCCCTTACGGCGCAACGTTGAAAGTGCAAGATGGTGAAGAGTTGAAAGCAGGTACAACGCTGGCAACTTGGGATCCGCACACCCATCCGATGATCACCGAACACGCGGGTCGTGTGGAATTTGAAAACGTGGAAGAAGGCGTTACCGTTACCAAACAAACCGACGATGTTACTGGCTTGTCCACTTTGGTGGTGATTGACGGCAAACGCCGCGCCAGCACCAGCAAATTGCTGCGCCCAACGGTGAAATTGTTGGATGAAAACGGCGAGCCCGTTTTGATTGCGGGCACGCAAACGCCTGTGAGCATGACCTTCCCTGTGGGCGCGATTATCCAAGTGCGCGAAGGGCAAGAAATTGGCAAGGGCGATGTGTTGGCGCGTATTCCGCAAGCTACCACCAAAACCCGCGATATTACGGGCGGTCTGCCGCGCGTAGCCGAGCTGTTTGAAGCGCGTGTGCCCAAAGATGCGGGCATGCTGGCGGAAGTTACAGGTACGGTGTCGTTTGGTAAGGAAACCAAAGGCAAACAACGCCTGGTGATTACCGATTTGGACGGCGTAACCCACGAAACCTTAATTTCCAAAGAGAAACAGCTTTTAGTGCATGATGGTCAAGTGGTGAACCGTGGCGAAACGGTGGTGGACGGCGCGGTTGACCCGCACGACATCTTGCGTTTGCAAGGCATTGAGGCGTTAACGCGCTACATCGTGCAAGAAGTACAAGAGGTGTATCGTTTGCAAGGCGTGAAGATTTCCGATAAACACATTGAAGTGATTATTCGCCAAATGTTGCGCCGCGTGAGCATTGTGGATCCTGGTGATACCAACTTCATCACTGGCGAGCAAGTGGAACGCGCCGAAGTGATGATTGCCAACGAAGCTGCGATGGCAGCAGGCAAAAAGCCAGCACGTTTTGATAATGTGTTGCTGGGTATCACCAAAGCGTCTTTGAGCACCGATAGCTTTATTTCGGCGGCTTCGTTCCAAGAGACCACACGCGTGCTGACCGAAGCGGCGATTATGGGTCGCAAAGACGACTTGCGCGGCTTGAAAGAAAACGTGATTGTGGGTCGTTTGATTCCTGCGGGCACGGGCTTGAGCTACCACCGCGCGCGCCGTGCCGCTTGGGCAAGCCAACGCGCCGCTGCGGCGGTGGCTGAAAGCAGCGAAGTGATTGCTGCGGAAGCCGCAGAAGCCGCGGATGCGATTGTGATGGATAGTCCCGAAGCATAAAACGAAGCGATAAAGGCAGCTTGAAAACGGGAAACCGAGTTTTCAGGCTGCCTTTTTGCGTGAAGTCGGGTATGATGCTTGGCGGTTGTTTGATGTGGTTTTCAGGCTGCCTATGATGTGTTTTTTTAACCTTAACTTTACGGAGTATTTGATATGTCTATCATGGAAACGATTAAAAAACTGTTGGGCTTGGTTGGGGTGGATGACACCACGGCAACGGCGATTGGTGGGGCGGCGCAAATGGCGGCGGGCATGAAGCAATCGTCTGACAATGCGGATGCGATGGATGTGATGTTTGCGCAGCAATATGTTTTTAAGCTGGCGGATTATGTGAGACAGTTGAACACGGAAGATGTGGCTGAATCGCTGAAAAACCGTAATTTTGATGAGGCGAAATACCGCATTGAGGGCTTGCAAGAAGATGTGAAAGATTTTGTGGCCGATATGCGCGAAGAAGAGCCCGATGATTCGGTGCGCGGCGATATGTCGTTGGTGAAAGCGGCGCAGGCGCACGCCGAAGCGTTTGGCAAATTGTTGCCCGATTTGAAAAAAATTGTGGAGTTGGCGCGCAATCAGCCCGCTGAAAGCAGCAACACGCCCGAATTGGACGCGGCGTTTAAGGATTTTAACGATAAACACCTTGCGCTGACCCACGAATGGAATAATGCGCTGAACGCGTTTTTAGCGAAACACAAGATTCCTGCGCAAATGCCAGAATAACCCCTGCCTTTGCGTTATCGGATGGGCAACAGCAGCCTGAAATATACGATTGATTAGATGATGAGGAGAGAAACATGGCACGACTGGTAAAACTGCACCGCTCTTATCAACACCGCATGATTGCGGGCGTGATGGGCGGTATTGCTGAATATTTGGGTTGGTCGCCCACGCTCACGCGGGTGGCGTTTGTGATTATTTCTTGCGCCAGCGCGGCGGTGCCTGGGATTTTGATTTATATCGTGCTGTGGGTCATGATGCCCAATACCCGCGCCGATTCTTACCAATAGCAGACGGCTGTTTTAGCTTTGTAGCAGCTTGCAAAGCTGTTTTAACTTCGTTGAAGCCTACGGCTTTCAGGCTGCCTTTGGGGGCACGATGGGGTTAGCCATGAAAATGCCCGTAGATTTTTTCCGCCAGCGCGCGGCTGATGCCATCGGTTTGCGCTAAGTCGTCTATGCTGGCAGCCTGAACGCCGCGCAGCCCGCCAAAACGGGTTAACAGCGCGGCTTTGCGTTTGGCGCCGATGCCCGCGATGTCGTTGAGCGATGAAGTAACACGGCTTTTGTCGCGTTTGGCGCGCATACCTGTGATGGCGAAGCGGTGGGATTCGTCGCGCACGGTTTGCAGCAGGTGCAGCGCGGGGCTGTTGGGCGGCAGCCTGAATTGCTGGTTTTGGAACGGCAAAATCAATTCTTCCAAGCCTGCTTTGCGTTCTACGCCTTTGGCGATGCCCACGAGGGGGATGCGCAAGCCGAGTTCTGCCCACACTTCGGTGGCGATGCGGATTTGCCCTTTGCCGCCGTCTATCAGCACGGCATCGGGGAAACGCACGCTTTCGCCGTTTTCGCGGGCTTGTTGCATTTTGCCGTAGCGGCGGGTGAGTACTTCGCGCATGGCGGCGTAGTCGTCGCCTGCTTTGGCGGTGGTGATGTTGTAGCGGCGGTATTGGCTGTGTTGCATGGCGTAGTCGTCGTACACCACGCAGCTGGCGAGGGTGGCTTCGCCTTGGGTGTGGCTGATGTCAAAGCATTCCAGCCGTTGCAATTCGTTTTCAGGCAGCCCGATGATTTCGGCAAGGGCGGCAACGCGCTCTTGTTGATTGCTGTTTTGCAGCTGGTGTTGCGATAGGGCGTGTTCGGCGTTGCGCGTTGCCATGTTGAGCCAGACTTTGCGCTCGCCGCGCTCGCCTTGGCTGAACACGATTTGGCGCGGGTGTTCGCTGTTTAACGCGGTTTGCAGGCTTTCAGGCAGCCTGAAATTGGTGATGAACACATCGGGCTTGGGCTTGCCCAGATAATGCTGGGCAACAAAGGCTTCGGCGTAGTCTTGCGGATTGGGGTTGGGGTCTTGGCGGGTGTCGGGGAAGAAGCTGCGGTCGCCCACGTGTCGCCCGCCGCGTATGCTCACCCAATGCACGCAGATGCTGTCTTGCGCTTGGGCGGTGGCGATGATGTCTATGTCTTGCTGTTTGCTGTGTTGGTTTTGGCTGTCGATGAATTGTTTGGATTGCATCACGGCTAGGGCTTGGATTTGGTCGCGCAGTTGGGCAGCGCGTTCAAAGTCTAGCTGCTCGGCGGCGGCGTGCATGGTGGCTTCCAAATCGCGGGTTAAATCGGCGGTGCGTCCGTTGAGAAAGGCAGTGGCGCGGCGCACTTGCTCGGCATATTCTTCGGCGGAAACCGCGCCCACGCAGGGGGCGGAGCAGCGTTTGATTTGGGCGAGCAGGCAAGGGCGGTCGCGGTGGGCGAACACGCTGTCTTCGCAGGTGCGCAGTTGGAATACTTTTTGCAAAATTTCTATGCTGTCGCGCACAGCGTAGCCATTGGGATAGGGCCCGAAGTATTGGTTGGGCTTTTTCAGGCTGCCGCGATAGTAGGCAAGCTGGGGGTAGGCGTGTCCACTAATCATCAGATAGGGATAGGATTTGTCGTCGCGAAACAGAATGTTGTATTTGGGCGAGAGCGATTTAATCAGGTTGTTTTCCAAAATCAGCGCTTCGGCTTCGCTTTGGGTAAGCGTGATTTCTATGCGCGCCACTTGTTTGAGCATAAGCTGGATGCGCGGCGAGTGGTCATTTTTTTGGAAATAGCTGGATACGCGGCGTTTGAGATTGACCGCCTTGCCGACGTATAACACCGTGCCGTCGGCGGCGATCATGCGGTACACGCCTGCGCTGTTGGGCAGGGATTTGAGAAAGATTTCTAGGTTGAATTCGGGTTGCGCGATGGGCGGTGGTGTGTGTGGCATTTTCAGGCTGCCTATGTTTGCTTTTGGGGATGGAATTATAAAGAAAAGGCAGCCCGAAAAACGAAAAAAGGGGTTTTCAGGCTGCTTTTGGTTGCTGGCGGCTTAATCAAGCGCAGCGCTTTCTATTGCGCTGTCGGTTTGTTGTAGTTCGGCTTCCAGCTTGTCTTGAATGCTGTCGCAAGCAATCGGCTGGGCGGCTTCGTTCCAGCAATAGGTGGCGTTGAGTTGCTTGGTGTCGGCGGCGATTTCGCCTTGAAACATCGCGCTGCCGTTGGGATAGAACACAATGGCGCGGATGGCGTTATTTTGCTCGGAAACAACGGCGGTGATTTGGTTGTTGTCGTCCAAGATGTAGTTGGTTAAGCCCTTGTCGGCGATTTTTGTCGCCAGCACGGCTTTGCCACGGCGCAGGCTTAAAATCATATCGTCAGACGCGCCTTGCTTAAAATCGCCAATTTTCGCCACATCGCCGCCACGCGTGAACCACACAATGCGCCCGTTGTTCACATCCGAATCAAACGATTCAATATTGGCATCGTTTTCCAGCACAAAGGGCGTGGTTTGCGGTGTTTGGCTGCTTTGGTAAAAATCTTGCACCACGCGCTTGCCATCGGTGGTTGTGCCCAGCCATTCGCGGTAATAGCCTTCGGTGTTGGGCGCGCTGGCAATTTTGCCGTCGCTGCCGAAGTAATACACCGCTTTCTTTTTGGCGGGGGTGAAGGCGATGCTGCTGGTGTAGGTTTCGCTGTTGAGCGAGGCGATTTGCTGCCAGCCTGCGGGTAAGCGCAAGGGAAAATCGGCGGCTTTGGGCGCGGTTTGCTGATGCAAGATTTTGTTGGCATTGGATTGGGCAAACCCCAGCCATGCGCTAATTTTGCGCACCAGCGCAGCGGCATCATCCGCGTTGCGGCAGCCTGAAAGCGAAAGCGCGCAGAATAGAATTAAGGCGGTTTTTTTGAACATGGTGGTATTTTGTAAACAAGAAACAAATGATTTTAACTTTTTTTTCAGGCTGCCCTTAATTTTCGCTTTCTTTCTTAACATAAAATAAATTAAAATGCACCGTTTTTTACAAACCTTGTTTTAAATTAACAAAGAGAAATCATGAAACACACAATTCTTGCTGCTGTTATCAGCTTATTTGCCGCCAGCCATGCAATGGCTGAAACCATCCCTATGCCCGTAGAAAAACTGGGCGAAGTGCAGGGCGTACCGTTTTACAAAGGCTACGGCTCATCTATTGATGCCGACCCCAAAAACCCAAAACGCTTTTACGGCTTAACCGACCGCGGCCCCAACGCCGATGGTGGCAAAAACATCAAAATCTTCTTGCAACCGAGCTTCACACCCAGCATCGGGCATTTTGAAATCCAAGCCAACGGAACAATCAAAAAACTGCGTGACATTCCATTGAAAGACGCCAATGGCAACCCGCTCACTGGCTTGCCCAACCCCAAAGGCTACGGCACATCCAAAGAAACGGTGGTGGATGTTAATAAACAGCCCTTGCAACACGAGATAACGGGCATTGACAGCGAAGGCTTGGCAGTAATGAAAGACGGCACATTCTGGGTGTCCGACGAATACGGCCCGCACATCGTGCATTTTGATCACAACGGCATTGAGCTGGAACGCATGAGCCCACGCGGCGTGAAAACCAGCGGTCGCCGCCTGCCTGCTGTGTTGGGGCATCTGCGCCCTAATCGCGGCATGGAAGGCTTAACCACCACGCCGAGCAACCGCGTGTTGGTGGGCATTATGCAATCTGCCTTACACAACCCCGACAAAGATGCGGTGAAAAACAAATCGGTAACGCGCATTTTGTCGTTTGATTTGGCAACGGGCAAAACCAAGCAATATTTGTATCGCCAAGGTGGCGACTATTGGAAAAACTCCGAAATCCGCGCCATTGACGAGCACCGCTTTTTGGTGGACGAACACAACGGCAAAGACGTGAAACACGTTTATTTGGTTGATTTGCGCGGCGCCACCGACGTTTCCGACCCCGCCGACAGCGAAAACGGCTTGAAAGTGAACGGCAAGGCGATTGAAGAAAACACTTGGGAAGAACTCGCCGCTGCGGGCATCAAGCCTGTGAGCAAAGTTTTGGTGAGTGATGTGAAAAAAGACGTAGATTTTCAATCGTCCAAATTTGAAGGCATGTGGGTCGCCGACGGCGGCAAAACGCTGTGGATTATCAACGACGACGATTTTGGCATTGATTCCAAAGACGATAACACCATCGTGCCCAACCGTTTGCCTAACGGCGAAACCGACGCTACGCGCCTGTATCGCATTCCGCTGAACATCAAATAATCTAACCCTAAAAGGCAGCCTGAAAGCCAGATTGAGCGTTTCAGGCTGCCTTTAATGTGCAGCGCGTGTGCTGCGGGCTAAGGTTGTTGCGCAGGGCGCATTGCCCCAACAACGCGCACGCGGTTTTGCATGGAGGCAGCCTGAAAACGAGTGCGGCACGTTTTAGCCAAGTTCAACGTATCCAAAATGCTGTTTCAGGCTGCCTCTGATAACAGCAAACCCAAAAAGGCAGCCTGAAAACAAGTTCTCCTCATTTTCAGGCTGCCTATCTTTATCCATCGTTTGTTTACGCTTCGTTATTCTCCGCGCTATCGCCCTCGTTCAGCGTATCAACATCGGCATTCACATCATCCACTTCATCGCTTTCTGCCACGGGTTCAATGCTCACCAGCGTGGTGCCTTCGTCTAGGTTAATCAGCTTCACGCCAGCAGCGGTGCGCCCTGTTTCGCGCACTTGTTCCACTTTGGTGCGAATCAGCACGCCGCCCGATGTAATCAGCATCAAGTCGTCGTTAGGGGCAACCAATGCCGCGCCGACCAATTCGCCGTTGCGCTCGCCCGTATCGATGGCAATGATGCCTTGTCCGCCTTTGCCTTTGCGCGTGTAATCGGCAATCGGCGTGCGTTTGCCGTAGCCGTTTTGGGTGGCGGTGAGCACTTGTAAATCGCTGCCGATTTCGGCGGTGAGCAGGCTGACGATGCGGCCGTTTTCAGGCAGCCTCATGCCGCGCAGGCCGCCGCTGCCGCGTCCGCTGGGGCGCACGCCTTTGTTGGTTTGCAGGTTGAATTCGGTTTCGCCGCCGTCTTCTTCGTCTTGTTGCAGGCTGCCTGAAACGTCGTTTTCGGCTTCGTCTTCATCGCCTGCGCCACCCGTCCAATATTCGTTGAAGCGGATGGCTTTGCCCAAGTTGCTGAACAACATGATGTCGCTGCTGCCGCTGGTTTTCGCCACGCCCACCAGGCTGTCGCCGTCTTTAAGGGCGATGGCTTTGATGCCTTTGACACTGACGTTTTTAAACGCGGACAGCTGCACTTTTTTCACCACACCCATCGCGGTGGCGAAGAAGACGTATTCGTCTTCGGGAAATTCGCGCACCGGCAGGATGGCGGAGACTTTTTCGCCTTCGTCCAACTGGATGACGTTGTTAATCGGCCGTCCGCGCGAGTTGCGGCCGCCTTCGGGCAGGCGGTACACCTTAATCCAATGGCAACGGCCCAAATTGGTAAAGCACATCAAATAATCGTGCGTGTTCGCCACAAACAGGGTTTCGATGAAGTCTTCGTCTTTGGTGGCGGCCGCCTGTTTGCCGCGCCCGCCGCGTTTCTGCGCTTGGTAATCGCTGGTGGGCTGGGTTTTGATGTAGCCGCCGTGGGTAAGCGTAACCACCATTTCGCGCGGCGGAATCAGGTCTTCGTCGGCAATGTCGCCGCCGCCGAACGGGTTGATTTCGCTGCGCCGTTCGTCGCCGAACTGGGTTTGCATTTCCACCAGTTCGCTCTCGATGATTTGGCGCACGCGTTCGGGTTTGGCCAGAATGTCCAGCAAGTCCATAATAATATCCATTAAAGACTTGTATTCTTTCACGATTTCGTCTTGGTCCAGGCCGGTCAGGTTGCGCAGGCTCATGCGCAGAATGGCGCGCGCCTGTTCGTCCGACAGCCAGTAGCCGTCTTTTTTCAGTCCCCTGCTTTCAGGCAGCCATTCGGGGCGGGCCAAAGTCAAATCCAAGTCGCTGCGGCTCAACATTTCACTCACCAAAGCAGACTGCCATGCACGCCCCATCAGGGCTTCGCGCGCGGTATCCACGTCGGACGAGGCCTTAATCAGCGCAATCATTTCGTCAATATTGGACAACGCAACGGCCTTGCCTTCGGCGATATGCCCTTCGGCGCGCGCTTTTTTCAGGCGGAACAGGGTGCGGCGCGTGACGACTTCGCGGCGGTGGCGCAGGAACTCGTTCAAAATCTGCTTCAAATTCAGCAGGCGCGGCTGGCCGTCCACCAGCGCAACCATGTTGATGCTGAACGTGTCTTGCAGCTGGGTGAGTTTGTATAGCTGGTTCAGCACTACTTCGGCGTTTTCGCCGCGTTTAAGTTCGATGACGATGCGCGTGCCGTCTTTGTCGGATTCGTCGCGCAGTTCGGCAATGCCTTCCACGGTTTTCTCGCGCACCAGCTCGCCGATTTTTTCCACCAGCTTGGATTTATTCACCTGATACGGGATTTCATCGACCACAATCGCTTCGCGCTCGCCGTTTTTGCCGATGGGTTCGATGTGCGATTTGCTGCGGATGACCACGCGGCCGCGGCCGGTCTGGTAGCCCGCGCGGATGCCGGTTAGGCCGTAAATGGTGGCGCCGGTGGGGAAATCGGGGGCTTTGACGATATCGATGAGTTCGTCGATGCCGGTGTCCGGGTCGTTCAGGAGTTTCAGGCAGCCTGCAAGTGTGTCGCGCAGGTTGTGCGGCGGAATGCTGGTGGCCATGCCCACGGCGATGCCTTCGGAGCCGTTTACCAACAGGGCGGGGAAGCGTGTGGGCAGCACCAGCGGTTCGCGTTCGCTGCCGTCGTAGTTGTCGCCGAAATTGACGGTTTCTTCTTCAATGTCGGCCAGCATTTCGTGGGCGATTTTCGCCATGCGGATTTCGGTGTAACGCATGGCTGCGGCGGCGTCGCCGTCCACCGAGCCGAAGTTGCCCTGTCCGTCCACCAGCATATAGCGCATGGAAAACGGCTGCGCCATGCGGACGATGGTTTGGTACACCGCGGAATCGCCGTGCGGGTGGTATTTACCGATAACGTCGCCGACCACGCGGGCGGATTTTTTGTATGCGCTGTTCCAGTTGTTTTTCAGCTCGTGCATGGCGTAAAGCACGCGGCGGTGCACGGGTTTCAGGCCATCGCGCACATCGGGCAGCGCGCGCCCGACGATGACGGACATGGCGTAGTCCAGATAGGACTTTTTCATCTCGTCTTCAAGGCTGACGGGGATGGTTTCTTTGGCAAATTGGTGGTCGGTTGTGTTGGTCATACGAGCGTTTTGCTGGGGTCAAAAAGAGAGTAATTTTAGCATAAAATGTGGGAGCTTAGGTTGGTTGTAAAACAATGGGTTAGGGTGGAATTTGGGGATGTGAGAAAAGGCAGCCTGAAAACGCAAAATATGCTTTCAGGCTGCTTTTATGGGTTGTGGCAGCCTGAAACGGTATGGAGCGGCGACGGCTCGTCGCCAAGGGCTTCAAACAGAGCATGGCTGGTTTGCAAGATGTCGGCGAGCCGCCGACGCTCCATTGGGGTATTTTCAGGCTGTCTTTGTTTACAGGATAAGGCAGCCTGAAAATGGGTTGGTGCTTTGTGGTAAGCATCCGATTAGCTTTAACCATGCGTCTCGTGCCGACGGGGCACTTACTTTTCTTTGCTTCGCCAAAGAAAAGTAAGCAAAAGAAAGGCGACCCCGACGTGCAGGTCTGCTTCGCAGACTTCCCTCACTCCACATCCTTTTTTCGGCGCGTGCGAACTAGTCGCGCTGCGCGCGCCGTCGGACAACGCACGCTTGTTTCCGAAAAAAGAATGCTCCGTTCGGCTGGACGTAGGGGAGTGGGCAGTAGTCTCAAACGTTTGTGATGGATTGACCAAAAAGGCAGCCTGAAAATTGGAAAATGGTTTTCAGGCTGCCTTTGGCTGGGATTTATTCCAACCAAGTAACCACTTCCGCCGCGGCTTTGCGCGCTTTGGGTGCAATATCTTGGGCGCGGTAGCCAAAGGTTACGGCAACGGACACGCCCCATTCGGCGGGGTCAAACGCGCCTGTTTCGGCGAGGGTGCGGTTCATTTCGTCGTAGTTGAAACCTTCAATGGGGCAGCTGTCTATGCCGATTAGGGCGGCGCCCGTCATCATGTTGGCAAGGGCGATGTAGGTTTGCTTGCTGCACCAGTCAAACAGGGTGCGCTCGTTGTCTAGCAGATGGGCATCATCGGCTTGGAAGTTTTGGTATTTGGCGAGCGTTTTGCTGATGGTTTCGGGGTCGGTTATGCCGCGCCGTTGGATGCCTTCTAGCATAAAGGGGCTGTCGTAGCGGGCGTTTTTCTTGGCGAGGATAACGACAATATGGCTGGCAGTATCCAGCGTGCTCGCCATGCCCCATGCGAAGGGTTTGAGTTTTTGGCGCAGCTCGGGGTTTTGCACAACGAGGAATCGCCACGGCTCGCTGCCGACGGAGCTGGGCGATAGGCGGGCGAGTTCTAGGATGTAGTTGAAATCTTCGGCGCTGATTTTGCGGCTGGGGTCGTAATGGCGGCAGGATTTGCGGTATTGGTAGGCGGGGAGAATTTGCTCGCGGGTGAAAAATGTAGTCATGTTGCTTCTTTCTACGTTGGGGTTGAAAAGGGGGATTATAGTTGCGGCAGCCTGAAATGGGCGAATAAGTGATTTTCAGGCTGGCTTTGCATACAATAGGCGCTTTTTGTGAATGGGATGATGTGATGGATGCGCGGGATTTTTCGCTGCGTTTGACGGTGGCGCTGTTGCTAACGGGGGTGTTGGCGGGCTTGGTGGGGATTGGGTTTACACATTTGTTGCACGCGGTGCAGCAATGGGTGTTTTATGGCGGCTGGGCAACGGGGCACGTTTCGTTTCGTGAATTGGTGGCGCAGGCTTCGGCGCAGCGGCGCTTGGTGGCGTTGCTGGCGTGTGGCGCGGTGGTGGGGGTGTGTTGGACGCTGTTGCAAAAATATGGCGCGCCGTTGTTGGAAGTGAAAACGGCGGTGCGGCAGCCTGAAAAAGATATGCCAGTGAAAATGACGGCGTGCCATGCGATTTTGCAGATTATTACGGTGGGGATGGGCTCGCCTTTGGGGCGGGAAGTTGCGCCGCGTGAGATGAGTGTGGCGCTGGCAACGCCGTTGTCGGGCTGGTTGCGCTTGTCGCCCGCGCAAAAGAGCGTGGTGTTGGCGTGCGCTTCGGGGGCGGGTTTGGCGGCGGTGTATAACGTGCCGTTGGCGGCGACGGTGTTTGTGTTGGAAACGCTGCTGGCAGCTTGGTCGGTGCCGATGGTGTTGGCGGCGTTGTTGGCTTGCGGCGTGGCAGTGTTGGTGGTGCGCGTGGGGCTGGGCGATACGGTGCAATACGCGCATTTGCCGAATTTGGAAAATGTGGCGTTTGATGCGCCGTTTTTGGCTTGGGCGGCGGTGTGCGGCGTGTTGATTGCGCTGGGCGTGAATGCGTTTGCGTGGAGCAATGGCAAGCTGCCGAAGCTGAACAAGGCGAGCTGGAAAATGCTGCCGATTGCGCTGCTGTCGTTTGCGGCGATTGGGGCGATGGGGATGTGGCAGCCTGAAATCTTGGGCAACGGCAAGGCGGGCAATCAGCTGAGTTTTGCCGACGCGCTCACTTGGCAAACGGCGTTGGCACTGCTGGCAACCAAATGGGCGGCGGTGCTGCTGGCAACGGTGGCGGGGGCGTATGGCGGGCGGATTACGCCGTCGATGATGCTGGGCGGGATGATAGCGTTTGCCAGCGCGGTGGCTTGGAATGCGCTGTTGCCGCCGATTTCGGCTGGGGCGGCGGCGTTTGTGGGCGCAACGGTGTTTTTGGGCTTGGCGCAGAATATGCGGCTAACGGCGATTGTGTTTATGCTGGAATTGTCGCGGTTGAGCACGGCGTTTTGGCTGCCTGTTTGCGTGTGCATGGGGGTGGCGATGGGGGTGCAGATGGTTTGGGCGCGACGGCGGATGGGGGCAGCCTGAAAATGCGGTTATTGGGTTTTCAGGCTGCCTTGCTTGGCTTTTGCCTGCCTGCGCCGCGCTTATTTTGCCAACGCCACTCAACGGCTAATACAGCCGCAGCAAGTTTTTTTCTGCCCGTTTCGCCTGTTTTCAGGCTGCCCTATTGGTAAACAAAAGTGAGCGGGTAAACAAGATTCCGCGCAAGCTGATGATGCAAGCAAAGGCAGCCTGAAAACGCACTAAGCAAGTTTCAGGCTGCCTTTTATCTGTCAAGCCAAGCTGGTTTGGCTAACTGATGTGCAATGCTTGATACAAGCGCAGCCAGTTTCCCTATGCGCCAACTCTGCCCATTTTCAGGCTGCCCTTGTTGGCGAACAAGAACGAGTTGGTAAACAAGATTCATCCATAAACAAACGCCACCCAAACCAATCGCCTTCAACAAAAAGCAGCCTGAAACGCACAACCAGCGTTTTCAGGCTGTCTTTGCCATAATGCCTACCCCCAACTAATCCTGCCATCCCCCGCCCAGCGTTTGATACAGCCGCAACAAATTCTCCCCTTCCGCCAAGCGCGCCCGCAACAAGGCTTCTTGCGCTTGGCTGGCGTTGATTTCGGCGGTGAGCGCTTGGTCTAGCGTCAATTTGCCCAGCTCAAACAAGCGGCGCGATTGGCTGGCTTGACGCTGGCTTTGCGCGGCGGCATCGGCGGCGCGGGCGCGTTGGTCAAACAAGCCGCGTTGCAAATGGTAGCTGCTGTCCACTTCCGCCAGCGCGGTGAGCAGCGTGTTGTCGTATTGCGCGGCGGCGGCTTTCACCCGTGCATCGGCGGCGGCGATGTTGGCTTTGATGCGCCCTGCGGTGAACAGCGGCACGGTTACGCCTGCGCTCAGCAGCCCGCCCGTGCTTTTGGCGATGGACGACAAATTGCTGTCCAAGCCGATGCGCCCGTTGCTCCACGCAAATTGGATGTCAAAGCGCGGCAGCCTGTCCATCTTGGCGCTGGCGAGCTTGGCGGCGGCGGCGCGGGCTTGGCGTTCGGCAGCGCGCACATCGGGGCGGCGCGTGAGCACGTTTAACGGCGTTGCCCCTTGCGGCGGCGCAGGCAAATTTGCCAACACGTTTGCCGCGCTTTCAGGCAGCCTGAAACCCTGCGGCACTTGCCCCGTGAGCACCGCAATGCTGCGAACGTGCGCGGCGCGTTGCGCGTCTAGCGTGGCGGCTTCGGCTTGCGCGGCGGCAAGTTGCGCTTCCACTTGGCGCACTTCATACGCGCTCACATGCCCCGCCTTAAACCGCGCCTGCACATAGCGCAACAGGTTTTTCAGGCTGCCTTCGCGCTGCGCCGCCTGCGCTTGCCGCGCTTCTAACGCCCGCGCGTTCAAATAATGCTGCGCCGTTTCCGCCGCCAACATCAGTTGCGCGCCGTGCCAACGCTCCGCCTCGCCCAACGCCACTTGTCGCGCCGCTTCGGCATCGCTTTTCTTTTGCCCAAAAATATCGGGCGACCACGATGCAGACAACGCCGCGCGGCGCAGGTTCACATTGTCAAACTCCGCCTGCCCCAGCTGCGGGTTGATGCCGCCCGCCGCTTGGCGCGCCCCATCGGGCAGCGGATTATCCTGTTTGCCCGTGGCATATAAATTCGCCCCTGCGCCAATTTGCGGACGGCGGACGGCATCCGCCAAATCCGCCTGCGCTTGCGCCGCCTGCATCGTGGCTTGCGCCGCCGCCAGATTGCGGTTTTCGCGCAAGGTTTGTTCCACCAAATCGCGCAGCACAGGGTCTTGCCATGTTGTCCACCAGCGCGAAAGGTTGTTTTCAGGCTGCCCATTGGGCGCGCCCGCTTGCTCAAATGACGGCGGCACCGCCACGCGGCTGGGTACATCGGTGTTTACCGCGCAGGCGGCAAGCGCAAGCGGGATGATGAGGGCGAGGAGTTTGGTTGGGGTGTGCATGATTTTTGCCTTTTGGGTTGCGAGATTGAATAAAGGGGTTTCAGGCTGCCTGAAACGTGGATTTAACGCCTGCGGTTAAGCCGAGACTGGCAGATAAAATGAAAGCTCACTTTGGCAAGCGCGTAAAACGTTGCCCACATCGCCGCCATGCGCCACAGCAGCCACCAAGCGGTCGGCGCAAACCAGAATACGGCGATTGCCGCGCCGTAAGATACTGCCAACAGCAACGCGCGAGCGGCAACATAAGCCCAAATTTTGTCGCGGCTGTCTTCATACAAGCCGATAAATACGCCGAATGTGCTGGCGAATAGGATAAACAGGGCGATTAGTGTGGTCATCATCAAAGGCAGCCTGAAAACAACGAACCGAGTAAAATTAAAACCATTCATTCACATCTACAAGGACATCCCCATGAACACCAAAACCCTCGCCCAACAAGCCCTGCGCATCAGCCAAACAGGCAAGCTCCCCTTGCCCGATGGCGGCTGCTTGGATTTTTCCGTCGAGCAACAAGCCGCGCAACGCCACACCGTGCTATACCGCCCCAGCGAGCTAGCCCATTGGCGCGAAACCCTAAGGCAGCCTGAAACGGAACGAAACCACCGCGCCACGCAAATCAGCGTAACCCCCGAAAGCACCCAGCAAGCCGCCTATCGCTTGATGGTAAAAGAAGGCGTGGGCGATGTGGTGCTGCTCAACTTTGCCTCCGCCAAAAACGCAGGTGGCGGCTTTTTAAACGGCGCAAAAGCGCAGGAAGAAGACCTGTGCCGCAGCTCGGGGCTGTATCTGTGCCAACTGGAACAGCCCGATTACTACGCCGCCAACCGCGCCGAAAAATCCATGCTCTACACCGACCACATCATCTATTCGCCGCGCGTGCCGTTTTTTCGCGTGTCGGGCGATGGGCTGCTGAACGAATGCTTTTATCCTTCGGTGATTACCGCGCCTGCGCCCAATGCGGGCGTGTTTTTGCAGCGCGAGCCGCACGGCGCGGCGGCGTTGGCAGCGGCTTTGCAGCGGCGGGCGGATTATGTTTTAGCCGTTGCCAAGCACCAAGCGCAGAAAAATCTGGTGCTGGGCGCATGGGGCTGCGGCGTGTTCTGCAATCCGCCCGAGCAGGTTGCCGCCGCCTTCGCGCAAAGCCTGCGGCAGCCTGAATTTGCCGACTGCTTTGAGCGCATCGTGTTCGCCGTTTACGACCGCAGTCCGGGTAAAGCCGTGTTCAAAGCGTTTGCCGCGCAGTTTCAGGCTGCCTGACAATTTTAGTTTGCCTGAAAGCACCCGCCATCCAGCGCCAGCGCATTGCCCCAAGCGGTAACCGCCTGCAACACGGGAATCGCCGTGCGCCCCAATTCGGTGAGCGCGTATTCGGTTTTCAGCGGCGGTTTGGTGCCGTATTGCGTGCGCGAAACCAGCCCGTCCCGCTCCAATTCTTTCAGCTGGCGGCTCAACACCGCCTCGGTGGCAAACACCAGATGCGCGTGCAATTCGCCAAAGCGTTTTGCCCCGTCTTGCAGGTGATACAGCACCACCGCCTTCCATTTGCCGCCGATTAAATCCATCGCCAGGCTCACCGTGCAAGCATAGCGTTTGCCGTTTGCTTCTAAGCACTCAGCTGTGCATTCCGTTTTCATTTTTTTTGCACCTATTCAAAAGGATAGCTCTTGCCTTTGCCGTTTTGCGCCGCCACAATCCGCGTTTTTCTAGCAAGGAGCAAACATGGCACTCATCATTCTCGCCCACCCCAACTACGCCCAATCCGTTGCCAACCGAGCCGTTATCAACAGCTTGCAAGGCAGCGGCTTGGATTTGGAAATCCGCCCCATCGCCGAGCTGTATCCCGATTTTCAAATTGATGTCGCCGCCGAGCAGCAAGCCCTGCTGCGCCATCAAACCATCGTGTTCCAATATCCGTTTTATTGGTACAACATGCCCGCCATTTTGAAGCAATGGTTTGACTGCGTGTTCACCTACGGCTTTGCCTATGGCAGCGCGGGCAGCCGGCTCAAAGGCAAAAATTTTGTCGCCAGCTTTACCGTGGGCGCGCCCGAGCGCGAATACCACACGCTGGGCGAGCATCATTTCCCCGTGGCGGAATTTTGCAAAAACCTTGCCCAAACCGCGTATTACGCGCAGATGAATTTTATGCCGCCGTTTTGGTTTCACGGCACATCGCCCGCGTTATACAGCGCCGACGAAATCCAAGCCAAAGCGCGCGGGCAGGCGGCGCAACTGGCGGCGAAGTTGCAAGCCTTGGAAGCGGCGTAAAGGCAGCCTGAAAACGGGTTTATGCCGGTTTGATTGCCGCCTGCGGTTTTCAGGCTGCCTATTGTTTCTTTGTGGGCAATACTGCTTCGTTTTTTGGCTATTTATTTGCATCATCCGAAAAAATACAATGCCGCCACATTTAACTTACTCGTGGTTTCCATTCAGCCTTAGACAAGGCGGCGAGCCGCAGATAGTACAAGTAGTACAGCAAGGCGAGCCAACGCCGTATAAGGCTGAATGGGGACGACGACAACGGAGCAAACAGCATGAACACCGCCTTATTCCTCGGGCACGGCAGCCCGATGAACGTGTTGCGAGACAACGCCTACAACCGCGTCTTCCGCCAAGTGGGCGACAGCCTGCCCGCGCCTCGCGCCATTTTGTGCGTGTCTGCGCACGGCTACGGCAACGGCACTTGGGTGGGCAGCAGTCCGCGCCCCGAGCTGGCGGAGGAAGTGTGCCGCCTGTTGCCCCACGCCCAGCTAGATCCCAATATGGAGCTAGACCACGGCGTGTGGACGGTGCTCAAACCGATGTTCCCCGATGCCGATATCCCCGTTGTGCCGTTCAGTTTGGACGCATCGCTCAGCAGCGTGGAACACTTTGAACAAGCCAAACGCCTGAGCCCGCTGCGCGAACAAGGCGTGCTGATTGTGGGCAGCGGCAACATCGTGCACAACCTGCAAGCGTTCCGCTCCGACGCGCCGCCGTATAGCTGGGCGCAGGATTTCAGGCTGCATATCAACGCCGCGCTGCAACAGGGCGAGTTTGACCGCATTGCCGATTATCTGAACCAATGGGGTGAAGCCGCGCGGCTGTCTGCGCCCACGCCCGAGCATTTTTTGCCGCTGCTGTATGCGCTGGCGCAGCACGATGACGGGCAAGCGGTGGAGCTGTTTAACGATGAAATCGTGGGCGGCGCATTGAGCATGACTTCCGTGCGCGTGAATTAGGCGCGGCGGCAAAGCGAAATGCGGCGAAGCAAAATGCAACAGCCCGCATCAGCCAAAGGGCGTATTTTTCAATGCGCCCTTTTTTGCGCCGCGCGGTTTGATTTCAGATTGAGGCAGCCTGAAAACGGGAGGGTATCGTTTCAGGCTGCCGCACAACGCGCGTTTACCCGCCTTAGCCTTGTTTTTCCAACATCTTGCGAAACCGCACCAGCGCCAGCCCCAAAAACACCACCCCCGCCACCGACAGCGCAACGAGCTGCACCCACACCGTTTCCAGCCCCGCGCCGCGAAACATCACCGATTGCGCAAAGTAAGCAAACTGCGTACTGGGCCAATATTCGCTTACCCGCTGCGCCATTTCGGGCATATTGGCGCGCGGCGAAGTGCTGCCTGAAAACATCATGAACACGATGTAAGTGGGCACCATCAGCAGGCTGTATTGCGGCATGGTGGGCGCAAGCGTGGCGAGCATCACCGACAGCGAAGCCACCGAAAACATAAACAACACCACGCCCAGCGCATACAGCCCAAACGACCCCACCAATTCCGCGCCCACCGCGCCGCCCACCACAAACTTCATGCTCAACACCGCCGCCGCGCTCACCACCAAGCCGTTTGCCAAAATTTTAGAAGCTACGATTTCGGTGGCGGTTACCGGCATCACCAGCAAATGCTCCATCGTGCCGCGTTCGCGCTCCCGAATCACCGCCGCGCCCACCAACACCAGCGTAATCAACATAATATTGTTGCCCGCTATCGCCGCGCCCATAAACCAACTGCTTTGGTTGTTCGGGTTGTATTGCAGGTTCACCGCCGCGCGCACGGGCATCGCTTGGCTGATTTGTTGCTTCACGCCCATAAATTCTTGGATTTCGCGGCTGAAAATCTGCGCAATATAGCTCGAGCCCACGCCCGCTTGCGTCATCGCCGTGGCATCCACCAAAAGCTGCGCTTCGGGCGCGCGCCCGGCCAACACGTCGCGCTGGAAGTTCGGCGGGAATTCCAACACAAAGGTGAGCTGGCTTTTGTCCAGCAATTCATGCGTGTCTTGCGGGTTGATGTAAACGGGCTTGGCAAACTGCGGCGGCAGCAGCGCGGCAACAATTTGGCGCGTGAGCGGGCTGCGGTCGTAGTCCACGATGCCGATGTTGGCGTTTCTCACATCGGATGTGGCGTTGGTGGCGGTGTTGTACACCATCGTACTGAACATCATCACGATGAAAATCACCAAAATCGTGTCGCTCAACAGGCTGCGTAGTTCTTTAGACGATAGGGCGAGAATGTTTTTTAGGGTACGCATTTTAGATGCTTTCTGGGGATGAGACAGCCTGAAAAACCAGTTTCAGGCTGCCTAAGCGTTATTTCTCTTGCTTTTGCAAACTCAAACACGCCAGCGTTAAAAACACGGCGGCAAACATCGCCAGCATGGCGTATTCCTTGCCAAAATCCCACATATCCAAACCTTTGGTAAAACCGCCGATGGACACTCGCTGATACCACGACGCGGGAAAGCTCACACCAATCACATACGCGCCGCCGCTCATGGTGGAGACGGGATACATCAGGCCCGAGAAATTGGAGGCAATGGTTACGCTGCCGATGGCAGAGATGAAAAACGCCGCCGTTTGCGATTTGGTGAACGCCGAAACCAGCAGCCCGAACGCCGTTGCCGCCGCAACGTGCAGCAGCGTGCCGATAAACAGCGCCGTCAGCGAGCCTTTGAGCGGCACGCCAAACCAAAACACAATCATCAGCGAAAGCGACACAAAATTAAACACGCCCATCGCCAAATAAGGCAGTTGCTTGCCAATCAGATACTGCGGCACGCTGGCGGGGCTGGCGTATAAATTGGCGATGGAGCCGATTTCGCGTTCGCGCACCACCGAAAGCGCGGTCATAATCGCAGGAATCATGGTCAGCACCATCATCAACACATTGGGCACAATCGCGTTCATGCTTTTGAAGTCTTGATTGTAAAGAAAGCGCGGCACAATGGCGGCGGCTTTGGGCAAATCCATGCCGCGCGCTTTGAGCGTGTCCAAGTTATACCGCTGCACCATGCTTTGCGCGTAGGCTTGGATGTTGCTGGCGTTAAATGGAATGGTGCCGTCTATATAAAAACCGATTTCAGGCTGCCGCCCCTGTGCCAAGCTGCGCCCGAAATCGGGCGGCACATCAATCACCAGCACCACTTGGTTGCTTTTCAAGCGCGCTTCCGCTTCTTGCAGGGAATACACGGGCGGCTGCTCTTTGAAATACGGCGAGCCACGGAAATACTCAACCATGTGGCGGCTGGCTGCCGATTGGTCGCGGTCTAACACGGAAAATTTCAGGTTCGCCACGTCAAACGAAATCGCCCAGCCCACGGCGGCGAGCATAATCGCCGGGCCGAGCGCGGCGAAAAACAGGCGGATTTTGTCGCGCAGCAATTCTTTGGCTTCGCGGCGGGCAAAGGTGAGGACGGTAGCAAACCAGTAGGCAAGAGAATGAGACATAATGAAATGGAATGGCAAAGGCAGCCTGCGTAGCAAAGCGGAGTTGCGAAGCTAAAACGAGTTTGGTAAAGCGAAAACAATGGCAACAGGCAAAATTTTATGAAACAAAATATTGGTTTAGTCTTTTCAGGCTGCCGAATTATAGGAGCTTGCTGGATGGGTGTCCAATTTTGCTTTTCAGGCTGCCTTAGGCGTTTTGCCGATGATTTGCCAATCATTTACCCATCATTTTGTAAACAAGATGCGCTGCCACGCAAACAAATCTTTACAAAAACCGCGTTATGCCATAACATTTGCGCCGCACTTTTGCACTCAATAAACAAAGGAAAAAAGAGTCATGAAAAAAGCAGTATTGGCGGCGCTGTTGTGCGCTGTTTCGTTGTCTGCCCATGCGCATCGGGTGTGGGTGTCCACCAACCACACGCACGGCGGCGAGATTTTGAAAGCGGAATTGGGCTATGGCGAGTTCCCCGAATTTGAGCCGATTGCCAAAGAGCGGTTGGATATTTTTAAGCCGTTGCAACTGATTACGCCGCAGGGCAAGCAAAACTTGGTGCAAAAAGGTTTGCACAATTATCAATATGAAAGCGCGAAGCCCGTGAAAGACGGCAGTTTTTTGGTGTTGGCGGAATATCAGCCAACGTTTTGGTCAAAAAACGCGGCGGGCTGGAAGCGGCAGAATATGAAAGAAATGCCCGATGCCACTTATTGCGAGCAAACGCGGATGTATGGCAAGAATATTGTGAACGTGGGGCATGAAAGCGCGGATACGGCGGTGATTACGCGCCCTGTGGGGCAGATGTTGGAGATTGTACCGCTGGATAACCCTGCCAATGTGCAGGTGGGCGAGCGCTTTAAGGTGAAAGTGTTGCTTAACGGCGAGCCGCTGCCCAATGCCACGCTCACGGCAACGTTTGACGGCTTTGACACCAGCGATAGACGCAAATCGCACAAGGTGGAAGCGCAGGCGTTTTCAGACACCACGGGCGATGATGGTACGGTGGCGATTATTCCGCTGCGACAAGGCTTTTGGAAGGCAAGCGTGGAGCATAAATCGGATTTCTCCGACCAAAAGGTATGCCAAAAAATAGCGAATTACAGCACGCTCACATTCCAGATTGGGCATTCGCATCATTAGTGCGTGAGCTGTTTTGATAAAGGCAGCCTGAAAATATGTTTTCAGGCTGCTTTTGCTATTTTTCAGGCTGCCTAACCATTCAGCCCAATCATCACCCCACCTAATCACCACCATCGCCAGCCCCGCCAGCACAAAGCGCATTTCTTTGCGCGTTTTCTTTTCGCCCAGCAGGAAAATGCTGCCCAGCGTGGCGATGACCACATTCATCTGCGACAGGGTAAAGCCTGTGGCGACGCCGTTGCGGGCGGGTTCGATGGACATCAGATAAGTGAGCGCGGCAAAGGAAAACACCACGCCGCCAATGAGGTTTTGCAGTGATTTTTTGTCCCACGGACGGCTGCCGTCGCGGGCGAGCAGCGACAGCACTACCGCCGCCGTCGCCATGCCCACCGCCTGCGGCAGGAATTTCGTCTGCCCCGAAGACTCGGTGAAGTTGGGGAAAAAGGAGTAGCCCACATAGCCGACGGTGGAAATCAGCAGCGTGATGATGCCGGTTTTCAGGCTGCCTTTGCCGTCGGCGGGTGGATTTTCCTTTTTGGTGGTGAGCGCGATGCCCGCGATAATCAGCACCAGCGCCAGCGCGCCCACAATTTTCTGCGTCGCGCTGCTCCATTCGCCAAACACCGCCACGCCCATCAGCGAGGTGCCCACCAGTTGCATCCCCGTGGAAATCGGCAGGGCTTGCGACACGCCGATTTGCGTGTAGGCGCGGTATTGGTTCATCTGCCCGAACGCCCAAAACGCGCCCGATAAAAAGCCCATCAGGAGCGTTCGTCCGTCGGTTTCAGGCTGCATCACGAGCCAGAACAGCACCACTACCGCCAGCGTGCCCAGCGTGGCGCCCATAATCTGCTGCGTGGGGCGGCCGCCGATGCGGGCGACGCACAGCGGCAGCATGCCCCAAAACAGGGCGGGGAGAAGACCGATGAGAAGGTTCATATGGATTCCTTTGGGGTTGTGAAGCGGGAGGCAGTCTGAAACGTGATTTTTCTGTTTCAGGCTGCCTTCACATCATACGCCAAGGCAGCCTGAAAATATTGTTGCATAAACTGCGCAATAGATTGTTTACCTCGCCCGCTGCCGATGCGCGTCGCCCCACGCTTTCAAGGCCGCCAGCACGGGGGCGAGGGTTTGGCCGTATGCGCTGAGGCGGTATTCCACGCGCGGCGGCACTTGGGCATAGACGGTGCGTTCGATGATGCCGTCGGCTTCCAGTGCGCGCAGTTGCGCGGTCAGCGTGCGCTGCGACACCGTGGGCAGGATGCGGCGGATTTCATTGAAGCGCAGCACGCCGTCGGTGTGCAGGCGGTAGAGTATCGTGCCTTTCCACTTGCCGCCGATAACGGCCAGCGCGGCTTCCACCGAGCAGCCTTCGGCGCAGTCAAATGCGGTGTGTGCGGTTTTGCCCATGATTTGTTCCTTTGAAAACGGTTTCAGACGACGTTTTGCTTTTTCAGGCTGCCTTTTGCAGTATCTTATAAGTAACCTACTGAAAAATAAGTGCGTTCTTAACAAGCGCGGGCGTATATCTTATGATGGCCGCTCCTTTTTCACAACCGGAGAAACACCATGAAAGCCGTCGGATTCAACCGCCCGCTGCCCGTCAGCGACGAAAACAGCCTGCTCGACATCGAACTGCCCGCGCCCGAACCCAAGCCGCACGATTTGTTGGTGGAAGTGCATGCCGTGTCGGTCAATCCCGCCGACGTGAAAGTCCGCGCCGCGCACACGCCTGCCGAAGGGCAGTACCGCGTGTTGGGCTGGGACGCGGCAGGTGTGGTCAAAGCCGTCGGCAGCGCAGTGCGCGGCTTTGCGGCGGGCGACGAGGTGTATTACGCGGGCGTGATCAACCGTCAGGGCTCGTATGCCCAATTGCAGGCGGTGGACAGCCGCATCGCCGCCAAAAAACCGCGCACGCTGGATTTTGCCCAAGCCGCCGCGCTGCCGCTTACCGCGCTTACCGCGTGGGAAACGCTGTTTGACCGCCTCGACGTAAACAAACCCGTGGCAGGCGGCAGCCGCGCCCTGCTGCTGGTGGGCGGCGCGGGCGGGGTCGGCTCGATTACCGTGCAACTGCTCAAAACGCTCACCGACATCCAAATCATCGCCACCGCTTCGCGCTCCAAAAGCGAAGCATGGCTGCGCCGCCTCGGCGCGGATTTTGTGATTAACCATCACCACAGCCTGCCCGAACAGGTGGAAAAACTCGGCATCGGCGCACCCTCGTGGGCGTTTTCCACCAGCCATACCGAACATTACCTGCCGCAACTGGCGGAACTGCTTGCCCCGCAAGGCCGCATTGCGCTGATTGACGACCCCGCCGTGCTCGATGCCAATCCGCTGAAAGGCAAAAGTATCTCGCTGCATTGGGAATTCATGTTCACCCGCCCCATGCGCGAAACCGCCGACATCGCGCGCCAGGGCGAAATCCTTGCCAAAGTCGCGCAACTGGTGGACGAAGGCCGCCTGCACAGCACTGTCACGCAAACCATCAACGGCATCAACGCCGCCAACCTGCGCCGCGCGCATCAGATGGTGGAACGCGGCGACATGGTGGGCAAAGTGGTGCTGGCAGGCTGGTGAGGCAGCCTGAAAGCCTGATTTGAACGCACAGCAAAAGCGGCCTGAAACGTGATTTTTCTGTTTCAGGCCGCCTTTTGCGTGGGCGGCACAGCCTGAAAACCCGTTTTACCGCTTTCAGGCTGCCTTTGTTCAATCATTCAAGCAAGGTTTTTTCAGGCTGCCTATGCCTATTGCCTATAATGTGATGCCGTCTGAAAAACCCAACCCATCCGAACCACACTCTAATCCACATCAGAGAGCCCCCATGCCCGCCGAAATCCGCATCACCAATGCCCGTCTGAAATCACTGCTGCTGTCGCTCATCCCGCTCGCCGTTGCCGCCGTTGCATCCACCATGCTGTTTGACGGCAGCCTGAAAACCGTCCTAACGGGCGCGCTGATTGTTTTGTGCTGCCTAGTGTTCGCCGCCCTGCTGCTCTACCGCGCCGCCGATGCACGCGCCAAACTGGTGTTAAACGCCGACGGCATCCGCATCGTCCAAGCGTTTACCGAAGAAGAACTCGACGGGGTTGGCGCGAAAAGCGGCAGCAAAACCAAGCGCGAAAACGTTTTTTATCCGTGGGAGCAGATTAACAGCGTGGTTTTCGTGTATCCGTTTCCCGCCACCCTGTACCTGAACAGCGAGCCTGCACGCAAATTCAAAGCCGAACTGGAAGAACTGGAAGCCGAGCAGCCGCTGCCCGATAACGCCACGCTCGAGCAAATGGAAGCGCGCGTCGCCAAATATCTGCGCCTGTCGGAAAGCATGACCCGCCAGCGCGACTTCTCCATCACCCTGCCCGTGATGTACCTGCTGCACGGCAAACACCTGCCCGATTTAATCTGCACGCTGGCGGCAGAACCCGACAAAAGCCGCCGCCAAGCCGTGCTCGACGGTTTTTGCCAAACCTTTTTCCCCAAAGCCCTTGGTTCGCGCCCCGTCGCGCCACCCGAACCGCGCGAGTTCCCCGTCTGCCTGCCCACCCAAGTCAGCATCCGCAGCGTTGGCGGCGGCTATCCGCTGGCAAACATTTTGTGTGCCCTGATGCTTATCGGCAGCCTTGCCATTGTCGCTCTCATCGTGCGCAACGTCCCCAATCCTACTGACATCCGCGAATTGCTGCCGCTGCTGCTCTTTGCCGCCATCGCTGCCGTCGCCGCCGCCGCCTGTGGATGGCAGTTTTCCCGCTACCGCCGCCACCGCGCCGTACACACCGCCATCAACTGCCCCGAAGCACAGCCGTGGAAACTCGTCGCCATCCCGCTGTACGTTGCCCATACCGATCAAAAAACTAAGCGGACTTATTATTTCTACCCCGCCATCATCAACGGCAAAACCCGCAAAATCACCTTGACCAACGCCAACTTCCAACCCGTACGCCGCCACGGTCAATATCTCGCGTTCGCCCCGCGCCACGGCGGCGCGCCCGTTCCCATCGACGCCGAGTTGCGTAATATCCGCGGGCTGAACGCGGACGAACGCCGCGAGCTGTTGCGCCAAATCAGAGAATTGGCGGCAGAGTTTTAGACGGCAGTAAAGGCAGCCTGAAAGTTTGTAGGCAGCAACGCCGCCGGTTGCTTTTGTTCGTTCACCATAAAAACCCGCTTTGTTCACTTTCAGGCTGCCTTACGCCATGTCCAAGGCAGCCTGAAAATCCCAACCCACCCACAACGAAAGTACTCCCCATGCAAACCCATCCCAAGTTTGGCTCGTAAACTGATCGCCGCAGGACACCAAGTCGCCGCCACCACGCGCAACGCCGACAAACTGTGCGCCGAAGTTGGCGACAGTGAAAACCTGATCGCGCTCACTATGGCGCTCACCGACGAAGCCGACATCCGCCGCGGCATCGCCACCATCACCGAACGCTTCGGGCGCATAGACATCACTGTCAACAACGCAGGCTACATCCTGGTCGGCGCGATTGAAGAGCTTTCCGACGCCGAAATCCGCGCCAATTTCGACATCAACGTCTTCGGCATGATGAACGTCATCCGCGCCGTGATGCCCGTTTACCGTGCGCAAAGAAGCGGGCGCTTTCTCAATATTTCGTCGATTTCAGGCAGCGTTACCGACCCCGGCCAGGCGATTTACAGCGCCAGCAAAGCCGCCGTCATCATGCTCACCGAAGCCGTGGACGACGAAGGGCGCGACTTTAACGTGCGCGCCACCGCCGTCTGCCCGGGTGGGCTGCGCACATCTTTCCTTGGCAGCTCGGCGCGTTTCCCATAAAACCCAATCGCCGACTACACCAGCGTGCGCGACTACGAAAACGCCTACCGCCGCCATGCAGCGCAAAATGGGCAAAGTGGCGGCAGAAATGGCGGCGTGGAACGAGTTGTCGCACAGCACCAAGTATGAAGGATAAGGCAGCCTGAAAACGGTTAAACCCCAGCCTGCGCCAGCAGCCAGGTTTTCACCGTTTGCACCGCCGCCGTGTTCTGATGCCGATGCGGCACGCACAGGCGGTAGGGGCTGCCGTCTATTTCGGGCGCACGGGCAATCTGCAATAAGCCGTCGCGCAGTTCCGCTTCAATCATGCGCCTGCCAATTAAAGCCACGCCCTGCCCAGCCACGGCGGCGCGCACCAAATGCGCGGCATCGGAATAACGGATGCCGCGCGGTATATTTTGCAGCGGCATGCCAGCAGCGGCTGCCCATTCGTTCCAGCCCACCACGTTTTGGTTCGGGTTGTACCAATCCAGATGCACCAGCGGCCATTCTGCGATATTGCTGCCCAAGCGCGCCAATAGAAAGGGCGCGGCAACAGGCGCAAAGCGTTCGCGGAACAATACGGTTTCGTCTGCATCGTCGCACGCGCCCTCGCCGTAGCGCACCGCCAAATCCGCGCCGCCATCCGCCAAATCCGCCACATCGTAAGAAGCGCGGATGTGCAGCTCAATATCGGGGCAGGCAGCCTGAAAATCGGCAAGGCGCGGCATCAGCCATTGCACGGCAAATTCGGGCATCAGCGACACAATCACGCTTTGCCGCGCAACATGGCGGATTTGCGCCACCGCCCCCGCCAGTTCGGCAAAGCTGCGGCGGGCGGCATCGGCCAAAATCCTGCCTTCGTCGGTTAGCACCACCGCGCGCACTTTGCGTTCAAACAACGGCTTGCCGATTTGCGTTTCCAGCAGGCGGATGCGGTGGCTAATGGCGGTGGCGCTTACCGAAAGCTCGGCAGCCGCCTGCTTAAAACCGCCCAAACGGGCGGCGGCTTCAAAGGCATGCAAGGCATCAAGAGAAAAAGGAAAACGGGGCATAATAGATGAGCCAATCTTATTTATCGGCTGAAAATATATCGTTTGTTGCCAATAAAATCAATTTGTAAACTGCGCCATATCTTCTTGCAACTCATGTATCGGGAGTTTATATGACCACCATCCTACACATTGATTCCAGCGCCCGCTGCGGCATTTCTGGCAAAGACCCACACGGCTCGCACAGCCGCAGATTGAGCGAACGTTTTATCCGCCGTTTCCAAGCCTTGCAGCCCGATTGCGAAGTGGTTTACCGCGATGTCGGCATTCATCCGCCCAAGCCCGTAAGCGGCGCATGGATACACGCGGCATTCACGCCCGAAGCGCAGCGCGAAGATTGGATGCGCGAAGTTTTGCGTGAAAGCGATGAACTGGTGGACGAGCTGATCCGCGCCGATCTGATTGTAGCGGGTGTACCGATGTATAACTTTTCCATGCCCGCACAGTTCAAAGCCTATATTGACAACATCGTGCGCGTCGGTCGCACCTTCGGTTTTGACCGCAACCGCGCGGGCGAGCCCTATTGGCCGCTGCTGGCGGAACAAGGCAAACGGCTGGTTATCGTCTCTTCGCGCGGCGATTATGGCTACGGCGCAGGCGGGCGCATTGAAGCGCGCAACCATGTTGAGCCTGCCGTGCGCACCGCGTTTGCCTATCTGGGCATCACCGACACTTATGCCATTGCGGCGGAATACGACGAATTTGGCGACGAGCGTTTGGCGCAATCGCTGGCGCACGCGGAAGCGGAAGCCGATCGTTTGGCGGAACAGTTGGCGGCTTAGGGGATTGGTAGGCGATTGGGGGGTAATCCAATGCGCCAAAGCATAAAAAGGCAGCCTGAAAACCGCCTTATTCCTCCCGCAGCCTGAAAATCTTTAAAATTCTGCAAAGATTTTCAGGCTGCCTTTCTGTTAAACAATTTCAAGAAAACTGTTGCAGAAAAACACTAGCGCTATCAGAAAAAGCAACAAAATTCCTTTAAATATCTAATTTTAGTTAGATAGGCCGCCTCCAAAAAGCTATAATCCCGCTTTACAATTAAGCGGTAAGTGTATTTGCTTGGTCAGCCGTTTGTCGGGAAATCGTTTTCGGCAACGGCAGGTTTCGCAAATAACCACACCGCACAACGAGTCTTGGCAGGAACGGCATCATCCGCACACCTCCCAAATTTGTTTTCAATCTCAAAAAGGCCATTTTAAAGATGAATAAAATTTACAAAACAGTCTGGAATGAAACAACCCGCACATGGGTTGCCGTTCCCGAGTTTGCTCCCGCACAAGGAAAATCATCAAACGGCGGCGTATCCGTATCTTCCGTTGCTGGCGGCAATGCGGTTTCCCGCTTCGGTTTCAAAATGCTGGCAATTTCTGCTTCTATTGCTATACCTTCTATAGCACAGGTCGCAATGGCAGCGGATGCTCGCATCTCAAACGGATCTGCACCATGGACCGTTGCTATTAGTCCAAGTGGTAGTGATGTGGGGGGGAATGGTAGTGCTAAAGCTACAGGTAAGAGATCTATAGCTGCTGGTTGGAATGCTAAGGCCGATGGAGAGAACTCAATTGCGTTGGGGTATGACGCATCCACAGAAACCAACTCGGCAACTTACTACCGAATACAAAATGTTCCTGATAAGACAATGAATAATATCGCGATTGGTAAGCAAGCCAGATCGGGCGGGTTGCAGACGATTGCATTTGGTCCTGAGTCAGTAGCTTCTAAATCACAGTCCATTGCTTTTGGTTTTGATGCTCAGGCTACGGGAGATCAGTCTGTAGCACTTGGTGCAAATACTCGTTCAGTAGGCGATTCTTCAATTGCCATCGGTGGTGATGATTTGGATTCGGTAGCATCCACAGTGTATCGAGTGACTTCTCCATCTGCTGATAATGATGCGTATAACGATACGGCACTGGCCAAACAATATCGAACCTTAACGGGGCAAAACTTGGTTAATTTTACGCCCGGTAATCGCTATATCGGCACATCTACTGGTCAAGCAGGGGTTGCTGTGGGTGTTTCCTCTAAGGCAGCAGATTTGGCAACAGCAGTAGGTACGAAATCTCATGCCACGGGTGATTATTCGGCTGCACTCGGTGTAGGGGCAAATGCTACATTGGCCAATGCTGTTGCCTTAGGTGCAGGTAGTACAACTGCAACAAACGCTACTGATGTGCCGTCTGCCACAATTGGTGCAATCACCTACGGTGGAGGGACTAGCCCGTTTGCTGGTAGCGGCAAGGTGGTTCCTGGTGACCAAGTTTCTGTTGGTGCGGCAGGTTTTGAACGCCAAATCAAACATGTTGCGCCAGGCGCAATTACTGCGGCTAGCACTGATGCCATTAACGGTAGCCAGTTGTTCTATGTGGCTAAAGGTTTACAAGAACAAATTACAGCTACCGGTGGTAATGGTATTCACTTCTACCATGTAAACGGCGCAAATACTGACAATAACTATAATAATGACGGTGCAACTGGCAGCAAAGCCTTGGCAGCAGGGATTAATGCTAAAGCGGCTGGTGCTAGTTCTGTTGCCGTTGGTAGCGCTGAAATTGCGGAAAAATCTGTTGTTGGCCAATCGAACTCTGAGGGCGCAGTTGCAATTGGCGATTCCGCTTATGCAGCGGGTCGTCAAGCAGTTACTCTTGGTGCTAGCCGTGCGGAAGAAGAACAGGCTGTTGCCATCGGCTCTAATGCCCGCTCTAGCGGTAAAGCTTCTATGGCTATTGGTGCGGGTGCAGTGGCTTCTCAAGAAAATAGTATCTCTATTGGTTCTAGTGCCAATGCAGCTGGTAATAACAGTGTGTCGATTGGTGCGGATAGTTCTACCGTTGCAGCAGCAGCTGGTTCGGTTGCATTAGGTCATACTTCTCAGGCTACTCGTGCCGCTATCGATGCGACTAAAGTTCAGGCTAATGCAGCACCTACTGTGGCTAACAATCAGGTTTATGCATTGGCATCAGCTTCTAATGCGGATCAAAACAATATTATAGCTACAGTAAAAGGCGAGTTGGGTGCGGTATCAGTTGGTACACAGAATGGTACCCGTCAGATTATTAATGTGGCTGCTGGTACAGAAGATTCTGATGCGGTGAACGTTGCTCAATTGAAAGCTGTAGCGAATCAGATTACTACACAAGCTATAGCCACAACTCCATTGACCGTAGCCAACGACGGCAAAGTTACTCCGCCAGCCGCAGCCGACGCAGGCAAACTGGCCACAGCAGGCGACATTGCCAATGCCATCAACAACAGCGGCTTCCAAGCCACTGCCGGTGGCAGACTGGCCAGCGGTACTACGGCCACCGCCACTACCGTTAAACCCGGTCAAAAAGTTACCTTTGCTGCCGGTAACGGTTTGACTGTGAAACAGGATGTGGACGCTACCAACGGTGACCAGACCTACACTTACGCATTGGATGCTCAAACTGTAGTGCAGAATGCCCAAACCCCGGTGGTGTACACCAAAGCCGACGGCACGAAAGTATACAAACACACGAATGGCAACTTCTACGATGCACCTAACGGCGCAGGTAACCAAGTAGCCGCCGGCGACGTGATTGCCAGCATGCAGGATGCAGCCGGTGACACCACTAAACCGACCACATTGGCCAACGTGAAAGGCAACCTTGCCGATACGAGCAATGCCACCGGCAATCCGAGCGGTAACGATCGTGCTACCTTGGCAGCAGGCAACAAAGGCAACAACGCCGCCACCGTTAACGACGTATTGAACGCAGGCTTTAACGTACAAGGCAATGGCGCAGCCAAAGACTTTGTTACCCATGGCGACACCATCAACTTTGTTAATGGACAAGGCACAGTAGCCAACGTAACCAGCACCAATGGCGTAACCGAAGTGAAATTTGACACTCCATTGAGCTATGCTGATGCCGCAGGCAACAACACCACAACACCAAGCAATGCCATAAATCTGGTGGGTAGCGATCCAAGCAAACCCGTTACCTTGGGCAATGTTGCCGAAGGGGTAAAAGACACCGATGCCGTTAATGTGGCACAGCTGAATGCTGCCAAAACCAAAGTTCAGGCTGCCGATAATAGCCCAGTAACCGTAACTGGCACAGGTTCCAGCACCGACCCATATAAAGTAGGTGTGAACACCGTAACCTTAGCACCTGCTACGGGTACGGATACTGGCAAAGTAGCCGCACCTGCCACAGGCGATGCAGGCAAACTGGTAACCGCAGGCGATATTGCCAATGCCATCAACAGCAGCGGCTTTAAAGCTACTGCGGGTGGTAACACCACAGGCGCAGCACCAACGCAAGAGCTGATTAAAGCAGGCGACACCCTGACATTGAAAGCAGGCAGCGGACTGACCGTAGAACAAACAGGCAGCAGCTTTACCTATGCACTCAATGCACAACAAGTGGTGCAAGATGCACAAACCCCAGTGGTTTACACCAAAGCCGATGGCAGCAAAGTGTACAAACACACAGACGGCAACTTCTACGACCAACCTAATGGTGCGGGCACACAAGTGGCTGCGGGTGATGTGATTGCCTCTATGCAAGGTGCAGACGGTGCAACCACCGCCACCCCTGCCACCAAAGACCCTGATACAGGCATCATGATCATGGCGGGCGGCACAACGCTGAACAACGTGGCCAGCGCGGGCGACATCACCAACCCAGATAATGCCTACCGTGCTGTAAACGCTGGCGATTTGAACAACAGCGTGCAAAAACTGGTGAACAACGGCTTCAAGATTGATGCTGATAACGGCACAGCGGACACCGTGAAACTGGGCGAAACCGTTAAATACGCGGGCGATGGCAACATTGTTACCACCGTAAGCAACAATCAAATCGGCTTCAAACTGGCGAACACCGTTACGATAGGCAGCGGGACAGGTAGCAACCCCGTGAAAATTGACGGCACAACCGGCAACGTAACAGGCTTGACCAACATCACTTGGGATCCTGCCAATACGCCAATTACCAGCGGTCGTGCCGCCACCGAAGACCAGTTGTTAGCCGTAGCCAATGCCGCTAATTCTGCTGGCGCAGGCTTCACCATTGCAGGCAACAGCAAAGCAGCGGGTGTAACTACTGCGGACGAAACCATTAAAGCGGGCGAAACGCTGAGCATTAAAGGCACAGGCGCAGGCACATTTGCGGATTACGACAGCAGCAACATTCAAACCCAAGTGGGCGCGAATGGCGAAGTAACCGTGGGTCTGAAAAAAGACTTGAATGTGAACAGCGTTACCGCGGGCAACACCAAAGTGGATAACAGCGGTATCGCCATCAATAACCCAGCCGACCCAAGCAAAAATGTGAGCCTAACAGGCAACGGCTTGAACAACGGTGGCAACACTATCACCAATGTTGGCGATGGTGTGAACGATACCGATGCTGTAAACATTCGTCAGTTGAAAGCTGCGCAAACCAATGTGAATAATCTCACTAACAATGTGATTGGTACGGACAGGCCTAACCTCACGACTTATGACGTGTATGGCAACGTTGCCGACAACCAAAACACCGTTGTTGATGCGATTAAGAAAATGAACACTGGTGGGATTAAATTCTTCCACGTGAATGATGGTACAGGCTCGCAAAGCACGGCAGGTACACTCAGCCACCCAGAAGATTCTGCTGCTAAAGGTGCTTATGGCGCAGCTGTTGGTTACCAAGCTAAGGCTGATGGAGAAAACAGCGTGGCATTGGGTAAAGGTGCCGAAGCAACTGGTAAAAATTCGATCTCTATTGGTACGGGCAATATTGTTACGGGTATTGGTTCTGGTGCGATTGGTGATCCGACAACCATTACCGGCAACGGCACTTACACCATTGGTAACAACAATGGCGTGGTGAGCGCAAACGAAGCGGGTGCGTTTGGTAACAACAACACGCTGACTGGCGACAACAGCCGTATCGTGGGTAACAGCAACACCGTTACCACCACCGATACGTTTGTGATGGGTAATAACTCCACCAGCAACGTGGCGAACTCTGTGGTATTGGGCAGCAATGCCAGCGCAAATGCTGCGGCAACCGCATCCAGCGCAGGCACAACCACTTACGCATCCAGCGTGATCAACGGCACAACCTACAACTACGCAGGCGCAACGCCAACTGGCGTGGTGAGCGTGGGTGATGTGGGCGCAGAACGCCGCGTACAAAATGTTGCCGCTGGTTTGATTAGCGCAGACAGCACCGATGCCATTAACGGTAGCCAACTGTATGCAACCAATAGCGCGATCAACGCATTGCAAACAGGTGGCGCGGGTATTGTTCAATACTCTAACGGCAATGCTGCGCCAAATGGTGGCACACCAACCAACCACGTTACTTTGGTTGGCGGCGATAGCAATGCTCCTGTAACCATCCACAATGTTGCCGCAGGCGTTGCGCCTACCGATGCTGTGAACGTATCGCAATTGCAAGGCGTGGCAGGGCAAATCAACAAAGTGGCTGATGAAGCTGATGCAGGTACTGCGGCTGCTATGGCTGCTGCGGGCTTGCCACAAGCCTACTTACCTGGTAAGAGCATGGTTGCCGTTTCAGGCAGCACTTATCGCGGTAAACAAGGTTACGCGGTGGGCTTCTCTGCCATCAACGATGGCGGCAACTGGATTGTTAAAGGCATTGCCACTGGCAATAGCAAAGGCAAATTCGGTGCGACTATCGGCGCGGGTTATCAATGGTAATTTGATGTAGTTTAAGCATTCAGGCTGTCTTTAAGGCAGCCTGAATTTTTTTGGCAAATGTTTTCAGGCTGCCTCAGTTTGTTCGCCTTGCTGCGCACGCATTTTTAGCGAGTAACAAACGCATTGCCCGTGCGTAGGCTTAGGCGTATATTGTTCATTAAAAACAATTACCAACAACAAGCAGGAGACAGAAAAATGAGCGAGAAAATTTCCCCCAAAGACATCACCGTTTTATCCAGCACCATGTTGATTCCGTTGTGGGCAAAAGCCGTGGAATACGAGCGCCCCGATGCGCTGCTGCATGACAAAGAAGCCGCGCGGATGCTGGATCTGATCGACTACGACTTCACCCCCTTTGCCAAAGCCAAAGCGTCGCAAGCTGGCTGCTGCGGGCGGGCGCGGCTGCTCGACGAAATGGCGCAGCGGTTTATCGACGGTCACCCCAATGCGGTGGTGGTGCAGCTGGGCGCGGGTTTGGACGCGCGCTACGAGCCGCATGGGTCGCCCAAACATTACCGCGTGGTACGACCTTGACCTGCCCGAAGTAATCGACGTGCGGCGGATGCTGCTGCCCGAATCCAGCAACCATTATCTGGGCGTATCCATGTTTGACGAGAGCTGGACGGACACCGTTGCCGCGCACGACAAGCCCGTGCTGCTGGTGATTGAAGGCGTGCTGATGTATTTTGATGAAGCGCAGGTGCAGGCGTTTTTCCAAATGGTGCAGCGCAAACTGCCCGGCACGCAGGTGGTGATGGATACGCTGGCTAAAAAAATGGTCGGCAAATCACGGCATCACGACGCGCTGCGGCAAATGGGCGAAACGCCGCCCGAATTCCGCTGGGGCGTGTGCAATGCAAACGACGTTTTGAAACTCGCGGCGGGCAGCCGCCTGATTGAAGAAATCGGTCGGAGCAGCATCTGCGCCCCGCGCTATCCCTTTATCCTGCGCCTGCTGCTAAAAACCCGCTGGGGACGCGAAAACCTGGATATGCGGCTGATGCGGATACAGCTTTGACGGTTTGGAACTTGATTCAAGGCAGCCTGAAAATATTTTTTAAATGCCGTTTTAGCTTCGCTGAAACTTGCTTCGCTCGTTTTCAGGCTGCCTTGGCATTTGCGCCCGTCGCCGTAATGCAATAGAATAGACATTCTATATTTTGTTCACCGCGCCGCGATGGCATTTTTAAGGAAAACATACATGACCACATTCACCCCCCAATCCAGCTACACCAAAGACGAACTGCTTGCCTGCGGGCGCGGCGAACTGTTTGGCGCGGGCAATGCCCAGCTTCCGCTGCCCGATATGCTGATGATTGACCGCATCGTTGAAATCAACAGCACGGGCGGCAAATACGGCAAAGGCGAAATCATCGCTGAATTAGACATCAACCCCGATTTATGGTTTTTCGGCTGCCATTTTGTTGGCGATCCCGTGATGCCAGGCTGCTTGGGCTTGGATGCAATGTGGCAATTGGTAGGCTTTTATTTGGGCTGGACGGGCGCACCAGGACGCGGACGCGCACTCGGTTGCGCCGAAGTGAAATTCAGCGGACAAGTGTTGCCTAAGCACAAAAAAATCACTTACCACATCCACATCAAACGCGTGATGAACAGCAAGCTGGTGCTGGGCATTGCTGATGCAGAAATGAGCGTGGACGGCAAAAAAATCTACGAAGGCAACGGCTTGCGCGTGGGCTTGTTTACCAGCACGGAAGATTTCTAAAACAACATTAGGCAGCCTGAAAACGCCCATCAGCGGTTTCAGGCTGCCTTTTAATAGTTGATTAAAAGCGCAATGATACGGCGTTGCCAACACCCTTATGTACTACTCGTACACCGTGGGGATTGCGCCTTGTCTCATTTTTATTTTAATCAACTATATCTAACAGGAGACATTTATGAAACGAGTGGTCGTAACTGGCATGGGCATTGTGTCCAGCCTTGGCAACAACAGCCGCGAAGTGCTGGCATCCTTGCAAAACCTAAAATCAGGCATTTCTTTTGACGAAAGCTACCGCGAAATGGGCTTGCGCTCGCACGTTGCGGGCAACATCAACATTGATTTGAAAGAACACATTGACCGCAAAGTGCTGCGTTTTATGGGCAGCGCGCCTGCTTATGCCTACATCGCCATGCAAGAAGCCATTGAAAACGCAGGATTAACCGAGGAACAAGTTTCCAATATTCGCACAGGCATTGTGGCGGGCAGCGGCGGCGCATCTTCGGCATCGCAAGTGGAAGCGGCGGATGTGTTGCGCGCGAGCGGCATCAAGCGCGTCGGACCTTACGCCGTAACCAAAACCATGGGATCAACCGTGGCGGCTTGCTTGGCAACACCGTTTAAAATCAAAGGAGTAAATTATTCCATCAGCTCCGCCTGCTCCACTTCGGCGCATTGTATTGGGCACGCCGCCGAGCTTATCCAGCTGGGCAAGCAAGACATCGTGTTCGCGGGCGGCGGCGAAGAAGTGTCGTGGCAGATGAGCAGCCTGTTTGACGCAATGGGCGCGCTGTCCAGCAAATACAACGACACGCCGCACACCGCCAGCCGCGCCTACGATGCCAATCGCGACGGCTTCGTGATTTCGGGCGGCGGCAGCATTTTGGTGCTGGAAGAGTATGAACACGCCAAAGCGCGCGGCGCGAATATTTTGTGCGAACTCACGGGCTATGGCGCAACATCAGACGGCTACGACATGGTGCAGCCATCGGGCGAAGGCGCGGTGCGCTGTATGCAAATGGCGCTAGCGCAACACGGCGGCAGCGTGGACTACATCAACGCCCACGGCACGTCCACCCCTGTGGGCGATACGCGCGAATTGGGCGCTATCCGCGAAGCGTTTGCAGGGCAAACCGTGCCGATGATCAGCTCCACCAAATCGCTGTCGGGGCACGCGCTGGGCGCGGCAGGCGCCAATGAGGCGATTTATTCCATTCTGATGATGCAAAACGGTTTCGTGTGCGCCAGCGCCAATATTGAAACGCTGGACGAGCAGGCGGAAGGCTTGCCGATTGTGCGCGAAAACCGCAACGTGCAGCTGAACGCGGTGATGTCCAACAGCTTTGGCTTTGGCGGCACCAATGCCACGTTGATTTTTAGCCGCGTGGAATAATCCACAGCGATAAAGGCAGCCTGAAAACGTGAAATACCCGTTTCAGGCTGCCTTTCCATTACCCAGCTCAGGAAAAACCCCATGACCGATTTTGCCCGACAGCTTCAATTTCTTGCCGATGGCGGCTTTACCCTTGCCGCCCCACGCGCCCGCCAAACCATGACCATTGAACAAATCCAAGACAATCTTTACGGCTATTTAGACGACTTCGCGCTGCTGGATTTTCGTTTTATCCGCTATCCCGACCAAACCATTACGGCAACGGCAGCCGCAACAGGGCAGGCGTTTGAATGTTTTGGGTGGTGCGAATTTGGCGCGCTGGCAAGCGATGAGCAGGGGCGCGTGTGGCTGTTGGTATCCGACCGCGAGAGTTTTGAGCAGCAGGCAAGGGTGCCTGCCAACACCACTTTGGCGCAGTTTGTGGCGTGCTATTGCCAGTTTATTGCCAGTATTTACCGCCTGAAAAGCCAGATGCAGGCGGCTTGGGACGGCTTGGAAGCGGAGGCAGCGGCTTTGGCGGCGCGGATTGGGCAGATTGAAGCCAACGCCACCCAAGCGGGCAGCTTTTGGGCGCATTTGGTGTATTTGATTGAGGACGATTATTTTTGCTACCGCTTGCCGTTTGCGCGGTATATGGAAGACGGGCGATGGGGCGGGTAGAGGCAGCCTGAAAGCGGGTTTTCCTGTTTTCAGGCTGCCGTTGGCTGCGAAAATATGGCGAAACGCCAACCCGCCCGCGCGGCAAAATCCGCACAAACAAAAACCGCGCAGAGATGGCTCTTTGCGCGGTTTTTGTTTTAGCCTACGGTTTTCAGGCTGCCTTAGGCGGCGATTTTTTCGCACTCTTTAATGCAGTTCAAGCAAGACTCGTAGCAGGCTTTGCATTCGGCGTGGTGCGCGGCGTGGGCTTTGCAGGCTTCGGCGCATTGTTTGCAGGCTTCAACGCACACTTTTGCCAACGATGGTGTTAAGCGTGAATTTTGCGCGGCAAGGTTTTGGATGGCGCCGCACAGTGCCAACATTTGGTTTACGGCAACGGCGCAGTCTTTCATAGAAGTGTCGCCAGTAGAGAGCAAGGTGATGCAGTGGTTCAAGCACACTTGCCCTGCGGCAACGCAATGCCCAGCGGCGGCGCGCACGGCTTCATAGGCTTTGCTGGCTGCGGCGGCGGGCATGGCGTGGCTGCCGTGCGCGGCGTGGTCGTGGTTGCCGTGGGCGCGAGCGGTGGCGGCGGCAACGGTTAAAGTGGCGGCAGCGGCGGTGCTGCTGATAAATTGGCGGCGGTTCATGTGAACATCCTTTCTGGTTTAAATTGGCAAATGCCTGTTGGAAACAGTTTTCAGGCTGCCTTTGCCGATGGCGGGCGGCTAATTTTGCGCCGCGTCTTTAAACGCCAGCGCTTGCTGGTAAAACGCATCCGCCGCCGCTTCATCGGCAAAACAGCGCAGCGGCACAAAATGTGCCACGTTTTTATCGGTGTAAAACAGTAGGTAGTCGCGCTCGCGGATGATGCGCGGCACGGCTGCCCAATGGTAAAAGGCGTGTTGTTGATTGGCTTCTTCGTGGCGCAGACCTTCGGGCGACAGGGTGAGCGTGAACTGCCGCCCATCCAGCGGCGTGAAAACCTGCTGTGCCCATTGTTGCCAACGCCAGAACATATAGCTGGCAACCAGCATCGGCGGCGCGGCAAACCAATAGATTAGGCTGGTTAGGCTGCGCTGGGCTTGGTTAAAGGCGGCAGACCAGTTTTCCCAATAAACAAGCGCGTTGTCGTTGTCGCCCACTTCGGGGGCGAAGAGCATGCTTTTGTCCACAAAGTCGCTCACTGTGTTGTGGTCGTGCAAAAAGGCGCATCCCAGCAGAATCAGCAGGGCGAAGAAAATGGCGCTGCCCAGCCATTGTTTGCGTTTGATTGGGGCGGGCAGATGGCGCGCCATGCTTTTAGACGCGAGCATGCGGTCTTGGTTGCTGGGGTGTAGTGGGTGGATAGGTGGGGCATGATGGGGGAGATAGTTGAAAATCAGGGGATTGTAGCAGAGAGTAGTTTGCTCAAAGGCAGCCTGAAAACTATTTTTAATGCTGTTTTAGCTTCGCTGAAACTAGCCAAACCGTTTTCAGGCTGCCTTAAACCATCCACGCGCGCAATGCTCCATCGTCAAAAGCCCCTTGCGCCATCGGTTGCAGGTTTCGCACAGATTTTCAGGCTGCCTATTGCTTGCGATAAAAGCTGCTGCCCAAATACGCCTGCTTGCCTTCTTGCAACAGCACCAGACAAATCGCCGCCAAGGGCAGGGCAACCAGCATCCCCACAAATCCCAAAAGTTGCCCAAACGCCATCAGCGAAAAAATCACCCAAAACGGCGACAGCCCGATTTTGTCGCCCACAATTTTCGGCGTAATCAGAAAACTTTCCAGCGTCTGCCCCACGGCAAACACCGCCCACACCGACAGCAAGCCACTCCACGAGCCAAACTGCAACAGCGCGGCAAGCGTTGCCAGCAGCAGCCCTGTGAACGCGCCTAAATACGGCACAAACACCAAAATGCCCGCCACCATGCCAATCGCAAAGCCCGATTCCAAGCCCGTGAGCATCAGCCCCGTGCCATACAGCACGCCCATAATCAGCATCACCATCAGCTGCCCGCTCAGAAATTCGCCCAGCACGGTGTTCATGCTGGTGGCGATGCGGGTGTAGGTGGCGAGATAGCGGCGCGGCACCAGCTCGGTTGCGCCCGCTTTCCAGCGCGACCAATCCAGCAGGAAGTAATACAGCAGCAGCGGCAGCAGCACGAGATTGCTCAGGCTGACGGCAAGCGATGTGCCGCTTTGCATCAGCGCGGGCAGGGTTTTGCGGATTTGCGCTTCTATGTTTTGCGCATTGCCGCGCAGCCATGTGGCGGCGGTGTTGCTGTTAAGCGAAAAATAATGCCCGAATTTTTGGTTAAACCACGGCAGTGCGGTGCGGTGGATGTAATCGGCAAACTGCGGCAGCTTTTGGATGATGCTTTGCGATTGCTGCACCAGCATCGGTACAATCACCAGCAGCAGCGCGGTGAGCAAAAACAGCGCGAACAGCATCACCCACATGGAGGCGCGCCCGCGCTTGATGCCGTGCGCTTCCAGCTTGCTCACCAGCGGGTTGAGAATATAGGCGAGTACGGCGGCGGTGATAAACGGGCTGAGAATGTCGCCCAGCAGATGAAAGAAGGCAACCAGAAAGGCAATCAGCAGAAAGCCTGCCAGCCACGGTAGCCACGAGCGTTTTTTGTTAGGTAGATACATGATGATTGTGCGGTGTTGAAAAAAGGAGAGATTGTAAACCAAAAGGCAGCCTGAAACGTAGATTCCTTCGTTTCAGGCTGCCTTTTGGTTTTTAGGATGAACGGCGTTGCGTGGGTAAACAATTTGCCTGCAAGCGGTTTGTCTGAAAACAGTTGGCATAAAAAGCGTCTGCATCAAGGCGCAAAGGCAGCCTGAAAATGCTGGTTGGATGTTTTCCACAAAAGGCAGTCTGTGTAGCGAAACGAAAGGGCGAGAATAAAAAGGGCAATCGTTGTTTCAGGCTGCCCCGTTTCAGGCTGCTTCTAATCCGCCAACACTTCGCTTAAAAAATCCGCCACGGTGCGAATGCTGGGCGAATGGCGCAAATCTTCGTGCATCACCCAATGCATTTCGCTGGCAAATTCTGCTTTCTCCGCCGCGCCATCCAGCCCAACCTGCACAAAATTGTCGTGCGGATACACATAAAAATCGGGCAGCAAGCCGATGCCTGTTTGCGCGGCGATGGCGGCTTTGATGGCGTCAAAATCGTTGCACGCCAGTATCACACGGCGGTGCGCCAGCTGGGCTTCTGCCCAATGGCTGTGCTGGCTGCGGCTGATGCAGTGCAGATATGCCCAGCTGGATGCGGGGCGGTTTTGGGTGTAGTCGGCGTGGGCGTAGAAGCGGTAGCGGATGGTGCGCAGGCGGCGGGCGATTAGGTCGTTTTGCGTGGGGCGCACGGTGCGCAGCGCAATATCGGCTTGGCGGTTGTGCAGGTTGCTGATTTGGGCGTCGCTTTGCAGCACCAGACGGATATGGGGATGGCGGCGGGCGAAATCGGCAAAATGCGGCATCAGCAGCCCTTTCACCACCAAGGGCGGCGCGGAAATCAGCACTTGCGCGACGGCTTCGCGCTGCTCGCGGGCGGTGCGCATCAGGGTGTTCATGCGGATGGCGATGTCTTGGGTTTGTTCGTGGATGCGCGCACCATCGGCGGTGAGCAGGTAGCGCCGTCCCATGCGGTCAAACAGGCGCAGCCCGAGCGTGGCTTCTAGGCGGGCGATGCGGCGGGAGACGGTGCTGTGTTGCACGCCCAGCGTTTCGGCTGCGGCGGTGAGCGTTTGCTGCGATACAAGGATGTGGAAGTAGAGAAGGTCGTCCCAGTTGTTCATTTTCAGGCTGCCTTTGTGCAAAAATGGTCGGTGGCGGTTGATTTTTCGTATTTTAATCAATGGGCGTGGCGGTTAAACTGCCGCCTGTTTTTTATAGTTGATTAAAATCTCAATGATACGGCGTTGCCAACGCCCTTATGTACTATTTGTACACTGCGGACGTTGGCGCCTTGTCTCATTTTTATATTTTAATCAACTACTAGTTTAAGGAATGACGATGAAAAAATTGCCTAAGAAATATGCAGGCGTGCTGTTTTCGTTTTACGCTTCGGCGATTATGGTGTTGATTATGAGCGCGGTGCTGGTTGCGCTGAACACGGGGCTGGGCGCGGGATTTGGGCTGCGGCTGGCGAAGTCTTATATGATTGCTTGGCCGGTGGCGTTTACCAGTTTGTTGGTGATAAGACCGTTGGTGGTGCGGATGGTGGCGGCGAGTGTGGGGGATTGAATTGGATGAGAAAAGGCAGCCTGAAAACGAGCGAAGCGAGTTTCAGCGGAGCGCTAAACCGGCATGAAAAAATGGTTTCAGGCTGCCTTTATATTGGCGGGTTAATATTGGCGAGTAGAGGTTGATGCTGCGCGGGGTGCAGGGGCTTGCCCCTGCTCGTGGTAGGCGGCGAAACGCCTGCGCTGGGAAAATAAGGACACGCTTAAAGGCAGCCTGAAATCTAAAAAACAGCGCGGCAATAAGGCGTTGCCAATTGGCGGACGGTGGGTGGTGGGTGGTGGATTGCATCGCGCGGCATGGTTGGCAATATTGGCGTGTACGCCATTGCTGGCGAAACCCAATCTGTTGCCCAAATATTGTGCCCAAACGCAAAAAGGCAGCCTGAAAACGTTGAAATACCGTTTTCAGGCTGCCGCTTTTATGCCCATTCTGTTTTCAGGCTGCCTTAGCCAAGTGCGAAAGACAGCCTGAAAACCGCGTGCTTACCACTGATACAACGCGCCCGCGCCCGCGCCGACACGGCCTTTGGTGTTCACGGAGAAATTGCCTTTGAACACCCAGTTGCCGCCGTCGGTCATGGCCGATGCGCCCACGGCTAGGGCGGATTGTCCGCCGTAATAGCCTGTGCCCACGCCCAAGCCAAATGCGCTGGGGTGGGTTACTTGCGGAATGGTGCCTTGGGCGATTGCGCCGGCGATGCCTGCGTTGGCGCGGTCTTGGTTTTGATCTATTTTGTGTTCAAGCTGGCGCAGTTTTTCTTCGGCAACTTGTCCTGTTGCGCCCAAGCGCGCGTTGAGCTGGCTCACGTTTACCGCGTCGGTGGGGTCGGTGCCTGCGGCAACGTTGGTGATTTTGTTGCCTGCGGCGTCAATGCCCGATTGCGTTACACTGGGGCCGCCGTTGATGGTCAGCCCGTTGTTATCAATCTTGGTATTGCCGGTGGTAACGCTGTCAAAGCTGGCGTTGTCTTGCGTGGCGATGCTAACCGTGCCGCCGTTTTGGCTGATGCGGATGTTTTTGCCCGCGTCGATGGTAACGGTTTTGCCTGCGTTCACGCGCTCTACGCTGCTGCCTGAAACCGCGCCTGTGCTGGTGGTGAGGTTGAAGCCTGCTTGGTTGATAGCGTTGGCGATGTCGCCGGCGGTAACCAGTTTGCCTGCATCGGTGGCGGCCGGTGCGGCGATGCTGCCGTTGGCGGCGGGGGCAAGCGCGGTGGTGTTGGCTTTCAGGCTGCCGTCGGCGGCTTTGGTGATGGTGGTGCCGTCGGTTTTGACTGCCAAGTCGTACACGGTTGCGCCTGCGGCGTTAGTGCCTTGGGTTACGCCGATGCTGCCGTCGCTGGATTTGACTTCGGTTTTGGCAGCGGCGATGTTGTTGATGTTGTTCAACGCGGTGTGCAGTTGCCCGCCGTTAATCGCGTCTTTGCTGCCTGCGCCAATGGTACCGTCTGCCACGTTGGTGATTTTCTTGCTGCCTGCGTCAATACCTGTTTTGGTTACGCTGGGTCCGCCTGTGATGGTCAGACCGTTGGTATCCAGTTTGCTGTCGCCTGCGGTAACGCTGTTGACGGTCAAATCCTTTTTCAAGCCTACGGTAACGGTGCCGTCTGCGCTTACTTGGGTTTGGATATTGCCGCTGTCGTAATCGCTAAACGCACCGGTGCCAGTGCCTTTAATGGTTAGCGTTTCATCGGGCTTGATGGTTTTGTTGTCGGCGGTGATGCCGGAAGCATCGCCATTGGCAGCGATTTTGAAACTGGCGTTGGCGGCATTGGCGTTGTTATTGGCAGCCTGAATCGCTTCGTGGATGGTGTTTTTGCCGGTACCGCCGATATTGGTCATCGTCAGATTGCCGTCTGTACCCAAGGCTGCGTTGCCGCCGAGGATGGTTTTCAGGCTGCTTCCCATATTGCCGATAACGTTTTGGGTTAAGTAAAGCTGGCTGCCGTTAATCGCATCGGTGCTGGTTTTGCTGATTTCGCCTGCGGCAACGTGTTTGATTTGGCGGTTGTAATTTGCATTGCCTGCGGACACTTGGTCGCCCGCCGTAATGTTAGTGCCTGCAAAGCCGTTGTAGGTAATGCTGCCCACGGTGGCGGTGGTAACAGGCGTGGCGTTGGTGTCGGTGTTACTGTTTGCACCGAGTGCAACGGCGTTTTGCAAGCTAGATGTTGCGCTTGTGCCGAGTGCAAGGCTGTTGCCGCCTTTGGCAACGCTGTTTGCGCCGATGGCAGTATTGCCGCTGGTGGTCAGTTCGCTGCCTGCGGCAAATTTGTTGGCGTTCGTGCCAATGGCAATATTGTCCTGCACCGCCTTTCCCGTAGCGCCAACGTATTGCCCTGCATACGCACCAAAGGCAAGGTTTTGGCTACCGACAATGTTTTTGCCCGCATCGCGCCCGAATGCGCTGTTGCTGCTGCCCGTAATGTCTGTACCTGAATGGTAGCCGAAGGTTGAGTTTTGGCTGCCTGTTACTTGGCGACCTGCTTCAATGCCCATGGCGTAGTTATCTGCGCCGGTTACGGTTTGCCCTGCGCGTGCGCCGATGGCGTAGTTGGTGTTGCGTTTACGGCTGTGCCTGCACTTGTACCAATGGCGACGTTTTCGGTGCCGCCCTTCATGCCTGTACCCGCGCCGTTGCCGATGGCGATGCCGTTGGTGTTGCCTGTGGTGGACGTGTTGCCGCTGCCTGCGCTTTTGCCGATAAATACGGCGTTTTGCGAATTGGCGTTGCCTGTGGTTTCGCCGATGGCAATCTGCCCCGTTGCGCCAGCGGTGGCTTTATAGCCCAAGGCAACGGCGCGATTGCCTGATGCGGTGCTGTTGCCGCCGATGGCGATGACATCGTTTACAGAACCATCGGCAGTTGTGCCTTGTGCTTTGGCGTTGTTGCCGATGGCAATGGCGTTGCGCCCAGTCGCATTGGCAAACGCGCCTTGCGCCATAGCGGGGCCGTAGGTTTCGTTGGTGATGGTGTTGGCGGCTGTGCCGTTTACGCTGCTGCGCCCTTGTGCGTTTGCGCCTTGCCCGAATGCCATATCGCCTGCGGTTTGAGCGGTGGCATCGTGCCCAAACGCGCTTGCGCTGACGCCGTTGGCTTTGGCGTTTGTGCCAATAGCAAGGGCGTTATTTTGGGTAGCTTGGGCGCTTGTGCCGGCAGCAAATGAGCTTTGTGCGCTGGCGGTTGTGTTTGTGCCAATGGCGGTGGCATCTTGCCCTGCGGCAGTGGTGTTTTTGGTCGGGTCGGCAACGCCAACTGTTGCGCCTTTAATTACAATCGCATTTCGTCCTGTGCCATCGCTAACCGTTGCGGCAAACGCCTGCCCGCCGATAATCAACATTGCAGCGGCTAACGCGTTTAAGCAAAAGCGTGGGACGGCGTTTTTCAGGCTGCCTGAACGGCCGCTGCTGCGTTTGCCGCAGGCGGCGGTGAGTTCGGAAACGGCGGTTGCCGTGCCGCTTGCGTGGTTCCAGATGGTTTTGTAGATATGGTTCATAGTTTTAATCCTTTTTCTATGCGTGAAATGTGAATACTTTCCGCCTGCCCGTTTTTAGACTGCCTGAAAAAAGCCTTCTCCAATGGAAGGCTAAAAAGGGGCGCGATTATACGGTTTTTGCTTTTGGCCGCAATATTTTGGGCTATGGTTAATTTCAATAACCAAAATAGGCGGCAGCCTAAATGGCAAAAAGAAAACAGAAACAAACGAATTTGTTTCTGCGCTTTATATAAAGCCCTTTTATCCAACAAAGGCGGTTTGTATGATGAAGTGGGCGCGATTATGCAGCGTTTGGCGGTGTGGTTAAAGGGTAAATCGTTGTATTTTTGGGGGATGTGGGTGGGATAAGGCAGCCTGAAAACCCGTTAAGCTAGTTTCAGGTTGCCGCAAAGTCAAAAAAAAACAAAGGCAGCCTGAAACATGATTGGATGATTGGTTTTGGGGTCACTGAAACGCGTTTTCAGGCTGCCTTTGGGTTTATTTTTCTATTATGCGGAGCTTGGGTCGCGCCCCAACTAATCTGGGGGTATTGAAAATGTTGGGTTTGGCAACAACACGGGAATGACGTCGGTGGTGTGAATTTTGATTTTTTCGGGAAAGACAAAGGCAGCCTGAAAACCCATGCAAACGGATTTTCAGGCTGCCTTTCTAGCAGTCCAAGCTTTCAGGCTGCCCTATTTCTTCAACCGTCCATGCAACTCCTGCACGCTGTACACGCCCAGGTGGTCGCGGCTTTTTGCGCCTTCGCTCATGGCTTCGCCGCCGGCGATGGTGGTGTATTGCGGCACGCGTTGGGTGAGGGAGGTGCGGCGGATGCTGTGGCTGTCGGCGATGGATTGCGCCGAGCTGCTGACGGTGTTGACCACCAGCGCGATTTCGCCGTTTTTAATCGCGTCCACGATGTGCGGGCGGCCTTCCTGCACTTTGTTTACCGCCTGCACGATGATGCCGTGCTCTTTCAGGTATTCGGCGGTGCCGCGTGTGGCGCAGACGCCGTAGCCGAGGGCTTGGAAGTTTTGCGCGGTTTTGACGATGAGCGGTTTGTCTTCGTCGCGCACGGCGAGGAAGATTTTGCCGGTCGGGTTCAGGCGTTCGCCTGCGCCGAGTTGGGCTTTGTAGTAGGCTTCGCCGAAGCTTGCGCCCACGCCCATCACTTCGCCGGTGGAGCGCATTTCGGGGCCGAGGATGGTGTCCACGCCGGGGAATTTGATGAAGGGGAACACGGCTTCTTTAACGGCATAGAAATCGGGGACGACTTCTTTTTCCACGCCTTGCTCTTGCAGGGAAATGCCTGCCATGCAGCGCGCGCCGACTTTGGCGAGCGGCACGCCGGTGGCTTTGGAGACGAAGGGAACGGTACGGCTGGCGCGCGGGTTCACTTCCAGCACGAACACCACGCCGTCCTGCACGGCAAACTGTACGTTCATCAGGCCGACCACGCCCAGCGCGTACGCCATGGCTTTGGTTTGGCGGCGGATTTCGTCTTGGATTTCTTCGCTGAGCGAGTAGGGCGGCAGCGAGCAGCCGGAGTCGCCGGAGTGGATGCCTGCCTGTTCGACGTGCTGCATGATGCCGCCGATAACGACGTCTTTGCCGTCTGAAACGCAGTCCACATCGACTTCAATCGCGTTGTTCAGGAAGAAATCGAGCAACACGGGGCTGTCTTCGGATACCTGCACGGCTTCGCGCATGTATTTTTGCAGCTCTTCGGCGGAGTGGACGACCTGCATGGCGCGGCCGCCGAGGACGTAAGACGGGCGCACGACCAGCGGATAGCCGATTTCTTCGGCTTTGACGAGCGCTTCTTCTTCGTTGTGGGCGATGCGGTTGGGCGGTTGGCGCAGGCCTAAGTCGTTCAACACTTTTTGGAAGCGTTCGCGGTCTTCGGCGGCGTCGATGCTGTCGGCGGATGTGCCGATGATGTTCACGCCGTTTTCAACCAGCGCGTTGGCGAGTTTCAGCGGGGTTTGGCCGCCGTAATGCACAATCACGCCCCACGGGTTTTCGGTGCGGACGATTTCCAACACGTCTTCCAGCGTCAGCGGCTCGAAATACAGGCGGTCGCTGGTGTCGAAGTCGGTGGACACGGTTTCGGGGTTGCAGTTCACCATGATGGTTTCAAAGCCCGATTCGCGCAGGGCGAGCGCGGCGTGAACGCAGCAGTAGTCAAACTCGATGCCTTGACCGATGCGGTTCGGGCCGCCGCCGAGAATCATCACTTTTTTACGGTCGGAAGGACGCGCTTCGCATTCTTCTTCGTAAGTGGAATAGAGGTAGGCGGTTTCGGTGGCGAACTCGGCGGCGCAGGTATCGACGCGTTTATAGACGGGATGCAGCTTCAGCGCGTAGCGGTGTTCGCGCACTTCTTTTTCTTTTACGCCTAAAAGCTGCGCGATGCGTTTGTCGGAGAAGCCTTTGCGTTTCAGACGACGTAAGGCGGCGAAATCCAAATCTTGCAGGCAGCCTGCACTTACCTGCTGCTCTTCTTTCACCAAGTCTTCGATTTGCGCCAAGAACCAAGGATCGATGGCGCAGATTTCGTGGATTTCTTCCAGCGTGAAGCCCGCGCGGAACGCGTCTGCCACAAAGAGCATACGCTCGGGGCCGGGGTTCGCCAGTTCGCGGCGGATTTCCGCTTTGTCTTCGCTGCGCGGATTGAAGCCGCACAAGCCTGTTTCCAAGCCGCGCAGGGCTTTTTGGAAGCTTTCCTGAATGGTGCGGCCCATCGCCATCACTTCGCCCACCGATTTCATCTGCGTGGTCAGGCGGTCGTCTGCAGCGGGGAATTTTTCAAACGCAAAACGCGGGATTTTGGTCACGACATAGTCGATGGAAGGCTCGAACGACGCGGGCGTGCGGCCGCCGGTGATGTCGTTGCGCAACTCGTCCAGCGTAAAGCCGACCGCCAGTTTCGCCGCCACCTTCGCAATCGGGAAGCCCGTCGCTTTGGAAGCCAGCGCGGACGAACGGCTCACGCGCGGGTTCATTTCAATCACAATCATCTCGCCGTTTTCAGGGTTCACCGCAAACTGCACGTTCGAGCCGCCCGTGTCCACGCCGATTTCGCGCAATACCGCCAAGCTTGCGTTGCGCATGATTTGGTATTCTTTGTCCGTCAGCGTTTGCGCCGGCGCAACCGTAATCGAGTCGCCCGTATGCACGCCCATCGGGTCGAAGTTTTCAATCGAGCAAATGATGATGCAGTTGTCGGTCTTATCGCGCACCACTTCCATCTCGTACTCTTTCCAGCCGAGCACGGACTGCTCAATCAGCAGCTCATGCGTGGGCGACGCATCGAAACCGCGTTCGCAAATCGCCAAAAACTCGTCTTTATTGTAGGCAATGCCGCCGCCCGAACCGCCCATCGTGAAAGACGGACGAATCAGCGTCGGGAAGCCGACCTGTTCCTGCGCCGCCAAGGCTTCGTTCATCGTGTGGCAGACAAAAGATTTCGGGCAGGAGAGGCCGATTTTCTCCATCGCCTCCTTAAAGCGGCCGCGGTCTTCCGCCTTGTCGATCGCGTCTTCCGTCGCGCCGATCAGCTCGACATTGTATTTCGCCAGCACGCCGTTGCGCGCCAAATCCAGCGCACAGTTCAGCGCGGTCTGGCCGCCCATCGTGGGCAGAATCGCATCAGGCCGCTCCTTGGCGATAATCTTCTCCACCGTCTGCCACATAATCGGCTCGATGTAGGTAACATCCGCCATTTCAGGGTCGGTCATAATCGTGGCGGGGTTGGAATTCACCAGAATGACTTTATAGCCTTCTTCACGCAAAGCCTTGCAGGCCTGTGCGCCCGAATAGTCAAATTCGCAGGCCTGACCGATAACGATAGGGCCGGCGCCGATGATAAGGATGGATTTTAGGTCGGTACGTTTGGGCATGGGTGGGTCTCTATAAAAATAAGGAATTATTGACAATTTAATTTATTTAGTTGGTCTACAAGTTGCTGCTGCTGTTCTTGTCTTGCAAGTATCTGCTGTTCAGTTAGTTTGGATATTGAGAAACTTCTTGATGATATTCCTGACCTTAATTCTTCTCTTATGTTATCTAACTGATTTTGCAAATATTGTTGTCTTTTCAAACATGCGCTTTTATTTTGCACTTGAGCTGAAAATCTTATATTCTCGTCTTTTATTTTTTGATTTTCGTCAGCAAGTTGAGAATTACTTTGTGTGCAGCGATTAAACTCTTCACGAGATACATAATTTTGTTTTATTGAATTTTCTAAACTTATCTTTTCAGTTTTGCAGGTAGCAAGATTTGTCTCAGAAGTGGATTTTTCTGCATCTAGTTTGTTTTTTTCTTCTTTTAAATCGCTAATTTGTCGAATATATGACTCTTTATTTTCCTTATGGAAATAGTCAATAATGAACCATGCTATGGTGGCTCCGATGATAATCCCAGTAAGTGTTTCTTTTTTTGACCATTTGGCTGCTTCATCGTGAGAAATAGGCATAATTTATATTCCATAAAAATAATCTGATAAAAAAGTAGGCGTAGGTCGGATACTCGTATCCGACATTTCCCCGCAAGGGGAAAATCCACGTTCTATTACGCCGCTGCCGCTTAATGCCGTCCTGTGACCGTAGGTCGGATTCGAGAATCCGACCTACGGTATGCGTTGTCTGTTAAAGGTCGTCTGAAACATGGTTTGCTCGGTATGGCTGATGTATTGCCGCTGTTTCAGCAAGCGTAGGTTGGGTCTTGACCCAACAAAATTGTTAAATTATCTGCCTCATGTTGGGTTTACAACCCAACCTACCGTGTAGCGTCTAACCATTGGTTAAAGGCAGCCTGAAAAACCATTTGCACACTCCGCTAATGTGTTTCTTTCCGTTTTCAGGCTGCCTTTATGCATACTCAGGCAGCCTGAAAACGGTTTATTGCTGTGCGGCTTGGATGTTGGCGATAAATTTGTCAAACAAATAAGCCACATCGTTTGGACCAGGGCTGGCTTCGGGATGCCCTTGGAAGCTGAATGCAGGGCGGTCGGTTAGCTCCATGCCTTGCAACGAGCCGTCAAACAGCGAGCGGTGGGTTACGCGGGCGTTGGTGGGCAGGGTGTCGGCGTCCACTTCAAAGCCGTGGTTTTGGCTGGTAATCATCACGCGGCCGCTGTCCAAATCCTGCACGGGGTGGTTGGCGCCATGATGCCCAAACGGCATTTTGCGGGTTTTGCCATCGAGCGCGAGCCCCAAAAGCTGGTGGCCAAGGCAGATGCCAAACAGCGGTTTTTTGCTGGCAAGCAGCTCTTTAACGGTAGCAATGGCGTAATCGCAGGCTTTGGGGTCGCCTGGGCCATTGGATAGGAATATGCCGTCTGGGTTGAGTGCGAGCACTTCGCTGGCAGGTGTTTGCGCGGGCACAACGGTTAAACGGCAGCCGCGTTGGGCGAGCATGCGCAGGATGTTGGTTTTGGTGCCAAAGTCGTAGGCAACGACGTGATAGGGCGTTTCAGGCTGCCTGAAACCTTGTCCTAATGCCCATTCGCCTTGTGTCCATTCGTATGGCGCGGCGCAGGTTACCTCTTGGGCTAAATCTTTGCCATCCATGCTGCCAAATTGGGCGATGAGTTTTTGCGCTTCTTCGGCGGTGGCGTTTTCCCCCACGAGTATCGCGCCTGCTTGTGCGCCTTTTTCGCGCAAGATTCGGGTGAGACGACGGGTGTCTATATCAGCGATGGCAACAGTTTTATGGCGCACGAGATAGTCTTGCAGGCTTTCGTCTGCGCGGAAGTTGCTGTGTAGCAGCGGTAAATCGCGTACGATTAAGCCTGCAACGTGAACGCGGTCGCCGTTGCCTTCGGTGTCTTCGTGGTTGGTGCCAGTGTTGCCGATGTGTGGATAGGTTAAGGTAACGATTTGTTTGCGATAGGATGGGTCGGTGAGAATTTCTTGGTAGCCCGTCATGGCGGTGTTGAACACGATTTCGCCAGACGTTTTGCCGTGATAACCGATGGAGATGCCGTGAAAGATGCTGCCGTCTGCTAGGACGAGTAGGGCAGGGGTGGTCATAAACGTTTTTCCTGTGAGAGTTTTCAGGCAGCCTGAAAAAAGGTTGCGATATTCGGGCTAAAAAAAAACACGAGTCGCAAAATTTGCGAGACGTGCTTTCATATTGATTAGTCGCAAGCGCATTGCCTGCTGGAAAGCAAGGCATTTTAAGCAAGATGCGGCGCAAATTCAAGTTTTAGGCAGCCTGAAAATGGCAAATATAAAAAACGGCATCTGTGTTTGAAACAGATGCCGTTTGTTTTAGCGATGAACTGACTTAGAAGATTTCACGCCATGAAACGCGGCGGAGAACTGGATCAGTATCCAATGGGTTTTGGTTAATGGAAATCACGCCATTCGTACCAATTCCCACAGTTATATTAGAGGCTTGTCCATTGTTGGTGATTCTAGTAGTTCCATTATTAGGCGCGATATTGTTGTTATAACTAACCATGCCAACAAGTGTATCTTTGCTATCATATTTTCCATCTCCATTTGTGTCCAGTAATGGTTGTTTAAATAAACCACCATTTCTTAGATCTACGTTAATGAATGATGTTGCACCAGTTAAAGAACAAGCTTTGTCATCATGCGTGCGCATAACTGATTGGAATCGCGCAACCTTATTGCGATAGACGTTCGCATCTGCAGTAACAATCTGACCTTTAGGTAAGGTAATGTACCATCCTTTATGAGCATCAGTTATTTCATTGTCTGAAATTGTCCATGCAGAGGCATTCGCAGCGGTAATAGCATCAACACCAGTCGTTATTTGAGAACCAATCGTTTGTTCTAATAACTCGCCCTTAGTTATGGTTGTTCCAGTATCAAAGAAACCATATGCATAGTTTTGTTGATTATTATCTAAGGCATCGGCAGTTAAATATTGCCCAGTACCAGCGATAACATAGATTTTGCCATAAACTAAAGTAGCAGCTGGCGCTGTTGTGAAGGGTTCAGAACCACCAGAAAAGAGCTTGCTTGGAGTCCATTCACCAGTTGATTGATTGTAATCAACTCGCCACAAGTTGCCATCATAATCGCCTGCATACAGTTTTTCAGGAATGCCATCTTCATTTGAATCAAATACAAATACAGGACCTACACCCCTGCCACCTAGGGTGATTTTTGTATAGTTATGGTTGTTAGTCCATGATTGCCCTTTAGGTTTGTCTAGATTCAATATGAATATAGAACCCGAATCAGTAGCGTTTTCATACCCACTGCTTACAATGGCGATCGCTTTTCCATCTTTATCTTTTGCGATAGAAGGCGAACCAACAGTTAAACCAAAATCAGGGTCATCAGCATTTGAGAATTCCCAAAGCAGATTTTCATCAGTTGGATTAGTTAAATCAGTAGCATCTAGTGCATAAACAGAAGCTCCACCCTTACCCGCAGTACTCACGACAACGGTGTGGGCGTTGCCATCTGCTAAGCAAACATCCTTAATAGTTGGTGTGCCATCGTTTAAATATTGATGAACATAACCAGGTTGAGCATATTTAGCTAGCGATGGAATGGCTGTTGAAACCATATACGCCATTTTCTCGTTACCATCATCACCCAATAGATGCATCATGCCATCATTTGAATTAACAATGTAATTCCAAGGACGAGAACGCACAGCAGCGGGATTTGCAAATGTACAACCAGCTGGGGATTCCAGTGAGTTTTTTACTAACGCAACAGTTGGACTCACCAATGTACCTAAAATACTCTTACGGTAACGAGCGGCACCTGCTACTGTTTCAGTACCTTCTTTACTGTTATCACCCAGTGCATAGTTAATAACATCATCATCTGTTAGATTTCCACTACCACTTACTATTTCAGCAAATTGCCCCTTGTTGCTAACATTAAATTTAACAAAACTATTTGCTTTGCTACGAGTATAGACATTACGGTTTACATAATTTCCATTATGGAATGCTGCCGACATCAATATTCCAGCAACCCATTGTTTAACACCAGAAGCAACTAATTTATTGTTTTTTAGGGTGTAGTTTTCTGAAATCACGTCTCCCGTTAGATTATCAAAATCGTAAGTAGTTGATAAAATTGCAGTTTCCTTGCCAGGGGATAAGTCAATAACTTGTCCTGGTACATTTGTAAAGGTTGGTGCGGCTTGAGATGGATTGTTAAATTTACCAGCCGACACTAATGCCTTTTTCAAAGCATTGATTAAGTTATCGGGGTTGTTACCCAATGCAAAGTTATCTGGCATGCCTTTAGGAAAATCAGAATCTGAAGTTCTGCCTACAGGATCTTGAGTCCAAGAAGTTCTATCTAAATTGGGGTTTAAGAGAGTAACAGGTGTCTCTACGCTACCACCTGTTCGGTAACCGCCATATTTAGCTGCCATGTAATATGTATTACCCTTGCGATCCTCTGATTCTTTGGATACACCATTTTCCAAAACGTCAATAATAAAGTTATTTTGGAATTGATTGCCTGGGATGTCAGTACGCGTATCTGTTGTATGCGCCCAATACGCTAAGGCTGCCATACCAGCTGGAGAATATCCAAAATTGGTAATTGGACCTGAACCACGGTTATACATCCATGTGCTGCTCCCCCATCCTTCCATATCTAGCACTTGTTTCAGAATTGCACCTGTTTCTAGGGTTGGTACATCAGTAACTTGAGGCGAAACATTAGCAACAACATTACTTCCTTCTGGATTCAGCTTGGGCAAATTGGTATCCGCGTGAGTATTTGTATCGCCAATATAGATAATTGTATTGGGACGACACATGGGTTCTTTGCTGGTTGCAGTGAAATCACTTTTTAATGGATCTTCCCAGTCGTAAATAGCAGGGAATCCATCTAGTTCTTTTGTGGTTAGGGTTCTATTTAATTTATAAACAGAAGAGTTTATATCTTGTGAACCCATGCGCAAATAACGCATAGCTGTGTAATACAATTCGGAACCTGGATCATTAGATTTATAGCCAGATTTATCACCAAATTTGTTTAAATAGTTGATTGCACCACTATTGCCTTCCAATGCGCGCTCTGGATTAGGGAACAATTTACCAGTATTCGCATCCCATTCTGGGTTAGGCACAGAAGCAGAACCCGATGTTGGTTGGGTTAAATATTTCATTCTGCTGCGTAATACGCCACCATCTACACCAGTTGTTCCTGGGATATTAAGGTAACCTAAAGTGGCAACACGAGTTCCCGTTCTTGCATATTGTTGCAATAGACCTTCGGGTTTTTTTACGCTGCCATAATCAACGCAAATTTCTTTATCGACACCTGTATCAGAATCACAAACTTGTACAACAACAGGCATTTGTTTGAGAATAGTACCTGATACAGAGCTATACGAGCCTAATTTAGCTTTTAAATTATCAACTAATATTTTTAAATTAGCATTGCTTGGATTTGTTTCAATGGCATTAACATCCTGCCATGCAAACTCGATTACACCATTCACTTTAATTGCGCGAACAGGGATAGTTGTGAATCCTATATTAAAAAAATACAAATTTCCATCTGCAAAGACAGCTGAACTATCTACTAGATTATTAGTTAATTGTTTAGGATTTGATCTAGTCGTGATGAGCTTAAACCCAGCAGCTCTTGGTGCGCCAGCATCTCCCACCTTTAAAATGGAATCTTGCATAACCAAATCAATAATGGCAGAAGGGAAGAATTGTTTTAAGAAATTAACATCAGGACTCCCCCAAGGTTGTTGCACACCACGGATAACTAAACGATAGCCAGCACCAGAGTTTTGCTCATATGGATATACGTTGGCTCGGCGCAAGTAAGTTGCTGAGTCAGTATCTCCAAGAGTGTATGCCGCACCATCATTATTTACACCAAAGGCACGATTACCCCCTGTCATCGTGTCACGGAAAATATCCAACGCAGACATGGTAAGCCAGTTCATAACATTACCGCTAAACTCTGTTGGCGCAGAGCAAGCTCCATCAGCAGCAGCTAATGAGGTCGCTTTAAAATATCCCCCATTGCCAAAGGCATTAGCTGTATAGGTATAGCATTTTAAATTGTCAAAATAGCCATGATATTTGCGAGAAAAATGCCCTTTGCTTTTATCTAAAATTTGGTAGTTTGCATTCAGCGTTCCATTAAACTCGTTTGCAGAATAAGCGGCACCCGCAGTTGGGTGCTCTACGGATAGAGCCAACGTGATATTGGGAGAGTATTTCGCTGCAACACCAGCTAATGGGCTTTGGCTTGGTGTGATTTTAGGAGCAGCAAAAGCTACGACAGGTATTAACATAATAGAAGATGCAATTAAATTTAATTTAAAACCGCATCTTTTATTTATATTTTTTACATTTTTAATAGACATAATACTGTATCCTATTATATTTATGGTTGTAAAAACGAAAGGTTATTTAAAATAAGCAATTTTTGTGCAAATAACGTATTGTAGTTTTTAGGCAAAAAAATAGCACGCTCAACGGGGAACGTGCTGGGAAATTATTCTTTGGAGATATGCTAAATTGCGTTTAACTGTGCAAGATGGGCGTATTCTAACGAACAAATTTTGTTTCGGCAAGAAAAAGCGACAAAATTTGTCATATTTTTTATTTTGGCAGCCTGAAATTTGGTTGCCAGTTTTGTTTTATTGTCCTTTATTGTTTAAAATCATTGTGTTATTTATTTCCCGGGCTGCTGGGTTAGGTTTTGTTAAAATGTGCGCTTTTTTGATGATTGCGGGAATTTTATGTTTCGTTGTTTCTTTTTGAATCGGAAATGGCAGGGGTGGGCTTGGGCTGGGACGGCAGTGATTTTGGCGGCGATTTGGTTTAAGGTGGAATTAGATGTTCAGATTAATGAGTGGTTTGGGGTGTTTTATGATGGGATTCAGGATATTTTGAAGTCGCCTAATTCGGTTACGTTTCCGCAGTTTTTGGCTAAGTTGTTGGTGTTTGCGAAAATTGCGGGGGTGTCTATTGCGCTGACGGTTTTGTTGGATTTTTTTAGCAAGCATTACATTTTTCGTTGGCGTTCGGCGATGACGGAATATTATGAGGCAAATTGGCGTTGGGTGCGGCAGGTGGAGGGGGCTTCGCAGCGTATTCAGGAGGATACGATGCGTTTTGCGCGCACGATGGAGGCTTTGGGGGAGAGTTTTATTCGGGCGGTTTTGACTTTGGTGGCGTTTTTGCCGCTGTTGTGGGCGTTGAGCGAGCGGGTTACGGTGTTGCCTTGGGTGGGGTATGTGCCGCATTCGTTGGTGTTTGTGGCGTTGGTGTTTTCTATTGTGGGGACGGTGGTTTTGGCGGCGGTGGGGGTGAAGCTGCCGGGGTTGGAGTATAACAATCAGCGGGTGGAGGCGGCGTATCGTAAGGAGTTGGTGCTGGGGGAGGATGATGCGGGGCGGGCGCAGCCTGAAAATTTGCGTGCTTTGTTTGGGGCGGTGCGGCGGAATAATTTTGTGTTGTACGCGCATTATTTGTATTTTGATTTGGTGCGCTGGTCTTATTTGCAGTTTGCGGTGGTGGTGCCTTATATGGCGTTGGGCCCGAGTTTGATTGCGGGGGCGTTGTCGCTGGGGGTGTTGCAGCAGGTGGTGCGGGCGTTTGGGAAGGTGCAGGATGCGTTTCAGTTTTTGGTGCAGTCGTGGACGACGATTGTGGAGCTGATGTCTATTTATAAGCGGTTGCGGGAGTTTGAGCGGCAGATTGTGGTTAATCAGGGAAATGGTGTGGTTGCCATGGTTTCAGGCTGCCTGAATGGGATTGGAAGTAATCGGAAGATGGGGATTGGATTGCGGCGTAGGGTTATGGTGCGACAGGCTATACGAACGAGAATGATGCGATAGTTTTACTTTGCTGAACTCGTTTTCAGGCTGCCTTATTGGTGGGGCGTATAGGCAGCCTGAAAAAAGGGGATAACGATAAAAGCACGCTTGTTGGGGCGTGCTTTTTTGTGTTTACCACATCATGCGTTGTGGGTTGTCGTTATACCAGAGGTTTGGGTATTCGCGGCGGTTGTCGTCGCGCCAGTCTCGGCGGTCGCGCCAGTCGCGTTGGTCTCGATAATCGCGGCGGTCGTAATCGTTGCGGTAGCGGCGGTAGTCGTCGTAATTGCGGATGCGTTCTACGCGGGCGTTGCGCGATGGGCGGTACTCGCGGGGGAGGCGGTTGTAGTCGCGGTCGTAGTAGTGATTGTCGCTGGTGTTGAAGAAGAGTAGGCTGGCTACGCCGATGGTGGCGGCTGTGGCGGCGGCGTTGGTGAGTGGGTCGTCGGAGATGGCTCAGCCTGAAAGTGCGCCTGCGAACAGACTGGCGGCGAGAATTACGCTGATGTTGCGTTGCCATTGGAGGTGTTGTGCCATGGGGGGTGTCCTTTGTTGGCGGTTGAAATGGGCCGTATTGTGGCAAGCGGTGGGGATGGGTGTATAGCGGGTTTGTGCAAAGTTGGGTGGGCGAATGTTAGGCAGCCTGAAAATGTGTTAAGTTGGCTTGGGGGTAAGCGGTTTTCAGGCTGCCTTTGCGCGGTGTGGTGTTTACCTCTATATATAATGTGCGGCGTTTTGGCTACGCCGAAACTCGTTTTCAGGCTGCCTTGGGAGTGTTTATGGATGGTGTTTTGTTGGGTTTGATGGTGGCGGGCTTTGCGGCGGGGTTGATGGATGCGGCGGTGGGCGGCGGGGGCTTGTTGCAGATTCCTGCGCTGTTTGGTTTGCTGCCGGGCAACACGCCTGTGCCGTCGGTGTTGGGGGTAAACAAGTTTGCTTCGTTTACGGGGACGACGATGGCGGCGGGGCAGTTTGTGCGGCGCGTGCGCGTGCCGTGGCGGATGTTGCTGCCTGCGGCGGTGTTGGCGTTTGCGGCTTCGTTTTTTGGGGCGAAATTGTCGGCGCTTGTGCCGGTGCGGTATATGAAGCCTGCGATGTTGGCGGTGATGCTGGCGATGCTGGTTTACACGTTTTGCAAGAAAGATTTGGGGCAGATGGTGCGCGATGCGGCTTTAGCGCGGCGCGAGTATGCCGTCGGCTTGGCAACGGGCGCGGCGATTGGTTTGTATGACGGCATTTTGGGGCCGGGCACGGGCAGCTTGTTGGCGTTTGTGTTTGTGCGCTTTTTTGCGTATGACTTTTTAACGGCGACGGCTTCGGCGAAAGTGATTAATTTGACCACGAATTTGGCGGCGTTAGCCTTTTTTGTGCCCAACGGGCATATTGTGTGGGCTTGGGCGTTGCCGTTGGCGGCGGCGAATTTTTGCGGCGGGTTTGTCGGCTCTTGGCTGGCGATGAGCGGCGGTACAAAATTCTTGCGCGTGGGATTTATGATTGCGCTGGCGGTGCTGATGGGGAAATTTACTTGGGATGTTTTGATGGCGTGATGCAGCCTGAAAATGGTGTAACCCTTTATTTTGCGATTGAAGGCAGCCTGAAAATGAGTGAACAACAAAGATTTGAAACCATCCGCCAATGGGTGCGCGATTGGGTGAACAAAAATCGCGCAGCGTTAGCCCAACAAGGCGGGCAGTTTGAAGAACGCGATGGCGTGGATGAATATGACGCGGCATTTTATACCGTGTATTGCATCATGCCGCATTGCATGGCGCAGATTGTGGTAACCATGCCTGCGTTTCGGCCATTTCAGTTTATCAGCATGGAAGCATTGGATTACGAAACGGAGAGTGATGTGTTTAGCTGGCACGATGGCTATCGCGCAACAAGCGATGATGCAATTCAAACCGCGTTGCAGCAATTGCAAGCCATTTTGTTTGCCACAAAAGAGGCAGCCTGAAAACGGAAAAACGAGTTTTCAGGCTGCCTTTTTATTTAAGCGCACACCAAGCGGCAAAAGAAAGGGGCAACCTGCGCGGTTGCCCAAAAAAACTTGATAAAGGAAAGGATACATCAAAATGAAAAACTGTTTGAATATTATATATCTTTTCCCGTTATTGTTCAACCCTAATGCCTGAAATTGTTGTTTTATTACCCGCGATGTTGTTCACCGCTAAAAACGAAGTAGCCAAATCCGCGCAGCAACCGCAGCAAGATGCCACGCCCAATTGGTCTTTCAAATCGGTTAAAGAAGATGCGCCTGCGGCAACGGCTTCTTTGATTTTGTGGTCGGTAATCGCGTTACAAATGCAAACGTACATGGTGTGTCTCCTTGTTGAGTGATAACCACTCTTAACATTATTGCGCGAATGATAATGTTGTTCATTTTGGTTTGCAAGAGGTAAATTTATGAAAAATAATGTGCAACCAAAATACAACAACCGTTACGCCATCGCTCCCTTGTAGGCAGCCTGAAAAACGCCCTACAATCGCGTTCCTTTTGTTTTCAGGCTGCCTGATGCCTATTTTGAATCAGCATCCACGCCGCCGCACCATCATCGCCATGCACTTCTCATCCGAAAATCCATCCCAATCGCTGTTAAACAACCTTAACCCCGAGCAGCTTGCCGCTGTAACTTATCCACCACAATCCGCGCTGGTGTTGGCAGGCGCAGGCAGTGGCAAAACGCGCGTGCTGACTACGCGCATCGCATGGCTGCTGCAAAACCAAATGGCGAGCGTGCACAGCATTTTGGCGGTAACGTTTACCAACAAAGCTGCCAAAGAAATGCAAACGCGGCTGGGCGCGATGCTGCCGCTGAATTTACGCGCCATGTGGTTGGGCACGTTTCACGGCTTGTGCCACCGTTTTTTGCGTTTGCACCACCGCGAAGCGGGCTTGCCGCAAACGTTTCAAATTTTAGACAGCAGCGACCAGCTCTCGCTGATTAAACGCCTGCTCAAACAGCTCAACATCGCCGAAGAAAGCCTTGCTCCGCGCGTGTTGCAAGGCTTTATCAACGCGCAAAAAGAAGCGGGCTTGCGCGCAGGCAGCCTGAACGCGCCCGACCCGCATTTGCAACGGCTCATCCTGTGCTACGCCGAATACGAAAAGCAATGCCAACAAGAAAGCGTGGTGGATTTTGCCGAGCTGATGCTGCGCAGCTACGAAGTGCTCAATGCCAACGAAGTGCTGCGCACGCACTACCAAAACCGCTTCAATCATATTTTGGTGGACGAATTTCAAGATACCAACAAGCTGCAATACGCCTGGCTCAAACTCATCGCGGGTGAGCAAAGCGCGATTTTTGCCGTGGGCGACGACGACCAATCCATCTACCGCTTTCGCGGCGCAAATGTGGGCAACATGACCGACCTGATGCGCGAATTTCACATCGCCGCCCCCATCAAGCTGGAACGCAACTATCGTTCCGTGGGCAACATTCTTGCCGCCGCCAACGCCGTTATCCAAAACAACAGCGAGCGGCTGGGCAAAAACCTGCGCACCGAGGCCGAAAGCGGCGACAAAATCCGCTATTTTTGCGCGTATAACGACTACGAAGAAGCCCAATTCATCACCGAAGAATGCCGCCACCTGCAATGCCACGGCACGCCGTTAGACCAAATCGCCATCCTATACCGCAGCAACGCCCAATCGCGCATTATTGAGCAACAACTTTTTCAGGCTGCCATACCTTATAGAATATATGGCGGCTTGCGCTTTTACGAACGCCAAGAAATCAAACACGCCCTTGCCTACTTGCGCCTTGCCGTAAACCCCAATGACGACAACGCCCTACTGCGCGTGATTAATTTCCCCCCGCGCGGCATCGGCACGCGCAGCGTAGAGAACATCCAAGCAGCCGCAGCCGAACAAGGCATCAGCCTATGGCAAGCCGCCTGCGGCATGGGCGCAAAAGCCAGCAAAATCGCCGCTTTCGTGCAACTGATTGACAGCTTCCAACAGCAAATCCCCCATTTCAGGCTGCCTGAAATCCTGCAAACCATCCTGCAAGACAGCGGCTTATACGCCCACTACCAAGCGCAAAAACAAGCCAGCGAACGCGAACGCACCGAAAACCTAGACGAACTCATCAACGCCGCCGAATACTTCCGCCCCGAAGACAGCCCCTTTGAAACGCAGCCTGAAAACAGCGCCGACAGCCCTGAGTTTCCCATTCTCGCCTTTTTAAGCAACGCCAGCCTAGAAAGCGGCGAAACCCAAGCCAGCGCAGGACAAGAAGCCGTGCAACTGATGACCGTGCACGCCGCCAAAGGGCTAGAATTTGACAACGTATTTCTCAGCGGCATGGAAGAAGGCCGCTTTCCCAGCGAAATGAGCCTAGCCGAACACGGCGGCTTGCAAGAAGAGCGCAGGCTCATGTATGTCGCCATTACCCGCGCGCGCAAACGCCTATATATAAGCATGGCGCAACAACGCCAGCTATACGGCATCACCCAAACCAGCGTCGTTTCCCGCTTTATTGATGAAATCCCCAGCGAACTGCTGCATCATCTCTCCCCGCCCAAGCCAACAGGCAGCCTGAAAACCGCAAGCGCAAACCATTGGGCACAACCCCAAAGGCAGCCTGAAAACGAGAGTAACGAGTTTCGGCGTAGCCAAAACGCAACCCCGCGCGATTACCACGGCTACGCACTCGGCGAAAACATCCGCCACGCCAAATTTGGCACAGGCGTGATTATCGATGCTATAGACAAAGGCACCAGCGCACGGCTCACCATTAACTTCGGCGTGAACGGCATCAAAGAGCTGGATACCGCGTTTGCTAAGCTGGAAAAGCTGGGGTAGGGCGCGTAAGCATTTTCAGGCTGCCTTATTATGGAAATAATCCTTGGTCAAACTGAAATCTTTGAACTCATAGTGCAGCTTGAAAAATAAGAAATGCCGTCATTCTCGCGCAGGCAGTAATCTTGTTTAATATTCAGAAATAATTGTAAAAACAAACTGTTGTTTAAACCCATCAAGATTTCCGCCTGCGCGGGAATGACGAAGAATTCGCTGTTTCTTGCTGAATTTTAGATTTTGCAAAAGTTTCAAACTGGAAATAATCCATATCCGACACTCAAAAACCTGACAAATTCCGTCAGCCAAGCTGCCAAAAATCATCCAAAATTACCCAAAACGCCACTGCCCAAAAATGTCATAAAAATAAAAACAACGCAAAAACAATAAATTGAAACAAAATTACGAGCTGGCACAACCCATGCTCAATACAAAGCACAACACACTTGATTCGCAACGCGGTGCACGAACAAGTGTTCTTCCCTGAAAAACGCACCGCACATTCTTTAATTTATCTTGGAGATAAAACATGAAAACTATGCAAAAAGGTTTCACTTTGATCGAGTTGATGATCGTAATCGCAATTATCGGTATTTTGGCTGCTATCGCTCTGCCCCTGTACCAAGACTACGTTTCTAAATCACAAGTTACCCGTGCTTATGGTGAAGTTTCTTCTGTTAAAACTGCCATTGAAGCTGCTCTGAACGACGGTCGCGAGCCTGTATTGGCTGCTACTGCTGCCGATGGTGCTGCCGTTACTCCTCCTAACGAATGGGTTGGTATGCTGAATGACCCGACTTCAAATATCTTGAATGCGGCTGCTATTAGTACTAACTGGGGTGCTGCTAACGGTGCAGGTAACATCACTGTAACTTTGGGTGACAACGCAAACACTTCTATCCGTGGCGCAACTGTACGATTGGCGCGTGATGCCGGCGGTGCATGGACTTGCACAGTAGATGGCGCAGGTGCAGGCGCAGGTTGGAAAACTAAATTTGTTCCTAGCGGTTGCACTAGTGGCACTAACCCATAATTTAGCTTAGTTAAGCTAGGAAAGCGGTCATTAGTTTGGCCGCTTTTCCGCATTATGCAAAACCGAAAACAAACAAAACAACAAAACAGTTTGCCACAAATAGGTGGCATCAATAAGGATTTACACAAAATGAAAATATCATTAAAAAATACATTAAAAAATAAAGGATTCACCCTGATTGAAATGATGATTGTGATTGCAATCATCGGTATATTGGCAGCGATAGCTTTGCCGATATATCAAGATTACGTTGCAAAAGCACAGATGACGCGTGTGTTTTATGAAATCAGCAGTGCAAAAACAACGGTTGAAGGTATTTTGGCACATGGCAATATGCCGACCCTAAATAGGGCAGCAGATGGCACAATGGTTAATAATGTCCGCCAAGAATACCTTGGGATAGACAATACCCCTGTATCCAATATGGTATTCAGGGCAAGTTTGGATACAAACGGCGGACAGTTCAATGCCATCCATGCAACGTTGGGTGATAATGCAATGGCGGCACTGCAAGGTGTAGTATTGACTCTCTCCCGTGATCCAAACGGTGTTTGGACCTGTCAGATTAACCCGAATGGTTCGCCATCATGGTCGGTGAAGTATGCACCACCCACTTGTTCGGTGATATAGGAACTTCTAGCCGATACATATGATATAAAGGAGATACGTGCAACACTGATTTCGTAAGGTTGGGCATTTATGCCCAACGCGTTTTGCTATAGTTTCTCTCCTTATGCCAAGCAGATGCCTATGCATCTGCTTTTCTTTTTTGTGCACTAAAAATCCCATAAAATACCGTTCTTTCATTTTCAGGCAGCCTGCACCATGTCCACCCTCCAACAACGCATCCGCACTCTCGTGCAAACGCTCAACCGCTACGCCCACGAATACTACACTTTGGACGCGCCCAGCGTGCCCGATAGCGAATACGACCGTTTATACCGCGAATTAGAGGCATTAGAAGCCGAATATCCGCAATTCAGGCTGCCTGAAAGTCCCACCAATCGCGTGGGCGGCGCGGTATTGGAAGGCTTTGAAACCGTAACCCATGCCGTGCCGATGTTGTCGCTGGCAAATGCGTTTTCGCCGCGCGATGATGAATCGGGCGCATTTGACCACGCCGAAATGCGTGCGTTTGACGAGCGCGTGTGTAAGGATTTGGGCGCGGCGCAAACTGAATACATCGTTGAGCCGAAATTTGACGGTTTGGCGATTAGTCTGTTGTATCAAAAAGGTATCTTGATTCAGGCTGCCACGCGCGGCGATGGCACAACGGGCGAAGATGTAACTGAAAACGTGAAAACGGTGCGCAACATTCCCTTGAAGCTGCACGGCGATGAATTGCCTGATTTGATTGAAGTGCGCGGCGAAGTGCTGATGCTGAAAGCGGATTTTGCCGCGCTCAATGCCCGTCAGTTAGACGCGGGGCAAAAACCGTTTGCCAACCCGCGCAATGCGGCGGCGGGCAGCTTGCGCCAGCTTAATTCGGCGATTACGGCGCAGCGCAAACTGCATTTTTTTGGCTACGGCATCGCGCGGTTGAGCGAAACATTTAGGCAGCCTGAAAACCATGCGCAGGAGATTGAACTGCTGGCTCGGCTGGGGTTTAGCGAGCCGCAAGCGCAAATTCGCGTGTGCGCCCATATCCGCGAAGTGCTGGATTTTTACGAAACCATGTCGCAGCAACGCTCCAGCTTGCCTTATGAAATTGACGGCATGGTGGTGAAAGTGAACGATTTGCGGCAGCAGCAAATGCTGGGCTTTGTGTCGCGCGCGCCGCGCTGGGCGATTGCGCACAAATTCCCCGCCGAAGAAGCCTTGACCACGGTTGAAGCGATTGATGTGCAAGTGGGGCGCACGGGTTCAATCACGCCTGTGGCGCGGCTCAAACCCGTGTTTGTGGGCGGCGTAACCGTAACCAACGCCACGCTGCACAACCAAGACGAAGTGTCGCGCAAAGATATTCGCGTGGGCGATACCGTGGTGGTGCGCCGCGCGGGCGATGTGATTCCCGAAGTGGTGCGCGTGGTGTTGGAACGCCGCCCGATGCAGCCTGAAAACGGTGGCGATTTGTTCGAGAGCAAGGAAACGCCCGTTCACCCCGCTTTCAGGCTGCCTGAAAACTGCCCTGTGTGCGGCAGCGCGGTGGAGCGCGAAGTCGGCGAAGCGGTGGCGCGTTGCACGGGCGGCATCGTGTGCAAAGCTCAACGCGCGCAAGGGTTGATTCACTTCGCCAGCCGCAAAGCGATGGATATTGTCGGCTTGGGCGACAAGCAGATTGAAGCCTTGGTGGAACAAGATGTATTGCACAGTTTTGCCGATATTTATCAATTAGATATAGCCAGGTTGCAAACCATCAAAGACAGCAAATCGGGCGCGAACAAATGGGCGCACAATATTTTGGACGCGATTGCCGCCAGCCGTCAGCCGCCGCTCGCCCGCTTTTTGTTTGCGCTGGGCATTCGGCACGTTGGCGAAAGCACCGCCAAGCAGCTTGCCGCCGCGTTTGGCGATTTGGACACCGTGCGCCGCGCCCCTGAGCCCGTACTCGCCTGCTTGCCCGACATCGGCAGCGTGGTTGCCCATTCCATCGCCCATTTTTTCAGGCTGCCTGAACAACAAAAATTGCTGGACGATTTGTTGCAATTCGTGTCGCCACAAACCGCCGCGCGGGTAAACAATGTGCACGAATACGCCACGCCCGCACGCTGGTTGGCGCGGTTGCCCGATTACAAAATCAGCGAAAAACGCGCCCAAGAATTGTGGGACTTGGCAGGCGACAGCATCGCGCAACTGCTTGCCGACAACGCCCTGCCGCAAGACTGGCAAACATGGCGTAGGCAGCCTGAAAACGCCCAACTCTTGCGCGATATAGATGCCTTTCTCGCCCAACTGCCCGCGCCATCAACGCAGCCTGAAAACGCCCTTTCAGGCAGCCTGAAAAGCGAAATCGCAGGCAAAACCTTTGTGCTCACTGGCACGCTGCCCACCATGAAGCGCGACCAAGCCGCCGCGTTGATTGAAGCCGCAGGTGGCAAAGTGTCGGGCAGCGTGTCCAAGAAAACCGATTTTGTCGTAGCGGGCGCGGAAGCAGGTTCTAAGCTGGAAAAAGCACAGAGCTTGGGGATTGCCGTATTGAGCGAAGAAGAATTGTTGGCGATGTTGGGCTAGCGTAAAAACGCGTTTTCAGGCTGCCAAAATGCATCAACAAAAGGCAGCCTGAAAAGCCATCCCACTTTTTGCCAGAACGCGCGTCTTGCCGCGCACCACGCTTTAGGGCAGCCTGAAAATCCAAATCTCGCAGTTAAACCAACCATTCACAATACATAGTTGTCTCACTCATCCCCAAAACCCTTTTCAGGCTGCCTATCCCAACACAAATAGGCAGCCTGAAAACACATCCCCCTTTACAAAATCCTAACAAACGATTAAAACTCCATCTTTTCCATCCACACCAATATATATAGGGAGACAAACATGAAAGTAGGATTTATCGGCTGGCGCGGCATGGTCGGCTCAGTCTTGATGCAACGAATGCGCGAAGAAAACGACTTCGCCCACATCCCCGAAGCCCACTTCTTTACCACATCCAACGTAGGCGGTGCCGCCCCCGATTTCGGGCAAGCCAACAAAACCTTGCTGGATGCCAACAACGTTGCCGAACTCGCCAAAATGGACATCATCGTAACCTGCCAAGGCGGCGACTACACCAAATCCGTGCACGAATCCCTGCGCGCAAGCGGCTGGAATGGCTATTGGATAGACGCCGCATCCACCTTGCGCATGAAAGACAACGCCATCATCGTGCTAGACCCCGTAAACCGCAACGTGATTGATGCAGGCTTGCAAAATGGCGTTAAAGACTACGTTGGCGGCAATTGCACCGTATCGCTGATGCTCATGGCGCTGGGCGGTCTGTTCCAAAACAACCTAGTTGAATGGGCAACCAGCATGACCTACCAAGCCGCATCAGGCGCAGGTGCAAAAAATATGCGCGAACTCATCGCAGGCATGGGCGCAGTACACAGCCAAGTCGCCACCGAACTTGCCGACCCCGCCAGCGCCATTCTCAATATTGACCACAAAGTGTCCGATTTTCTCCGTTCCGATAGCTATCCCAAAGAAAACTTCGGTGTACCACTCGCAGGCAGCCTGATTCCATGGATTGATGCCGATTTAGGCAACGGACAATCCAAAGAAGAATGGAAAGGCGGCGTAGAAACCAACAAAATCTTAGGACGAACCAACCCCATCGTGATAGACGGATTATGCGTGCGCATCGGCGCAATGCGCTGCCACAGCCAAGCCATCACTCTAAAACTCACCCAAGATTTGCCATTAAGCGAAATTGAACAACTCATCGCCAGCGCCAATTCATGGACAAAAGTCATCCCCAACACCAAAGAAGCCAGCATCCACGAGCTTACCCCCGCTGCCATCACAGGCACGCTCACCACCCCCGTTGGACGCATCCGCAAACTCGGCATGGGCGGCGAATACATCAGCGCGTTTACCGTAGGCGACCAACTCCTATGGGGCGCAGCAGAGCCGATTCGCCGAATGCTTAATATTGTGTTAGGGAAACTGTAAGCACTGTTTATGATTTATTTAAGGCAGCCTGAAAACCCCTATTCCCATTTTCAGGCTGCCTTCTCATTATTCATATAGCCCCCCAACCAATT
>CAUSAG010000010.1:0-71335 GCA_963529665.1 uncultured Kingella sp.
CGCTGGCGACCAGTCTTGCCGCCGTGTTGGGGCTGAAATACCAGCGCGTGCAGTTTACCAACGATATGCTGCCCGCCGATTTGCTCGGCATCAACGTGTTCCAGCCCAATGAGGGCAATTTCAAATTCCACCCCGGCCCTGTGTTCAACCAATTTGTGCTGGCGGATGAAATTAACCGCGCTTCGCCCAAGGTGCAATCGGCGCTGTTGGAAGCGATGGAAGAGCGGCAGGTGTCGGTGGATGGGCGCACTTATCGCCTGCCGCGCCCGTTTTTGGTGGTGGCAACGCAAAATCCGTCTGAACAACTGGGCACGTTTCCGCTGCCTGAAAGTCAGTTAGACCGCTTTATGATGCGGTTGAGCATGGGTTACCCCGTGCCCGAAGCGGAAAAGCAGCTTTATTTTCAGGGCGATCGGCGTAAATTGTTGCCCACGCTCAAAGCGCTGGGTTCGCCCGAAGTGTTGGCGCAATGGCAACAGCAGGTGCAGGACATCACGCTATCGGAAGCGGTGGCGGATTATATTTTCCGCTTGGTGGCGGCAACGCGCCGCGCGGGGCTGTTTGCCGTGGGGTTAAGCCCACGCGCGGGGTTGGCGATTGCCAACGCGGCAAAGGCGTGGGCGTTTTTGGAAGGGCGCGATTTTGTGTTGCCCGAGGATGTAAAAGCGGTGTGGGTGCCCGTGGGCAACCATCGTTTGCAGTCGCTGCAGCAGCAAAGCAGCAGCCGCGCTTTAATGGAAATTGCCGACAATGTGGCGGTCTAAACCCAAAGCCATCTTGCAGCTGGGGCAAGAGCGCAGTATCGCAGGGCGACACGTTGCGCTTCGCCCAACCAAACTTTGCACCAGCATGGTGATGCTGAGCGTGGCGATTTGGGTGGGCGCGGTGAATTATCAAGTGAACGTGGCGTATGCGATTTGCTTTTGGGTGCTTGGTTTTATTGGCGTTGCCGCGCTGATGACGCGCCGCCAGCTGCTGGGCTTGCATTTGAATGTGCATTACGAAGGCGAAGTGTTCGCTGGCGACGTTGCCGAGGCGCAAATCAGTACCGAAAATTCGGGCAAACGCGCCCGCGTGTTTTGGTGGCGCAGCGAATCGCGCGAAGAGGTGGACGAAGACAGCGAAGCCGACCACAGCGCGTGGCAGCGTTGCCAGCTTTCAGGCAGCCTGAAAAGCGCGCCGATGCTGTGGCGCATCCCCGTGCAACGGCGCGGCTATTTTCCCCGTCCGCTGCTGCTGCGTTTGGCGACATCTGCCCCGTTTGGCATGTTTCATGCCGAATGCCGCGCCGAGTGGCACACCGATGCGGTGGTGTATCCCGCGCCCTTGGCGCACAGCGATTTTGGCACGCTCGCTGCGCCCGACCCCGAGCAAACGCCGCAACGCGCAGGCATGCACGGCGACGACATCGCCTTTTTGAAGCCGCATATCAACGGCGCATCGCTGCAACACATCGCATGGAAAACCTACGCCAAACGCGGCGAACTGATGGACAAAGTGTTTGACGAGCCGCCGCCCGCCGTGCACAGCGAAATCATTTCGTATCAGGATTACCCCGTAGGCACGCCCCCCGACAAACTCGCCAGCTTGCTGGCTTACCGCGTGTTGCAAGCCGACAAAACAGGCGCGCCCTACACGCTGGAATTGCCCAATTTAACGCTTGCGCCGCAGAATGGGCTGCGCGAAAAATGCTTGCATGCGCTGGCGTTGATGTGAGCACGTTGGAATGGTTTTCAGGCTGCCTTTTGGGGGGCAGCCTGAAAACTATTGTGGGGACGGTTTGGGCGATTGCCCCACGTTTGATTATGCCGAACTTCTGAACTTGGTTTCAGGCTGCCTTTTTTTTGCGAATTTTGCGAAGCAAAGGCAGCCTGAAACCTTTATGCCAGCCCAAAACGCCCACATAGCATATAGCGAAGACTCGTCGCCAAAGCACGCGGTTGATTGCCACATCAGATAACAGCGCACAGCCAGTAAGCCGCCAACCTTCCATTAGCCACGCCGCCGCAGAGTTCTGCCCAAGTTTCAGGCTGCCTTTCAGTTCAACATCGCTTATCTTTTGCCAGAGCAGGCGTTTCGTCGCCTACCACGAGCAGGGGCAAGCCCCTGCACCCCGCGCGCAAACCCCTTTCAGGCTGCCCAAACATCGCGCCCGCGTTGCAGCAGGCTGAAAAAGCAAAACCGTTTGGCGCTTTCCAAATGGTTTTTACAGGTGGGTTGCGTTTCAGGCTGCCTGTTGTGGATGCGGCAGCCTGAAAATCATTGTAGAGTGGTATGAATAATTGTCTTATTGTTACGCTGAATGTTGTTTGATTTCAGGCTGCCTTTGGGAGATAGGGCAGCCTGAAATCCATCCCCCCAACCCCCCCCACACCCCCACCATTCCTTGCGCTCAATCAGCCCAATTAGTTTTCAGGCTGCCTATCCCCGCACCATCGGCGTATAATCCGCGCCTTTCATTTTCCCCGCAAAGGACACAACCATGCCAAGCAAAAAAACCATTCTATTCGCGCTGTTGTTGGGCGCGAGCGCATGGGCGCAAGCCCACTACCACGGCATCAGCCACGCCAAGCCGCTCACCTACGACGAGCTGCCCGCCGAGTGTCAGCATTATTTCAAACGCGCCGATGCCTGCTTTGCCAAAACCAGCCAAGCGGCAACCATGCCTGCGCGCGAAGCGGTGAAATTTTTGGTGCAAGCCTTGCCCGCCGCCACGCCCAAGCAGCGCGTGGAAATGTGCAAGGTTGCCGAGCGCGATTTCCCTGCGCGGGTGAGCGCGTTGAAGTGCGAGTAAGCGCCTAAGCGAAAACATAAAAAGGCAGCCTGAAAACGTGTAGATGCGTTTTCAGGCTGCCTTTTTGCGTAGCGACTAAACGAGCGCGCTGTTTAATGCACGCTCACGTCTTCGCCGAAAAATTGTTCGCCTAATTTTTTCAACGTGCCGTCTTTTTGCAATTCTTCCATTGCGCCGTTGATTTTGGCGAGCGCTTCATCGTTGCCCTTGTTGATTACCAAGCCTGCGCCCAGTTTTTCGGTGGCAGGGGTGCGCCATACCGATTTCAAGCCCGAGTTGGGGTCTTTTTTCAGATAGTCCAGCAGCGAGAGTTCATCATTAAGCGTGAATTCGGCGCGTTTTTGTTGCACGATGAGCAAGCCTTGCGCCATGGTGTCGGTGTGCACCAAATCTGCGCCCATTTTTTTGGCGACTTCGTCGTAGTTGGAAGCCAGCATCACGGCGGTTTTTTTGCCTTTGATGTCTTCTAGTTTGGCGACATCGGCGTGGTCGGCGCGGGCTACCAGCATTTTGCCGCTCCAACTGTATGGCGTGGCTTTGTCAAACATGGCTTGGCGCTCAGGCGAAGTGAGCGCAACTTGGTTGGCAACGATGTCAAAGCGTCCCGCTTTTAAGCCTGCCATCATGGCATCCCACGGGGTTTCTTTGAATTCCACTTGCACGCCAAGTTTGGCGGCGACGGCGCGGGTTACTTCCACGTCGTAACCGGTTAATTTGCCGTCTTTTTCGTGGTAGGTGAACGGGGCGTAGGTGCCCATGGTGCCGACTAGGATGGTTTCTTTGTTGTTGAGTTTGTCTAGCAGGTTGCCGCTGGCTGCGCTGGCATCGGCGTTGGACGCGGCGGATGCGGCAGGTTGTGGGGCAACGGCGGATGCGACGGGGGCATCGCCACCTTTGCCGCAAGCGGCGAGTACAACAGCGATGGAGAAGCCTAAGAGCGTGTGTTTAAACATGATTTTTCCTTGTGGGGTGTTGAAAGGGTGGGATTGTAATGGATTGGCGGGGGTGGGTTTAGAATTTTTGGTGCTATGGTTTAGAGAGTGGGGCAGCCTGAAAGTGGGGGATGGGTTTTCAGGCTGCTTTTGTGTATTAAGGCAGCCTGAAAATCGGTTTGGCTTGTTTTTAACGTTTTCAGGCTGCTGGGTAATCGCGCGCGCCGAAAATCGCGCTGCCGATGCGCACCATGGTTGCGCCGCATTCGATGGCAAGCACCATGTCGCTGCTCATGCCCATGGACAGGGTGTCGGCTTGCGGGGCGAGGGTTTGCAGTTGAGCAAGCAGGCTGTGCATATGGCTGAATTGTTGGCGCAGTTGGCTGGGGTTATCGCTGTGGCTGGCAACGCACATCAAGCCGCGCAGATTCAGGCGGGGTAGGGCGCTGATGGCTTGGGCAAGCGGCAGCAGAGCTTCTGGCGCGATGCCGTGTTTGGCAGGCTCGCCTGCGATGTTGATTTCTATCAGCACTTGCAAATCGGGCAGATGCGCGGGGCGTTGGCGGCTCAGGCGGTTGGCGAGTTTTTCGCTGTCTAGCGTGTGCAGCCAATGGGCGTGTTCGGCGACGATGCGGCTTTTGTTGGATTGCACATTGCCGATGATGTGCCAGATGATGTCGGGGCAGTCGGCAAGCTGGGCGATTTTGTCGTGCCATTCTTGGATGTAGTTTTCGCCGAAATGGCGCTGCCCGTGTTGATAGAGCGTGCGGATGTGGTCGGCAGGAAAGGTTTTGCTAACAGCAATCAGTTGAACACTGCCAGCAGGGCGTTGCGCTTGCGCTTCGGCTTGGGCGATTTGGTTTTGGACGGTTTGGAGATGGGCGATAAGGTGGGACATGGTGGGATTTGGGGAGTGGCTTGGAATAGATAGGGCAGCCTGAAAAGGGCAGAGACGGTGTGTGCATTATCATTAATCGGAATACCTTGTTGATTGGTTTTCAGGCTGCCTTTGGGGTGTGGCGGTGAACCGCGTTTTGCTTTGGCTAAACGTGTTGCGCTTATATTCAAGCCGAAAGCATCGCGACGCAATTGGAACGACAACGATTCGCCGCTGCGCCCCTCAGCACGCTGCCAACGCACCATCAAGCGTTTTCAGGCTGCCTATTGCTGATTTGAATAAGCTGCTGGGCAAGGCTTTGCACGGCGGCGGGCTTGCTTTTGCTGTTGAACTCGCCGTTTAAGCTAGACCAGCGCGGATGGGCGCGGGCTTTTTTCAGCGTCTCGGGCAGGTTTTCAGGTTGCCACGGCGGGCTAGCGGGGTGTTGCAAGGCAATTGGGCTTTGGCTGGCGTGTCCGCGCGTTTGCAGCAGCAAGAGCAGGGCAAGGGCGCGCGCGGCAATCAGCGTGAGCGTGGGGTTGTCTATATATAAGATGTCGGTGCCGTTGATTTTGTGGTACAGGCTTTGCCAGTTGGTAACGATGCCGCCGATGATGCCGCCCACCGCGCTGCCCAGCCCCAGCGATGTGCCCAGCGTAAGCGCATCCAGCCCCAGCCCAATAAGTGCGCCCGCCGCCGCGCCTTTGCCCGTACGGATGCCGTAGGCTTTAAGCTGCTCGGCGTCAAACGGGTCTTGGCTGAATGCTTGGATGGCGGATTGGCTGGGGTTTGCCCAGTCGCTTTGATAGAAGCGATAGAGTTGGCTCAGGTGTTGCTGGGTGTGCTGCTCGTGTTGGCGCACGGTGTTTTGCATATTGGCTTGGGCAGCTTCCAGCGGCTCGCTATCGGGCTTGGCATAGGCATAGGCGGCGATGTTGATCAGGCTTTCGGCGATGATTTGGTGGGCGGTTTGGTTGAGCTGCTGCCATTCTTGTTGGCGATGGGCGATTAGCTGGTCAATGCTTTGGCGATTGGGCAGCATGGTGGCAAGGTTGTGCCAGAGTTGGATTTCGCCGTTGAAATCAAAGGCGATGGTGTCAAAGCTGCTGATAACGTGCAAATTGCGGCGGGCAAGCGCGGCTTGCCATGCGGCTAAATCGCTGCCGTGGGTGAAATTGAACACGGGCATAATCGGCTTGGCGCACCAAGATAGGATGGTGAGTTCGTCTTTATATTTGGGCAACACGGGTTCGCGCGCGTCGATAACGTATAAGGCGGTGTCGCTGTGGATAAGCTGGCGCAGCACTTTGGCTTCTTGCGCGTAGTCGCTTTGGGCTTCGGGGCTGGCGAGCAGTTGGTTGATGCGTTCAATGCCGTCTTGCTGGGCGCTGGTGTTTTGTTCTAGCCAATCTAACACGCCGCCTGCGTCTTCTAGCCCAGGGGTGTCGTAAAGCTGGATTTGCGGTTGGTCTTGGATGTTGATGCTGGCGCTTTCCACATGGCGCGTAGTGGCGGCGGCGTTTTGGACTTCGCCAAATTGGCTGTCGCGCAAGAGCGTGCGGAGCAAAGAAGTTTTGCCTGTGTTGGTGTGGCCAACGATGGCAAGGTGTAATGGGAGCATTTTCAGGCTGCCTAGATGGTAAGAAGCCAGTTCACCATCAGCATGGCTACGTTATCTCTTGATACGGCGACGGCGTTGAGCTGCTGCGCGCATTGTTTTGCTATTGGTTTGCAACGCGCCGTGTATCCGTACAATGAATATAAAGTGAGCCATGCTGCGGGTGAACATGGATAGTGAAAAATCCTGTTTCGCGGGGAAACAGGATTTGCGTGTATGGGGTGGCGAGCCTGACCCCCGGCACTGGCTTTTCTAAGTGGGCTGCTGGCTTCCGCCCCTGACCCGTTGCTCAAAATCACCATGCGGGGAGACCCGCCAATGAAGTCGCGCATTATAGCGGATATTGCGGATTTGGCAAGCAAAAAAGGCAGCCTGAAAACGAGCGAAGCGAGTTTCAGCGAAGCTAAAACGTGCATTTAAACTTGTTTTCAGGCTGCCTGATGTTTTACAGCACCGCAATCGCCACGCTCTCGCCCGCTGCCGCGCTCAACGCTTCGTTTAACACGGCAAAAAATTCGCGCTCATCGCGGGTGGCGAGCCATTGTCCGTTGCGCTCGGCGAAGTGGTAGCCCCCGCTTTTGGCGGCAATCCACAATTCTTGATTGGGCGTGTGGCGATTGACGATGATTTGCGTGCCGTTGTCGGATTCTATGGTGAGCACGTTGCCTGCGCGGGTGCAGTCAAAGTCGTAGCTGTCTAGGCTGTCTTCAATGTGGGTGAACAGGGCTTCGCTGTGGGCGATAAATTCGGTTTCGGTCATGGTTTTGTCCTTGTGTTGAGTGTGTGGGGATGAATGATTTTCGCAGGGCGAAAGCGCGTAAAAAAGCGCGTAAACTTGCGTTCAAACTCGTTTCAGGCTGCCTGCTTACTTTTTGTGTTCAATTAAATCGGGCATTGTTTTGCGCTTTTCAGGCTGCCTTTGCGACTTGCCATCTTGCACCACAAAATCGCCTTCTATGATGTCGCCATCGCTGCCGCTGCCGCGTATAAACGGCGATGAGTTATATGGATCGTATTGGCTAAATGGATTTTGCTGCTGATTTTGGCTGGGCGCGCTGCCAAAGGGGAGCAGCAAAAGCAGGGCGATAAGATCAGAGAAAAAGCCAGGTAGCATAAACAAAAATGCGGCGATGGGAATGCGAATGGGGTAGAGCATTTGGTAAAGCGAAACGCGCCCGCCTGTGCGCAACACGCTGCCTGCAAGGATAAGCTGGGATAGCCCTGCGCTGCGTTTCATTAAAAATGAACCCAGCATAAACGCCAGTATCATCAGGCAGAGCGCAGCAAATCCGCCAATGAGTTTGCTGATGAAAATGATGGAAAAGATTTCGGCGAAGATGAGAATAAGCAAGGCGATGCCAAGATATTGCATGGTGGTCTTTCGGGTGGGGTTGAGATGGGGCAACAAATAGGGATGGGGGGCGATTATACAAGTTTTGCGTCTGTAAAATACGGTTAAGTAATAGGCTTGCTGCTATAATCGGGCAGTTTTCAGGCTGCCTTATGGGTTGTTTTATGAAATTTGTGATTCGTTTGTGGATGATTTTGAGCGCCGCGCTGTTGGCGGCGTGTTCCAGCAGTGGCACGGGGCAGGGCGCGTCGTGCAAAAATCCTGCTAAGGGGTTTTATTGCGTGAAAGCGGGCGATAATTTGTATCGCATTGGCTTGCGTTTTGGCGCGAGTGTGAACCAGTTGAAAAGTTGGAATAATTTGCGCAGCGATCGGGTTGTGGTGGGGCAGAAATTGCGTGTGAGCAAGCGCGTTTCGGCGGCGACTGCGGCGGCGCGTGGCAATGATTATGCGCCTGCGGTGGTTGTGCCGTCTGTGGCGTTGCAAATGCCTGCCAACGGGCAGATTGTGCGCGAATTTGGTGGCAATAATCGCGGTGTGGATATTGCAGGGGCGGCGGGTGCGCCTGTGTTGGCGGCGGCGAGCGGGCAGGTGGTGTATGTGGGCACCGAGGTACGCGGTTATCCAAATTTGATTTTGATTCGGCACAATGCGGCGCTGATTACGGCGTATAGCAACAATGCGGGCGTGTTGGTAGGCAACCATGCGCGGGTGAAAGCGGGGCAGCAGATTGCAACGATGAGCAGCAGTTTTCAGTCAAACGAGGGCTTGCTTCATTTTGAAGTGCGCGAAAATGGCAAAGCGGTAAACCCGAGAAATTATTTGCGTTGATGTTTTCAGACTGCCTTGTGGATAAGCTGAGGCAGCCTGAAAAGCAATTGAGGAAAACAAAATGGCATTGGCAAAACGAATCATCCCTTGCTTAGACGTGGATAACGGGCGCGTGGTGAAAGGCGTTAATTTTGTGGGCTTGCGCGATGCGGGCAATCCTGTGGACGTAGCGCAGCGCTATAACGACGAAGGCGCAGACGAACTTACCTTCCTAGACATCACCGCCAGCAGCGATAATCGCGATACGATTTTAAACGTGATTGAAGACGTTGCTAGCCGCGTGTTTATTCCGCTTACGGTGGGCGGTGGCGTGCGCAGCGTGGCGGATATTCGCCGCTTGCTTAATGCGGGCGCGGATAAGGTGAGCATCAACACTGCCGCGGTTAGCAATCCCGATTTGGTGAGCGAAGCGGCGGCGTTTTTTGGTTCGCAAGCGATTGTGGTTGCCATAGATGCCAAAGCGGTGGATGCGAATAACACGCGTTGGCACGTTTTCACCCACGGCGGGCGCAACGACACGGGCTTGGATGCGCTGGATTGGGCGCGCGAAATGCAGCGGCGCGGCGCGGGCGAAATCTTGCTCACCAGCATGGATAGAGATGGCACCAAAATCGGCTTTAATCTGCCGCTCACGCGCGCGGTTTCTGATGCGGTGGATATTCCTGTGATTGCATCGGGCGGCGTGGGCAATGTGCAGCATTTGGTGGATGGCGTGTTGCAAGGCAAAGCCGATGCGGTGTTGGCGGCGAGCATTTTCCACTTTGGCGAAGTGAGCATTCGTGAAGCCAAGTTGGCAATGCAGCAATCGGGGATTGAAGTGCGGTTGTAGTTTTTCAGGCTGCCTGAGTTGTTATTTTTATATTCTTGTTTACACGATTTTGCTGATAAATGCGCTGCCTGCTGATTTTGTTGATTCTCACCCAAACCGCCTGCACATCCGTTTTGTGGAACGGCGGCATATACGATGCCGACCGCGCCATCAAAACCCAGCGCCAAATCACGCGCACGCAAAACGATACCATCCACGCCATCAGCCAAATTCCCCGCCATGCCAGCGCTCAGCTTTCAGGCAGCCTGATTTTGCAAGGCGAGCAATATTGGTATGCGCTTCATCCCAGCATCTCGCAAGACCTTGCCGCCACTTTGCGCGCGCCACTCTCGCAGCCGTATCACATCACCCAGCCATACAGCGGCAGCCCGCAAGCCAGCCTACGCATCCGCATCATCGACCAAAGCCATTTTGTTAGCAATTTTTGTTTGGATTACACCATCCAAGGCAGCCTGAAAACGAGCGCAGCGAGTTTCAGCGAAGCTAAAACCAGCAACGCACAAAGCGACGAACGCAACATACTCACCACACTCAAATTCCAACCACAAGCCAACCCCAACCACTACCGCAAATGCATCGCCACCACAGGCAGCATCTACCAAACGCCCCCCAGCAACACCATCAGCCAAACCCTGCCTCAGCCCATCCCCGCCGAGCTGATGTTTGAAGATAAAAAAGTCAGCATCAGCCGCCGCAAGCTCACGCGCAATGTCTTGTTTACCCCGCTCGCGCTTGCCGCCGACATCACCAGCGGCATGGTGATGATTCCCGTCTTGCTGTTAAGCGATTTATTTTGAACGCAGCCCAAAAGCATTTTCAGGCTGCCTAATCTGGCAAAGGCAGCCTGAAAGCCGAAAGGCTTCAACGAAGTTAAAACGAATCAACAAGTTTCTGCAACGAATGTCTGCAAAACAAAACCCCAGCCACACCACCATCACAAGGAATCCACATGAACAAACTACTCATTTGCACCACCCTTATCCTGCTCACCGCCTGTGGCAAAAACACCGACAAAATCGGCGAAGCATCCACCGTGTTCAACCTATTGGGCAAGAACGACCGCATTGAAATAGAAGCCTTCGACGACCCCGATGTGCGCGGCGTTGCCTGCTTTTTATCCTACGCCAAAAAAGGCGGGCTCAAAGAAACCGTCAACCTAGAAGAAGACGCATCCGATGCCAGCGTGTCCTGCATCCAAGCCGCGCCCAGCATTGCATACAGCGAAAGCGTGGTCAGCAAACCGCGCCAAGTGTTCAAACGCAACGCCAGCTTCGCCTTCAAAAGCCTGCAAATCGTCCGCTATTACGACCCCAAGCGCAAAGCCTTTGCCTACATGGTGTACAGCGACAAAATCGTAGAAGGCTCGCCCAAAAATTCCCTATCCGCCTTCTCTTGTTACAGCACCGCCCGCGCCACGCCGCCCAGCGCCGCATCCAGCCCTGCCAGCAATGTTCAACACATCGGCGCGTGCGAAATCAGCGCCTAAGCAGTAAACAAACTCACAACGCCGCCTAAGGCAGCCTGAAAACGAGAAACACCATGCCACAAGCCATCCCCACCGCCATCCAAAACCTAAAATGGGACGAGCACAACCTAATCGTCGCCATCGCCCAAGATGCCCAAACAGGGCGCGTGCTCATGGTTGCCTACATGAACCCCGAAGCCCTGCAACAAACCATCCAAACAGGCTATGCCCACTATTACAGCCGCAGTCGCCAACAACAATGGCAAAAAGGCGAAACATCAGGGCACACCCAGCGCGTGTTAGAAATCCGCACCGACTGCGACGGCGACGCCATCCTGCTGCAAATCCAACAAAACGGCGGCATCGCCTGCCACACAGGGCGCGAAAGCTGCTTCTATCGCCAATGGCAAGACAACGACTGGCAAACCCAAGACCCCGTTATCAAAGACGAACAGCAAATCTACGGCAAAAACCCATAGGCAGCCTGAAACCCACAACCAATGGATCGGCGGCTTGCCGATACCTTGCCAAGCACCATTTTAGATTTCAGGCTGCCTATTCCCAGCAACCCCATCCCCAAAGGACTCCCCACTATGCCCCAAACCATTCTCGCCCAGCTGCAAGCAACCATCAACGAGCGCAAAAACGCCCACCCAGACGAGTCCTACACCGCCCAACTGCTGCACCAAGGGCAAGACAAAATCCTGAAAAAAGTCATAGAAGAAGCAGGCGAAGTGCTGATGGCAAGCAAAGACGGCGAAGCCCAGCATATTGTTTACGAAATCGCCGATCTCTGGTTTCACAGCATCATTCTGCTTGCCCACCACAATCTCAGCATCAACGACGTGCTTGCCGAACTCGCCCGCCGCCAAGGCTTATCAGGACTAGTTGAAAAAGCATCTCGCCCAAACGAGTAAACTCTATTAAAATGCGCCCTTTTCAGGCAGCCTGAAAACCACAAGGAATGAATCATGACCGATTGCCTATTTTGCAAAATCGCCACCAAGCAAATCCCCAGCAGCATCGTGTATGAAGACGACGAAATGCTCTGCTTCAAAGACATACACCCCGCCGCCCCCGTGCACCTGCTGCTGATTCCCAAAACCCATTTTGATTCGCTCGCCCATGCCCAGCCGCAGAACCAAGAGCTGCTTGGCAAAATGATGCTGCGCGTGCCGCAAATCGCCCAAGAAGCAGGGTTAAGCCACGGCTTCAAAACCCAAATCAACACAGGCAAAGGCGGCGGGCAAGAAGTCTTCCATCTGCATATCCACATACTCGGCAACCCACAATAGGCAGCCTGAAAAGCCCCAACCAGTTTTGTAAACACCCACACACAAGGGAGCTGCAAAATGACCACCCAAGTTCAAACCCAAACCGAAAAATATCTCCAACTCATCAAAGAAGAACTATTTGGCGGCTGGAAATTCTTTGAAGTCATCTGGCTGGTTGCCTTTATCGCCGCCCAAATTTACGCCTTCGTGCAAGACCCCGCCACTTGGCTGGACATGATTTCAGGCATCGCAGGCATCATCTGCGTAGTGTTTGTCAGCAAAGGCAAAATCAGCAACTACTTCTTTGGCTTAATTTTTGCCTACACCTATTTCTACGTTGCATGGCGCGCCAACTACATCGGCGAAATGAATTCCGTGTTGTATATCTACCTGCCATCACAGTTTATCGGCTATTTCATGTGGAAAAACAACACCGCCCGCGATGCAGGCAGTGAAGCCGTTGTTGCCAAAGCATTAACCCTCAAAGGCTGGGTGATTATGCTTGCTATCATCAGCTTGGGCACATTCGGCTTCATCCAAATTCTACACGCCGTAGGCGGCAGCTCAGCAGGGCTAGATGGCGCAACCACCGTAATCACCTTCGTTGCCCAAGCCATGATGATTTTGCGCTACCGCGAACAATGGCTGCTGTGGATTGCATTGAATATCCTATCCATCGTATTGTGGGCAGACAAACCTGCCATGTATCTGATGTATGGCGCATACCTTTGCAACTCGCTTTATGGCTATTACAACTGGACAAAACTCATCAAAAAAGAGCCCGTTCAGGCAGCCTGAAAAGCCCAATAACCTCGCGCAGCCAGAATTTCAAGCTGCAGCCCTTTTTCATTAACCCAAAACTTTTTAACTAAGGAACTCAATCATGGGATTAACTTCAATCTGGCATTGGCTTATCGTATTGGCAATTGTCGTACTCGTATTTGGCACCAAAAAACTGCGTAATGTTGGCAAAGACCTAGGCGGCGCAGTACACGACTTCAAAGAAGGCTTGGAAAAAGGCGGCGAAGAAGCCGCCAACAAAAAAGACGAAGTGATTGAACAAAAAAACGATAAACAAGCCTAATCATGTTTGATTTTAGCTTCACCGAAATGCTGTTATCAGGCGTTGTCGCCCTAGTGGTATTAGGGCCAGAACGCCTGCCCAAAGTGGCACGAAAAGCAGGCGAATGGGTAGGCAAAATTCAACGCTTGGCAGCAGGTGTTAAACAAGAATTGGCGGCCAACGGCGAATACGCCGAATTAAGCAAAGTGAAGCAAGATTTCACCAGCACCGTTGCCGATTTAAAACAAGAATTGCAAGATTTTGGCAAACAAGTTGAACAAGAAACGCAAGAAATTGCTCAGCAAACGCAAGAGCTTGCCCAGCAAACGCAAGAAATTGCTCAACAAACGCAAGAGCTTGCTCAGCAAGTGCAAGAAGACACGCGCCCCGCATGGGAGCGGTTGCCCGAGCAAAAAACACCTGCTGATTTTGGCATAGAAGAAACCTCCGCGCCCGCGTTTGATTACGCGCGGCAGACGTATCCCATCGCCGCGCTAAACGCCAAATCTTTGCGCAAGCAAGCAATGGCACGCAAACGCGATGCCCGCCCGCGCCACCGCGCCACACCTAAATTAAGGAGCCGCCGATGAGCCAATTTACCGAGCCAAACGGCGAACAAGCGCAGCCTTTAGTGGAGCATTTGCTGGAATTGCGCCGCCGCTTGGTGTGGGCATTATTGGGCATTGCGCTGTGTTTTTTTGCGATTGTGCCGTTTGCGCAGCCTTTGTATACCTTTGTTGCCAAGCCGCTGATGGCGGTGCTGCCCGCCACCACCAGCATGATTGCCACCGATGTGATTGCGCCTTTTTTTGTGCCGATTAAAGTGGCGCTGATGGCGGCGTTTTTGGTTTCGCTGCCCAACACGCTGTATCAAATTTGGGCGTTTGTTGCCCCCGCGCTCTATCAACACGAAAAACGGCTGATTGTGCCGCTGATTTTGTCTAGCTTGGTGCTGTTTGCCGCGGGCATGGCGTTTTGCTACTTTCTCGTGTTTCCCGTGGTGTTCAAATTCTTTGCAGGCATGACGCCCACAGGCGTTTCCATGGCAACCGATATTGATAAATATCTTTCGTTTGTGTTGGGGATGTTTGTTGCCTTTGGCATGACGTTTGAAATCCCCGTGGTGGTGGTTTTGCTTTATCGCATGGGCGTGATTACTTTCGCGCAATTGCAAGCCGCGCGCCCTTATTTGATTGTGGCGGCGTTTATCATTGCTGCTGTGCTCACGCCGCCAGATGTGTTGTCGCAAATTATGTTGGCAATTCCCATGATTTTGCTGTATGAGAGCGGATTGGTGGTTTGTCGCATGATTAAGCCGCGCCCGCGCGATAATGCCGAAGATACGGCAGCCTGAAAACTTTTTATTAACAAGGATGAATAATCTTTATGAAAAAATCTTTGCTACTCATCGCCATAGCCGTTGCCTTAACGGGCTGCGCGTCTAAAAATAAAGAGAAAAAGATTAAGCTGGATCGCGATGCCATCACCGCGCAAAATTGGTCAAACGATCAGCTTTACAACGAAGCGCGCTCCGAGCTTAACGCAAAAAACTACGACCGCGCCAACAAGCTCTATGAGCTGCTGCGCGCGCGCCAAGCACCAGGGCGATACACCGAGCAATCGCTGCTGGATTCGGCTTATGCGCATTACAAAAACGAAGAGCCTGCCAAAGCGCTGGCGGCATTATCGCGTTTTGAAAACAATTATCCTGCCAGCATTGATATGGATTACGCTTTGTATCTGCGCGGGCTGGTGTTGTTTGATGAAGACCAATCGTTTTTGCGCAAACTGGCATCGCAAGATTGGTCGGACCGCGACCCGCAAGCCAACCGCCGCGCTTATGGTGTGTTCAATCAATTGGTTACGCGCTATCCCGATAGCAAATACGCGGAAGATGCGCGCAAACGCATGGCGCAATTGGTGGATGCGCTGGGCGGGCATCAAATCGCCATCGCCAAATATTACGCTAAGCGTGGCGCTTATTTAGCCGCCAACAATCGCGCACAGGAAGTAATTAAGCAATTCCAAAACACGCGTTTTGTGGAAGAAGCGTTGGCGATTATGGCGTACACCTACGGCAAAATGGGCAACGTCCAAGCTGCGGACGACAGCGCGCGCGTGTTGCGGCAAAACTTCCCGCAAAGCCCGTATTTGCAAAAAGAATGGAAGCCCGATGATATGCCGTGGTGGCGTTATTGGAAGTAGGTTGCGGCAACAGGCAGCCTGAAAACGAAAACAGTTGGGTGCAATGCCCGACTGTTTTGTTTGTGTCGATGGGGGTGTTTTCAGGCTGCCGTTGCTATTGTTGTGGGCGTGTTGTTTTGCCAACTAAGGCAGCCTGAAAATCCTTTTGTTATCCAGAAACCTTTTGTTATCCAGAAAACGGAATTCGCATGAAAAAATCTCTATTTATCGCGCTGGCTTTGTCTGCCGCATTTGTGTATGCCGAGCCTGCGGAAAACCCGCAATATAGCCAAACCATGAGCCAAGCCAGCACCGATTTGCAAGAAGGGCGCGCCGATGCTGCGCTTGCCAAAATAAAACCGCTTGCTGAGCAAGGTTATCCCGAAGCGCAATACATTCTCGGCACGATGTATCACGATGGCGAAGGCGTGATTCCCAGCTCCATCAAAGCCGCTGAGTGGTATCGCAAAGCTGCTGCGCAAACCAGCAATCCAGCCGTAGCGCATTTGGCGCAAGAAGCGTTGGAAGAGCTTACCAAGCCCAGCGCCAGCGCAGAAGAATAGGCGTTTTTCAGGCTGCATCCATCCGTGCGAGCAAACCTGCTCATACGGCAGCCTGAAACGCAATAACGCGCAAAAATCGTTTACAATACGCCCCAAAATCTTAACCCGAATTCACATCATGCCAACCGCTCCCGATATTACCGACTGCATCCAGCAAAATCTCGCCCAATATTTCCGCGACCTAAACGGCGAAACCCCTTGCGGCGTGTACGACATGGTGCTGGCGCAAGTGGAAAAGCCGCTGTTGGCGTATGTGATGAACGAATGCGGCGGCAATCAATCCAAAGCAGCCGAAATGCTGGGCTTGAACCGCAATACGCTGCGCAAGAAATTGCTGCAATATCAGCTGATCAATTAAACCCAGGCAGCCTGAAAACGCCATGCGTAGATTTTCAGGCTGCCTTTAATATCGTCTAAACATGAATAAAATCATCATCCTAACGCTTATCGCTTTGCTCACCGCCTGTTCGGTTTTGGAAACAGGGATCAAAACCGAAACAGGTGAAAAACTGCGTTTGCAGGAATATCGCGCACAATAAGGCAGCCTGAAAATGGACATTGCACAAATCTTCCTAAGCAATCTATTCAACACGCTAGCCCCAGCATGGTGGCTTATTCCCATATTATTGCTTGCGTGGCTGCTCAAATCGCCGCGCATTAAAGGCTTGCTGGGCGAAAAAATGGTACAAACCCGCGCCGCGCTCAAATTAGACCGCAAAATCTATCGCCCATTTCACAATCTTATTTTGCCCAGCAACGGTGCAACCACCCAGCTAGACCATGTTTACGTCTCGCCCTATGGCATCTTTGTGGTGGAAACCAAAAACTGGACAGGTTGGATTTTTGGCAGCGAAAACCAAGCTCATTGGACGCAGGTTATTTACCAAAATAAAACCCAGTTGCAAAACCCATTGCGACAAAATTACCGCCATATCAAAGCATTAGCCACATTGTTAAGGCAGCCTGAAAACGTATTTCACTCGGTAATCGTGTTTACCAACCCCGATTACACATTCAAAACCGCCATGCCCCAAAACGTATGCGATATAAGCCAATTTGACCGCTATATCCGCAGTTTTCAGCGAAAAATATTGAGCGAAAACGAAGTGCAACGCATTGGCGAAATTCTGTCGCAAGAACAGTTCGCAGGCACACGAGCGCGCAGCAAACAACACATCCAATCGCTCAGCCAACGCCATTAACCCTTTCAGGCAGCCTGAAACGCCTTTTTCTCCAACCCAACCCCGAAAGAACCCCATGTCCACAAAAATCCAACGCGCCCTAATCAGCCTGTCCGACAAAACAGGCATCGTCCCCTTTGCCCAAGCCCTGCACGCGATGGGCGTAGAAATCCTGTCCACAGGCGGCACCGCCAAGCTGCTTGCCGATGTCGGCATCCCTATGATTGAAGTGGCGGACTATACGGGCTTTCCCGAAATGCTGGACGGCCGCGTCAAAACCCTGCACCCGAAAATCCACGGCGGCATACTCGGACGGCGCGATTTAAGCGATCACGCCGCGCAAATGGCGGAACACGGCATCGGCAATATTGACCTTGTGTGCGTCAATCTCTACCCCTTTGCCGCCACCATCGCTAAGCCTGGCTGCACGCTGGAAGACGCGATTGAAAACATAGACATCGGCGGCCCGACCATGGTGCGTTCCGCCGCCAAAAACTGGCAGCACGTCGCCATCGTTACCGATAACAACGATTTCACCAGCGTAATCAACGAATTGCAAGATTCAGGCTGCCTGTCGGACAAAACCCGCTTCAACCTTGCCCGCAAAGCATTCAGCCACACCGCGCAATACGACGGCATAATTTCCAACTATCTCACCAGCGTGTCGGACGAAAAATTATCGGGCGAGCCCGAAATCGGCACCTTCCCCGCCCAGTTCAACCAAAGCTGGCTTAAAGTGCAAGAAATGCGCTACGGCGAAAACCCACACCAGCAAGCCGCGTTCTACCGCGACGTGTACCCGTTTTCAGGCTGCCTTTCCAGTTACACCCAGCTGCAAGGCAAAGAGCTGTCGTACAACAACATCGCCGATGCCGATGCCGCATGGGAAGCCGTCAAATCGTTTGACGCGCCCGCCTGCGTGATTGTGAAACACGCCAATCCCTGCGGCGTTGCCGTTGCCGATAACCCGCTCGCCGCCTACCGCCTTGCCTACGCCACCGACACCACCAGCGCATTCGGCGGCATCATCGCCTTCAACCGCGAAGTGGACGGCGCAACTGCCAAACAAATCACCGACAACCAATTTATGGAAGTGATTATGTCGCCCGCGTTCACCGCCGAAGCCTTAGCCGTGCTGGCGGAAAAGAGAAATGTGCGCGTGTTGCAAATCCCGTTGCAGGCGGGCGCGAACCGCTTTGAATTGAAGCGCGTGGGCGGCGGATTATTGGTGCAAACGCCCGATATTCATCGCATCGCGCGCGAAGATTTGCGCGTGGTGTCGCAACGCCAGCCCACCGAGCAAGAATGGGCGGACTTGCTGTTTGTGTGGAACGTGGCGAAATTTGTGAAATCCAACGCCATCGTGTTCGGCAAAGACGGACAAACCTACGGCATCGGCGCAGGGCAGATGAGCCGCGTGGATTCCACCCGCATCGCCGCCCGCAAAGCGCAAGACGCAGGCTTGGATTTGAACGGCGCGTGCGCGGCATCGGATGCCTTCTTCCCCTTCCGCGACGGCGTGGACGTGATCGCCGAGCAGGGCATCAAAGCCGTTATCCACCCCGCAGGCTCGATGCGCGATGAAGAAGTGTTTGCCGCAGCTGATGAACACGGCATCGCCATGGTGGTAACGGGCGTGCGTCATTTCCGCCATTAAGCGGCAGACAAAAGGCAGCCTGAAAACGGCAAATGCAATTTTCAGGCTGCCTTTGCATGGCGATAAAGAAATCAATCCGCCATTTTTGGCAGAAGTAGAATCATGGCTGATCCAGCATCAATGGATTGGCTAGCGGTTCAAATGTTGCCATGCTTGCGCCGATCACAAGGCAGCCTGAAAACAAACGAAGCCCAAACGCGCGCCCAAAATGGTTTTCAGGCTGCCTATTTGCCCCAAAAGGAATCTTATGCACAACTCCCTTTCTTCCGCCATCCATTTGCCTAGCCCCATTGAGGGCAGCTTTTTTACCGCCAATTGGACAGCGCCGCGCCATGTGAAAACGCTGATCACCACGCGCAACGGCGGCGTGAGCAGCGGCGCATACAGCAGCCTGAACGTGGGCGCGCATGTGGGCGACGACCCCGACCATGTGGCGCAAAACCGCGCGTATGTGCAAACGCAAGTGCCTGTTCCCATTGCCTATTTGCAGCAAACCCACAGCACCACCGTGGTTCAGGCTGCCGACAGCGTTGCTGCACCGTTAAACGCTGATGCTTCGGTGGATGCCAGCGGCAAAGTGGCGTGCGCGGTGATGACGGCGGATTGCCTGCCCGTGTTGTTTTGCGATCGCGCGGGCACGGTGGTGGCGGCGGCGCACGCGGGTTGGCGCGGTTTAGCAGATGGCGTGTTGCAAAACACTGTTGCCGCAATGGGCGTGCCTGCGATGGAAATCATGGCGTATTTTGCCCCTGCGATTGGCGCGGAGGCTTTTGAAGTGGGGCAGGATGTGTTTGATGCGTTTTGCGCGCAGAATCAAGCGGCAGAAGCGCTGTTTGCGCCGATTGAGAACGGCAAATATCTTGCCGATATTTACGGCTTGGCGCGGCTGATTTTGCGGCGCGAGGGTGTAACGCAGATTTTTGGTGGCGAACATTGCACCGTATTGGAACGTGAAACCTTTTTTTCCTATCGCCGCGACGGCGCAACAGGGCGAATGGTCAGCATGATTTGGTTGGAGAACGAAGATGAGTAAACAAACATTCAACATTGAAAACAAAACGATTTTTGCCTACAACGTGCAGCCTGCTGCGCCCACGTTTTGTGCGTTTGTGGACCAAGAAGCGCAAGCCGATGAGCTGGCTTTCAGGCTGCCTGAATACAATGTGGTGGCGTTAATTGAGCCCGATTGGGAGCAATCGTTCACGCCGTGGGCAGCGCCGAAGTTATACAAAAAAGCGGCGGATTTTGGCGGTGGCGCGGCGGCGTATCATGCGTGGTTCACACAAACGCTGGTGGCAGAAGTGGAGCAGCGCATGGGTTGGCAGCCGCAATGGCGAGCTTTGCTTGGCTATTCGTTGGCGGGCTTGTTTGCGCTGTATGCGGCGTATGAGATGCCGTATTTTCAACGCGTTGCCTGCGTTTCAGGCAGCCTTTGGTTTGATGGTTGGACAGATTTTGCCGCCAGCCACACGCCGAAAACTTTGCCTGCTGCGATGTATTTTTCGCTGGGCGAGCAAGAGGCAAACAGCAAAAACGCGCGGCTGGCGCAGGTTCAGGCTGCGATGGAACACACGGTGGCGCAATGGCAGGCGTATGGCGTGCCGCTGCGCTATGAACTCAACGCGGGCGGGCATTTTGATGATGTGGCGGAGCGTTTGGCAAAAGCAGCGCGCTGGTTGGCAGAGGCAGCCTGAAAGCCGCTTGCCACATCGTTGCCCAAACAAAAGGACGTATGCGATACGTCCTTTTTTCTTTTGCAATAGCCGTCTAATCACGCGGCAAATTCGTCCAAAAAATTTTTCAGCATTTCGTGCCCATGCTCGGTGAGCAAGCCTTCGGGGTGGAATTGCACGCCTTCAATGGCGTAATCGCGGTGGCGGATGCCCATAATCGTGCCATCTTCCGTCCATGCGGTGATGTGCAGATGCTCGGGCAGGCTGGCGCGGTCAATTACCAAGCTGTGATAGCGCGTGCACACCACGGGGTTGGGCAAGCCTTTGAATACGCCAGCATTTTCATGGAACACGGGCGAAGTTTTGCCGTGCATCACATTTTGCGCGCGCACCACCTTGCCGCCAAACGCTTCGGCAATGCTTTGATGCCCCAAGCACACGCCCAAAATTGGGATTTTGCCCGCAAAATGCTGCATGGCGGCAACCGAAATGCCCGCTTCTTTGGGCGTGCAAGGCCCCGGTCCAATCACCAGATAGCGCGGGTTCAGCGCGGCGATTTCGTCTAGTGTGATGGCATCGTTGCAGCTCACCAAGACTTCTTGCCCCAGCTCGCCCAGATATTGAACGATGTTGTAGGTGAAGCTGTCGTAGTTGTCGATAAATAAAAGCATTTTGTAACCTTTTGATTTTATATTTTATTTAATGGCTGCGTTGGGTTTTCCCGCATTGCCGTTGCGCAAATTATCGCGCATTTGCTGCCAATTGGCTTGCACTCTGCCTTTGCCCGCAGCGTTTAAATCGGCTTGGGTTTTGCCCCAATCCGCGCCGCGAAGTTCTTGCGATTTGTCCCAAGTTCGTTCTGTATGTGTGCCGCCGCATGCGGCAAGGCTGAGCGCGGCAACAATCAATAATTTCATGGCATAACCTTTAACTTAACGGTTTGAAAATAACGGTTTGAAAATAATCGGAGTAGGGCGTATCGCCGCCATTATATCAGTCGTGCATGAGCCTGCGGCTATCGGCAAGCGCGTTTTCAGGCTGCCTCAGCAGTCGTTTTCCCGCTTTATGATGATTGGGCGGCTGGCGCAGATTATCCTGAACCATGCGGCTTCACTTTGCTTGACGGCGGATTGGATAGCCTGCGAAGCGTGCGAGTTTGCTTTGCATCCAAGCACTCCGCATAAAAACAAATATTTAACAAACGGCAACATTCCAAACCGATGCCTTAACATTCACTTGCAAACTTAGCATAAATAATAATAATTTGTATTTTTCATGCAATTATTTTATAATTCAGCCCGTAATTGTGCACCGATTAACATTCCCTACAAAACCCAACAAAGGAAAAAACATGAAAACCAAATTGAAACTGGCTTCCCTCGCAGCCGCATTGCTCTGCTCTGCCCCCGCTTTCGCCGACATCACCGTTTACAACGGCCAGCATCCCGAAGCCACCAAAGCGCTCGTTGCCGCCTTCACCCAAGACACGGGCATCAAAGTAACGCTCAACAGCGGCAAAGGCGCGCAGTTGGCGGGGCAGCTTAAAGAAGAAGGAGCAAAAAGCCCTGCCGACGTTTTCTATACCGAGCAGACCGCCGCGTTTGCCGATTTGTCCAAAGCGGGTTTGCTGGCGCAGATTCCTGCCAATGTGATTGCGCAAACCGCGCAAAAAGGCGTGCCAACCGCCGCTAAAAAAGACTGGATTGCATTGAGCGGTCGTGCGCGCGTGGTGGTTTACGACCGCACCAAATTAAGCGAAAAAGACTTCCCCAAATCGGTATTGGATTTCGCCACTCCCGCTTGGAAAGACAAAATCGGCTATGTGCCGACTTCGGGCGCGTTTTTGGAACAGGTGGTCGCCATTGTGAAAATGAAAGGGCAGAAAGCCGCGCTTGACTGGCTGAAAGGCTTGAAAGCCTATGGCAAACTGTATGCCAAAAACAGCGTGGCATTGCAGGCGGTAGAACGCGGCGAAGTGCCTGCTGCGTTGATTAACAACTACTACTGGTACTCGCTGGCGAAAGAAAAAGGCGCGGCCAACCTCAATTCTCGCCTGCACTTTATCCGCCACCAAGACCCCGGCGCATTGGTTTCCTATTCAGGCGCGGCGGTGTTGAAATCTTCTAAAAACCAAGCCGAAGCGCAAAAATTCATCGCCTTTATGGCAGGCAAAAAAGGACAGGAAGTCTTGGCTGCCGCCCGCGCCGAATATCCGCTGCACGCAGGCGTGAAATCAGGCTTTGATTTGGAGCCTTACGCTAAACTGGAAGCCCCCGTCGTATCGGCTACCACCGCCGAAGACGAAGCCTTGGCGAAAAAACTCATCGAAGCCGCCGGTTTGAAATAAGCCTGCCGCCGGTAAGCCGAAATGCCCTTTGCCGCAAAAGGGCATTTTTTGCGGCAGCCGTTATCCGCCCTTGAAACCCGTTTTGAAAGAAAGCCCGATTTGAAACACCCCCGCCCCCCTCTGTGGCTGATGCTGGCCGCAGTTTTCATCAGCCTGCCGCTGCTGCTGCCTTTCCTGTATCTGATATTCCGCAGTTACGAAGTCGGGCTGGAACGCAGCATCGAATTGCTATGGCGGCCGCGCATGGCGGAGCTGCTGCTCAATACGCTTTACCTGATGGTGGGCGTAACCGCCGTGGCAGTTACCGTCGGCACGGTTTGTGCGTTTCTGCTGGAACGCTGCCGCTTTTGGGGCAAACCGTTTTTTCAGACGACCGTTGCCCTGCCGCTGTGCATTCCCGCTTTTGTGAGCTGTTTTACTTGGATTAGCCTGACTTTCCGCGTGGAAGGGCTGTTCGGCACGATTGCCATTTTGAGCCTCAGCTACGCGCCGCTCGCCTATCTGCCCGTTGCCGCCGCGCTCAAACGGCTCGACCGCTCCTTGCAGGAAGTCAGCCTGTCGCTGGGCAAAAGCCCTGTGCAGACATTTTGGTTTGCCGTTTTTCCCCAGCTCAAACCCGCCATCGGCAGCAGCATTCTGCTGATTGCACTGCACATGCTGGTGGAGTTTGGCGCAGTGGCAATTTTGAACTACCAAACCTTCACCACCGCCATTTTCCAAGAATACGATATGTCTTTCGACAACAATACCGCCGCGTTGCTTTCGGCCGTATTGATGCTTATCTGCTTTATCGTGGTGGGCGGCGAAATGCTGTTTCGCGGCAAAGCCAAGCTGTTTCACAGCGGCAAAGGCGTGATTCGCCCCTATCCCGTGAAAACGCTCACAGGCTGGCAGCAGGCCGCCGCGGTGTTGTTTTTAACGGCGTTGTTTGCGGTCAGCATCGGCGTTCCGGTCGGCACGCTGGCTTATTGGCTGGTTGAGGGCAATTCCAAAAACAGCCTCGACAGCCTGTCCGACTTCGCGGAAGCCTTCGGCAACTCGCTGATGATGTCTTCGCTCGGCGCGCTGCTAACCGTGGTCGCCGCCCTGCCGCTGGTGTGGTGCGCGGTGCGCTACCGCAGCAGGTTCACCCTGTGGCTAGACCGCCTGCCTTTTCTGCTGCACGCCGTGCCCGGGTTGGTTATCGCGCTGTCGCTGATTTATTTCACCATCAACTACGCCTATCCGCTCTACCAAACCTTTGCCGTCATCATCGCCGCCTATTTCATCCTCTACCTGCCGGTGGCGCAGACGGCTTTGCGCAGCCCGATTGAGCTGCTTCCCGAAAACATGGAAAAAGTCGGGCAGAGCTTGGGGCGCGGCAACATTTATATTTTTCGCACGCTGGTTGTCCCCGCCATGCTGCCGGGCATTACCGCCGCGTTTGCGCTGGTGTTTCTCAACCTGATGAAAGAACTCACCGCCACTTTGTTGCTCACGCCCAACGACATCAAAACCCTGTCCACCGCCGTGTGGTCGTATACCAGCGACGCGCAATACGCCGCCGCCGCACCCTACGCCGCCATGCTCATCCTGTTTTCGGGCATTCCCGTGTTTCTACTGAAAAAATATGCCTTCCAATAACATGAATCCCGTTCTGCACATCCGAAACCTGAACAAAACCTTCGGCACCACCGCCGCGCTGCGCGACATCAATCTGGAACTGCGGCAGGGCGAAATGCTGTTTCTGCTCGGCCCTTCAGGCTGCGGCAAAACCACCCTGTTGCGCGCCATCGCCGGCTTCGAGCAGCCCGACAGCGGCGAAATTTGGCTCAAAGACCGCTGCATTTTCAACAGCCGCTTTTCCCTGCCGACACAACAGCGGCGCATCGGCTATGTGGTGCAGGAAGGCGTGCTGTTCCCGCACCTTTCGGTTTACCGCAACATCGCCTACGGCTTGGGCAACGGCAAAGGCAGCAGCCCGCAGGACAGGCAGCGCATCGAAGCCGTGATGTCGCTCACCGGCATCGGCGAACTCGCCAACCGCTTCCCCCACCAGCTTTCGGGCGGTCAGCAGCAGCGCGTCGCCCTCGCCCGCGCCCTCGCGCCCGAACCCGAGCTGATTTTGTTTGACGAACCGTTCAGCGCGCTCGACGAACACCTGCGGCAGAAAATCCGCCGCGAAATGCTGCACGCCCTGCGCCAAAGCGGCACGTCCGCCATCTTCGTTACCCACGACCGCGACGAAGCCCTCAGCCATGCCGACCGCATCGCCGTGCTTTCAGACGGCCGCATCCTGCAAACCGACACCCCGCGCCGCCTCTATTGGTCGCCCAGCAGCCTCGCCGCCGCGCAGTTTATCGGCGACAGCATTGTGCTGGACGCACAGCGCAGCAGCGACGGCACACAGGCGCAATGCGCCCTTGGCACATTTGCGCTGGCCGCCGCGCCGCAAACGCCGTCCGAACATCCCATTGAAGGCAAACTGCTCGTCCGCCCCGAACAGTTTGTTTTGACGGAAACAGCCAACGTGCCGCCGCACAACACGCAGCCCGTGTTCGGTGCGAAAGTGGAAAGCATCGAGTTCAAAGGCCGCTATACCGCCGTTGCCCTCAACATCAACGGTGTCTGCTTCACGCTCGACACCGTGCATGCGCCGCCCGTTTGCAGCGGCGACACCATGCGGCTCGCGTTTGAAGGCACGGCTTTGTTTTTCCCGCCGCAGCAGGAATAAAGCCAAGCCAAACAGCCGCAGCAACGCAGATTATCTGCACCGCTGCGGCTGTTTTGCGCTTGGTTGGCGGATATTACATAAATAGGCAGCCTGAAGACGCCTCATCCCGTTTTCAGGCTGCCTTTGGTTGTGCTGATAAAGCCAAGGCAGCCTGAAATCATGTTTCCCATTTTCAGGCTGCTTTTTATCCCGCCCATATAGGCAGCCTGAAACGCAGTTCAGCGTAGCTAAAACCCACCTGCTACACCTCCTCGTCCCAATCCTTCTCCCCATTCAACATCGCCTGCACCACTTCTTTCACCCGCGCGTCTTGCCGTCTGGCTTCGTCCATCATCGCCTTGTTGGAGAACACGCCTGCCTGCTCGGAGTCGTACAGCACCGCCATTTTGTGCATACCGCTTCTATCCATGCGGTAGAAAATATTGCCCGCGCTTTCTGCTGTGTCGCGCGGCAAGCCGAGAAATTCCAACGCCCGTTTGCCCGCGCGCACGCCCGAGTCAAACGTTTCGCGGATAATTTCGTCCGCGCCCGCGCGGTGCAGTTCAAACGTATGCGTGCGGTCGTAAGCGCGGGCGACGATTTTGATATGCGGATTGGCTTCGCGGGCAAAGCGCACAATCTGCGCCGCTTCGGCTTTGTTATCAATCGCCACCACCAGCACCGTGGCTTTTTCAATGCCTGCTGTGAGCAGCAATTCGGGGCGCGAGCCGTCGCCAAAATAGGTTTTCACGCCGTATTTTTCCATGCCTGCAATCAGGTTTTCGTCTTTATCAATCAGCGTAACGGCAAAGCCCGCCGCGTCCAAAACGTAATACACAATTTGCCCAAATCGCCCAAAGCCAATTTGCAACACGGCGCGTTGCTCATCAATGGCATCGGCTTCGCGCACGGCGGCGGCTTTTTTCGGCAGCTTGCTGTGAATAATCAGCAGCAGCGGCGTGAGCACCATAGACAGCACCACAATCGCCGTCATATTGGCGTTGTTGGCATCGCTAATCACGCCCTGCGCGTTGGCATCGGCAAACAACACAAAGGCAAATTCGCCGCCCTGCGCCATCAACATCGCGCGTTGCAAGGCTTCATCGTGGCTGCTTTTTGCCAACCGCGCCACCGCGTAAATACACGCCGCCTTGCCCGCCATCAACGCCATCACGCCCGAAGCAATCAACGCCCAATTTTGCGCCACCACGTTCAAATCCAGCGACATACCCACGGCAAGGAAAAACAGCCCCAGCAGCAGCCCGCGAAACGGCTCAACGTCCGCTTCAAGCTGGTGGCGAAAGTTGGATTCCGACAGCATCACGCCCGCCAAAAACGCGCCCATCGCCATCGACAGCCCGCCTTTTTCCATCAACACGCCCGCGCCCAGCACCACCAGCAATGCTGCCGCCGTCATCACTTCCCGCGCCTTGCTGCGCGCCAACACACTAAACAGCGGATTCAACAGCCAACGCCCCGTCGCCACAATAATCGCCACGCTGCCCAACGCCTTGCCAATGTCCAGCCACAGCGGTGTGCTGCTTTCAATGCGCACGGGCGACAAAAACGCCACAATCGCCAGCAGCGGCACAATCAGCAAATCTTCAAACAGCAAAATAGACACGATTTTCTGCCCAGACGATGTGCCCAGCTCGTTGCGCTCGCCCAGCACCGACATCACAATCGCCGTGGACGTGAGCACAAAGCCTGCCGCGCCCACAAACGACACCTGCCACGAAAAGCCAAACGCCATGCCCACCGCGGTGAGCAACGCCGCCGCAATCACCACCTGCAAACTGCCCAGCCCAAAAATCTGCCGCCGCAAATGCCACAAATGCGACGGCTTCATCTCCAAGCCAATCACAAACAGAAAAATCACCACGCCCAATTCGGCGACGTGCAAGATGGTGTGCCCGTCTGAAAACAGCCCTAAGCCAAAGGGCCCGATGGCAAGCCCCGCCGCCAGATAACCCAGCACCGAGCCTAAGCCGAGCCGCTTGAACAAGGGCACGGCAACCACCGCTGCGCCCAAAAGCGCGACCACGTGGGCGACGTCCATTCCGTGTTGTGTGGCAGACATGATGTGTTACTCCTGATGATTTGTTGATTTGATAACGATAAAGCAGCCTGCACGTTCAGGTAGCCTTTGGTGTGTGTCGGATTTATGAATCCAATTTACGGCTGTTGTTGGTTGGAATTATCAAGCAAAGGAAATCCAAGATTTTTATCCCCGTACCAAGATAAATTTTCTTTTTTCCAGAAATCAGAGTAAGACAGAATAGCGCCAAGTTTAATCATAGCTAAATAAATAGCCTGCAACATATCTTCACCGATTGCCCTTCCCTCATCCACATAATCATATTTACTTATTTTATATTGGCAAATATATGCTTTGTATTCGTCAGAAAAAAAGGGAAGATACATGGTAATTTCAACAGGCTCGCCATTTTCTGTATGTAATTCTCTATATCCTATGATTTTATGCATAAATTTATCCATTTACCGCCGCCAAAGTTTCGCGGAACAATTCATTCAGCAAGGCAGCCTGAAAACGGGGGTGGGGTTTTCAGGCTGCCTGAAAAAAGGGGGCGATTATACATTAAAGGGTGGGGGCGGTTGTGAACAATCGGGTTGCTTGTTGGCAAGCGAATAATCTAATCGTTCAACATTTTACGGCGGCAAATTAGGCTTGGTGCAAACACACCCGCTCGTTCGCCAACAAATCATCCAACGTTTCTCGGCGGCGGATCAGGCTGCTGTTGCCTTGCGCGTCAATCATCACTTCGGCGGCGCGGCAGCGGGTGTTGTAATTGCTTGCCATGCTGGCGGCGTATGCACCCGCGCTGCGAATGGCGAGAATGTCGCCTTCTTGCGCGCCGATTTGCCGCTCTTTGGCGATAAAGTCGCCTGTTTCGCAGATGGGCCCGACAATATCGGCAAGCATGGCGGGCGCATCGGGGCGGGATACATTTTTCACCGCGTGATACGCCTGATACAGCGCGGGGCGCATCAAATCGTTCATCGCCGCATCCACAATCACAAAATTTTTCTCTTCGCCCTGTTTCACATATTCCACGCGCGTAAGCAGCACGCCCGCATTGCCGACCAAGCTGCGCCCAGGCTCCAAAATCAGCGACAAGCCGCGCGCTTTAATCAGCGGCTCAACGGCTTGGGCGTAGGCGCGCAAATCGGGCGTTTGTTCGTCTTGGTACACAATGCCCACGCCGCCACCCAAATCCAAATGTTGCAGCGCGATGCCTTGCGCGGCGAGCTTATCAATCAGCGCAATCAGGCGTTCGCAGGCATCAATCAGCGGCGAAAGGTCGGTGAGCTGTGAGCCGATGTGGCAGTCCACGCCGATGATGTGCAGATGCGGCAGGCGGGTGGCGTGGGCATAGGCGCGTTCGGCATCTTGCATGGCGATGCCGAATTTGTTGGCTTTAAGCCCTGTGGAAATATAGGGGTGGGTTTTGGCGTCCACATCGGGGTTGATGCGCAGCGAAACGGGCGCGATTTTGCCCAGCCGTCCTGCCACTTCGTTCAGCCGATCCAGCTCGGGCAGGCTTTCCACGTTGAAGCATTTGATGCCTGCGTCCAACGCGTATTCCATTTCGGCAACGGATTTGCCCACGCCTGAAAAGATGATTTTGCTCGCATCGCCGCCTGCGGCTAACACGCGGGCAATTTCGCCGCCCGATACGGTGTCAAAGCCTGCGCCTAGGCGGGCGAAGTGTTGGATGATGCTTAAATTGCTGTTGGCTTTAACGGCGTAGCAAATCAGCGGTTGGCAGCCTGAAAATGCGGTTTGATAGGCTGCAAAGGCTTGGTTGAGCGCGGTTTCTTGGTAAACGTAGAGCGGAGTTTGGTATTGCTGGGCGAGTTGGGGGTAGGCGATGGTGGGGTTAGTCATGTGAGGTCTCGGTGTGTGGGTCGCTGCGGATAAAGTCGTTGGGATTGGCTTGGGGCGCGGCGGGCTCGGATGCGTCGCGGCGGAAATCAATGCCTGTTTGGATAACGCCGAATTTGTGTTTGTCGTTTTCTTGCGGCAGATAGAGATCGCCTTTGAAACCGCAGGCGGTTAGAGAGAGGGTGAACAGGGTTAAGGCTAGGGGGAGGAGTTTGGGCATGGAGAGTGTCCTTTGGACGGGATAATGAGGTTATGGAATGAGCGTGTTTGAATAAAGGGAATCAAATTGAGGCAGCCTGAAAATGGAGATAAGGCATTTGGGTTGGCAGCTTAAACGATGCCATGTGCTTTTGCATTTTCAGGCTGCCTTTTTACTTCCACTCTCGGCTTTCAATAAAGCCATCCGTTGTTTTGTGTTCCTTCACATAGGCAATCATTTCGTCTATCACTTGTTGATTGGAAACGCTGCCTGCCAATATTGCTTCATCTATCTTTCTGCTTTGTTCTGTTTTTTCAAATCCTTCAAGCGCGAATATGGCATCCACTTGCTTGATGGCTTCGCGCATCTCTGCTTTTTCGGCGTCTGTTAAATGTATCATTGGGCGGTCTTTCTAAGAAGGTTGGTTAATTAAAATCTGCTTTAAGGCAGCCTGAAAACGTATGGCATTTGTTTTCAGGCTGCCTTTTCTCACCGCGCGGCGGTTTTCCAATATTGCTGCACCGCTTCGGCGATGGCGATGGCAAAGCGGTGGCGTTGGTTGTTGTTGCTCAATTGTTTTTCTTCGTCGGGGTTGGATAAAAAGCCCAGCTCAATCAACACAGATGGCACGTTAATAGAACGTAGCACCACAAAATCGGCGGTTTCCACGCTGCCTTTGCGCAGCTTGGCGAATTTGCCAAATTGGGCGAGCAGCAGTTTGCCGAATTTGGCGCTGTCGGTGCTGGTTTGCGCTTGCATCATGTCGCTGATGATGGCGTTGACGTTTTTGTTGCCCACATCGGGCAGTCCGTCAATTTTGTCGGCGGCGTTTTCGGCAAGGGCGATTTGGCGGGCTTGCTCGCTGTTGGCTTTGCCCCAAACGTAAACGTCTGCGCCTTGGCTGGCGGGGTTGGCGGATGCGTTGGCGTGGATGGAGATGAATAAATCGGCTTTCACGCGCTGGGCAACGGCGCGGCGTTGGGCAAGCTGGATAAAGGTGTCGCCGCTGCGGGTCATGTGCACGGTGTAGCCTTTGGCTTGAAGTTGGCGTTTGGTTTCCAGCGCGGTGGCGAGTACCACGGATTTTTCATGGATGCCTGTGGTGCCTGTTGTACCGGGGTCTTTGCCGCCGTGTCCTGCATCCAGCACGATGACGGGCTTGCGGTTGATTTTGGGATTGCTGGCGGGGGCTTGGGGTTCGGCGGCGGGCGGTTGTTGCGCTTGTTGTTGATTTGATTGTTGGGTTTGTTGTTGAGACTGCTGTTGCTTGCTGTTGAGCAAATCCATCAGCGGATCATCGCTGGCGGCGGTGGGCGTGGTGGCAACGGCTTCGTGGGGTGTGGGGTGTTGGGTTGGCTGTTGCGCAGGTGCTTTGGCTGGTGCGTTTTGCGGCGCAGGGGTGTTGCTGCTGGCTTCGTTGCCTAAATCAATTTGCAAACGGTGTTTCAGGCTGCCTGATGGGGTGTGGGCGGTGAATTGGGGGCTGGCGGGTTGTTTTAGATCGAAGACGATGCGGGTGGTGGTGGCGTTTTTTTGCCCGATGCGCGCGTTGCTGATGTAGGGGTCGTTGCTTTTGATGGATTTGGGCAGGGCGGCTAGGGCGTTGTTGTTGGCGATGTCTATCATGTCTATAACTAGGCGGTTGGGCTTGTCTAGCATGAAATAGGTGTATTTGAGCCGCTGGGCGCTTTCTAGCGTGATACGGGTATTTTTGCCGCTGGGAACGATTTTGCCTGATAAAAAGGTGTTGGCGCTGGCTGCCCATGCGTTGCGGATGGTGCAGGATAGGGCGGCGAGCGCGAGTAGGGCGCGGCGGCTTATTTTTGCCATTGGGTGAGTTCCTTTTGGGCGTTTGGGGTGCAGGCTTGGATGGTGCATTGCCGCCCGCTGTGGTGGGGCTCTAGGTGGATGATGTAATCGGGCGTGGGGGTGTATTCGCCGCCTTGTTGCGCCCATTCTATTAACACAATGCTGTTGGCGATTAGGTCGTCTAGCCCTGCGTCTAGCCATTCTTCGGGGCTGGTGAAGCGGTATAAATCAAAGTGGTGTACGGTGGTTTGCGCCAGAGCGTAGCTTTCTACGATGGCGTAGGTGGGGCTTTTGACTGCGCCTGTGTGCCCTAAGCCGCGCAGCAAGCCTCGGGTGAAGGTGGTTTTGCCTGCGCCAAGGTTGCCTTGCAGATGGATAACGCAGGGGGCGCGAAACAGGCTGGCGGTGCGTTCGCCAAGGGCTAGGGTGGCGGTTTCGTTGGGGAGAAATTGGCTGTGTTGCATGGGCGTTGCGTGGGAATTTTTAGGGGGTGGATTATAGTGATTTGGGCGGCGCGCGGGCAAGTTTCAGGCTGCCTAATTTGGAAAGAGAATGCTGGGGCTGGGCGGTGTGGTACGCGGCGCAACGCGTGAAATGGCTGAGATATTGGGCAGGGCTTTGCCACAATGCGCGCGGCAAAATGGGGCGTGGTGTTGTTTCTGATGCGTTTCAGGCAGCCTGAAAAGGGTTAAAACGCGGCTGCTTTCTGTAAAAGCATTTGTCTTTTGTTAAAACTCTGTTATATTGCGTTAAGGCTGTGTGATGCAGCTTGTTTTTATTTTCAACGAACTATTTTTTAGAATTAACAAATCATGAGTCATACACAAAAATCGGCATTTGTTGCCACTGGTTTGATGCTGTTCGCGCTGTTTTTTGGCGCGGGCAATTTGATTTTCCCTGCCCTGATGGGGCAACAATCGGGCAGCGCGGTATTTTCTGCGCTGAGCGGTTTTTTGATTACGGGCGTGGGCCTGCCTTTGCTGGGCGTGATTGCGATTGGCTATTCGGGCTCGCGCGATGTGCAGGAGCTGGCTTCGCGCGTTGCACCGTGGTATGGCGTGGCGTTTTCGGTGTTGCTGTATTTGTCGATTGGTCCGCTTTTTGCCACCCCGCGCACCGCAACGGTGTCGTTTGAAATCGGCGTGGTGCCCTTTTTGGGCGATGTGTCTGAAAGCGCCAAACAAATCAGCTTGGCGGTTTTTGCGGCGGTGTTTTTTGGTTTGTCGTATTGGCTGTCGATTTCCCCCGGCAAACTGGTGGATCGGATTGGCAAAATCTTAACCCCGGCTTTGCTGCTGGCGATTGCGGTGTTGGTGCTGACCGCCGCGGCGAAACCGATGGGCGCATTGCAAACGCCTGCCGAAGCCTATCAGGCGGGCGCGTTCACCAAAGGCATCATCGAGGGCTACGGCACGATGGATGCGCTGGCTTCGCTGGTGTTCGCCATCATTGTGATTGACGCGATTCGCAGCATGGGCGTTACCGATACCAAGCACGTTTTAAGCCTGACCACGCGCGCAGGCTTGGTGGCAGCGGGCTGCTTGGCGCTGGTGTACATTTTCATCGCCTACATGGGCGCAACCAGTGTGGCAGGCTTGGGCATGCAAGAAAACGGCGCGAGCGTGTTGTCTAAAAGCGCAGAGTTTTACTTTGGCTTGGGCGGCAAGGTTTTGCTGGCGATGATTGTGTTGCTGGCGTGTTTGTCCACATCGGTGGGCTTGATTACCGCTTGCGGCGAATACTTTAACCGCCTGATGCCGCAGCTTTCGTATCACAAATGGGTGGTGATTTTTACGCTGGTGTCGTTTGGCTTTGCCAACTTCGGGCTAAAAGAGATCATCAAATTATCCATTCCTGCGTTGATGCTGCTTTATCCGCTCACCATGGCGATTATTATTCTGGCGTTTTTGCATCCGCTCTTTGGCGGCAAACGTGTGGTTTACATCACCACCATGCTGGCAACAGGCGTGATGGCGCTGTTTGACGGCTGGAAAACGTTTGAAAGTTTTATGGATATGAAATCGGATTTTGTGAGCAATTTGGATAATTTTTTCAGCGCGAATCTGCCGCTGTACGGCTCGGGCTTGGGCTGGTTGCTGCCTGCGGTAGTGGGCTTTGCGCTGGGATTTGTTATCAGCAAACTGGCTAAATAACCAGCCGATTTAAAAGGCAGCTTGAAATGGGAAATCCGTTTTCAGGCTGCCTTTAAATAGCCAAATGCAATAATAGAATTTGCGGCAATAGTATTTTAAAAATTCCCATGTTCAAAAAAATCAGTATCATGCCGCGCTTTACAACCTTGCTGAGAGGAAATCTCAAATGTCAATTAAACAAGAATTCAAAGACTTTATCATGCGCGGCAACGTTATCGACTTGGCAGTCGGTATGGTGGTCGGCACCGCGTTTTCCGGGATTGTGAAATCGCTGGTGGACGATGTGATTATGCCGCCCATTGGGATTGTGTTGGGCGGCATCGATTTTTCCAACCTGTTCCTCACGCTCAAACACGGCAAAACCGCAGGCATGGAATACGCCACGCTTGCCGCCGCCAAAGCCGATGGCGCGGTGACCATGAATGTGGGGTCGTTTATCAACACCATCATCAGCTTTTTGATTGTGGCAACGGCGATTTTTGTGGTGGTGAAAGCCATCAACACGCTGAAAAAAGCGCCCGAGGCGGTTGAAGAAGCGCCCGCCGAGCCAAGCGAAGAAGTGTTGCTGCTGCGCGAAATCCGCGATTCGTTGAAAAAATAAGCCTTTCCGGAAACACCGCTAAAATGGCGGTGTTTTTTGTTTTCGCTACGCTGAATTTCGTTTCAGGCTGCCTTGGCAGAGCAAGCATCGCGCATCAGGCAGCCTGAAAACGGCACTTCGCCCTTTCGTTTTCAGGCTGCCTATCTTATCTAAAATTATGAACATCACCGACATCCCCGACATCGATTCTATCCCCGCCGCCCAATCCGTGAACCGCCTGTTCGCGCAAATCGCGCCTGCCGCCGCCGAAACCGTTGCGCCGTTTGTGGAGCGCCTGTTTGCCGCGCTGTCGCATGGCAACACGTTTATCTACATCAGCCAAGCGGAAGCCGACGCGCTCGCCCAAGCCGCGCCGCTGGTGGGCAGCGATGCCAGCAGCCCCATCGTGTTGCACGGCAGACGGCTGTTTATCGCCAAATATTGGCATCTGGAAAAACAGCTTGCTGCCGAAATCCAGCGCCTATCCGCCTATGCGCCGATGCAGCCTGAAAAACCCTTGGCGCAATTGCTTGCCGATTGGTTTGCCGACGACATGAGCCGCGACCAACGCGCCGCCGCCGCGCTTGCCTTGCTGAAAAATTTTGTGCTGATTAGCGGTGGGCCTGGCACAGGCAAAACCACCACCATTGCCAAGCTGCTCGCGCTGTTGCACCACGACCCCGCGTCGCGCACCGCGCTGGTTGCGCCCACGGGCAAGGCCGCCGCCCGCCTAACCGAATCCTTGCACCGCGCCAGCGCCGCCATCCCCAATCTAAACCCCGTCGCGCAGCATTATCTCGCCAGCCTAACAGGGCAAACCGTTCACCGCTTGCTCGGCTTAAAACCGCCGCAAATGCAGCCTGAATACCACGCGCACAACCGCCTGCCGCTGGATTGCGTGCTGATTGACGAAGCATCGATGATGGACAACCACCTGCTGTATCAACTGCTCGCCGCGCTGCCCAGCCATTGCCGCGTGATTTTGCTGGGCGATGCCGACCAACTGCCATCTGTTGGCGCGGGCGCGGTGCTGGATGCGCTGAGCCACAATCACCAGATGCAGCCTGAAACCACCGCTGCGCTGCGCCAACTGCTGCCCGATGTGGAACATTTCCCCACGCTTGCCGAACAACACGCGCGACTCACCATCAGCCACCGCTTCCACAACCAAAGTGGCATCGGCAACCTAGCCCGCGCTGTGCAACAAGGCAGCGAAAGCGCATGGCAAACCATTGCCGAGCATCCGCGCGAACTCTCCGCCCAGCCGCGCAACCCCGCCGCCCTTGTTGCCCAGCTCTATCATCACCAAGCCGCCTATTGGCAAGCCATCCAAGCAGGCAACATCGCCGCCGCCTTCGCCGAACAAAGCCGCCTGATTGTGCTCACCGCGCTGCGCCACGATGCCGAACACATCAACAACCTTTACCGCACGCTGCTGCAACAACACGGACACACCCGACCGCAATCCCCGTGGTACGCAGGGCAAATCATCATGATTACCCGCAACGCCCCCAGCCAAAAACTCTACAACGGCGACATCGGCATCATTATGCAGCCTGCAAACGAGCGGAACGAGTTTGGGCGCAGCCAAAACGAACAAGGCGAGTTTTGGCGCAGCCCAAACGGCAACAACGACCTGCGCGCCTACTTCCCCGATGAACAAGGCTACCGCAGCATCCCACTCAGCCACCTGCCCGAACACGAAACCGCCTACGCCATCACCACCCACAAAAGCCAAGGCTCCGAATACGAGCAAGTCTGGTTTGCCGCCCCCGCGCAAGCCCAGTACAGCCGCGCCCTGCTGTACACCGCCATCACCCGCGCCAAGCAGCAATTTGTGTATTGGGGCGACGAAGCCAGCTTTCAGGCTGCCTGCGCGCACGATGAACAGCGCAATAGCGCGCTGGGAATGTTTTTGAAGCGTGAGAGATAGTTTTCAGGCTGCCTTTGGATGATGGGTGCGACAAGCGAAATGTTGAATGTACCTATCCACTCAAAGGCAGCCTGAAACGTTTGTTTACACGCTTTCAGGCTGCCTGAATTGTGCGACTTTAATCGTCAAACACAAACCTATTGTCGCAGTAACACGGTGCTTCGCCTTTATCCTTGCCGTGCTGCGCCACCAGTTGCGCTAAGGCTTCGCGAGTGCGGGTTTGGTAGCAGGAGATGCTGGCGCGTTGCAGGCTGGGGTTGCGCAGGGCGGGGATGTAGATTTCAATATCGGGTGGGGTGAAGTCGTTGTCGTTAATCAACAGTTCGCGCAGGGCAGGGGCGTGTTGCAGCCCGCGAAAATCGGTGATGTTTTTGCAGGCGACAATGTCCACACGGCGCAGTTTGGCGGCGCGGGAAAAATCGGGCAGGGCGCTTATGCTGTTTAGGGTTTCTATAAACAGGTATTGCAGATTGGGCAGGGCGGCAATGGGGCTTAGGCTGCTGATTTTGGGCGTGCGCCACAGTTGCACATAGCGCAGGCGTGGCAGGCGGGCGAGCGCGTCGAGGTTTTCAAATGCGCACAGTTGCAGGGTGAGGCTTTGCAGTTTTTCGGATTGGGCGAGGAAATCCAGATTGCTGATTTTGTTGGAGATGCTGCGCAGATGCAGGATTTCCAATTCGGGCAGTTGGGGAATCAGCTCGGACAGACCTTTTTCGCAGTTGCTGATACTGAGGGATTTGAGTTTTTGCAAGCGGGCGACGGGGGCAAGGTTGAATTTGGCTTTGTGATAGTCGCACCGCAGCAGGAGTTTTTCCAAATCGGGGCTGACGTGCTGCAAGAAATCCAAGTTGTCCAAGCCGTCGGCAGTGAGCACAAGGCTTTTGAGCTTGGGCAGGTGGGCGAGTGCTTCAAGGTGGGTGGCGGGGTGTTCGTTGTCGTTCTCCACCCAAAGGTTTTGCAAATCGGGCAGATGGCGCAGCAGGGTAAGGTTGGGCTTTTTTTGCCAATACAGGCGCAGGGCGACATGAGGGTGTTTGGCGAAAATCCGTTCGTTGAGTTTTTTCAGCTTGTCCGCACCGATTTGGGCAAGGTTGCGCGAGGTCTACACATAGGCGCATTCGGCAAGCTGTGTTTCCCATTCGGCAAATTCTTGTTCGCTGAATTCGGCGTCGCTCAAATCAATGGATTCTTGGTAAGTGATGTATGAGCCCATGTTGGATCTCCCGAGTAAAAGGGGGGGAGTGTAAGGCAGCCTGAAAACCCAGTAAACAGATTTTCAGGCTGCTTTTGAGTGATTGGCGTAACCAGCGAAATATTGAACATACCCATCGCCCAAAGGCAGCCTGAAAAGCCAAAAATCGCCACACGCCTATTTCAATCACTCAATCTAAACGTAACGCAGCCTGAAAACACCACCTCCGCCCCACATATACAAGCCATGTAAACTTGCGTAAAATTCCGCGCGGGCAGCCGTTTATGCAGCCTGAAAATCCTTTTTTCAACCCCCAAAGAAAGCCCATCATGACCCAAACATCCCTAAGCTACCGCGATGCAGGCGTAGATATTGACGCAGGCGACCAACTTGTAGAAAACATCAAACCCTTTGCCAAACGCACCATGCGCCCCGAAGTGTTGGGCGATTTAGGCGGCTTCGGCGCGTTGGTGGAAATCGGCAAAAAATACCGCAACCCCGTGCTGGTGAGCGGCACAGACGGCGTGGGCACCAAACTCAAACTCGCGTTTGAATGGGACAAACACGACACCGTGGGCATTGATTTGGTTGCCATGAGCGTGAACGACATCTTAGTGCAAGGCGCAGACCCCTTGTTTTTCCTAGACTATTTCGCCTGCGGCAAGTTAGACGTTGCCCGCGCCACCGATGTCATCAAAGGCATTGCGGCCGGCTGCGAGCAATCAGGCTGCGCCCTCATCGGCGGCGAAACGGCGGAAATGCCCGGCATGTATCCCGAGGGCGAATACGATTTGGCGGGCTTTGCCGTGGGCGTGGTGGAAAAAGAACGCGTGATTAACGGGCGCAGCATCGCCGCGGGCGACATCGTGCTCGGCTTGGCGAGCAACGGCGCGCATTCCAACGGCTATTCGCTCATCCGCAAAATCATCGAGCGCGACCGCCCCGATTTGGACGCGCCCTTTGACGGCGACACCACGCTGCGCCAAGCCGTCATCGCGCCCACGCGGCTGTATGTGAAGCCTGTGCTGGCACTGCTGGAACAATTGCCGGTTAAAGGCATGGCGCACATCACGGGCGGCGGCATCACCGAAAACGTGCCGCGCGTGCTGCCTGAAAACTGCGTGGCGCAAATCGACGCGCAAGCATGGCAACTGCCCAAGTTGTTCCAATGGCTGCAACAGACGGGCAATGTCGCCGCCGATGAAATGTACCGCACGTTTAACTGCGGCATCGGCATGGTGCTGATTGTGTCGCCCGAAAATGCGGAGCGGGCGGAGCAGCTGTTGCGCGAGCAGGGGGAAACGGTGTACCGTATCGGCGCCATCCGCACGCGCCAAGGCGATGAGCATCAAACGCAAGTGGCTTGAATAATAGGAAAGGCAGCCTGAAAACGGGATTTGGGGTTTTCAGGCTGCCTATTTTAAAGGCTACGAATATTGGTCAAACGACAGTAGCGACAAACGGCAGCAGGTTTACCGCGCGTTAAAAAGCAAGCCGAACAGTTTATACGGCTTGCCGTGGGATTTGGCGTTGCAACGCGCTTGGTAAAGACCCTTGGCTTGGCAAAGGCAGCCTGAAAATGGGAAACACCCGTTTTCAGGCTGCCTTTTGTTTATCGCGGGTTCATCATCGCTTCAATCTCGACCAACGAAACCTCGGGTGTTGCGCCGTGCCGCGAAGCCACCAACGAACCGAGCGCGCAAGCGAAGGCTAGGATTTCCTGCGGCGGTTTGCGCTGCAAATATTGGTGGATGAAGCCCGCCAAAAAGCTGTCACCCGCGCCCACGGTGTCGGCAACGGTTACGCGGTAGCCGTGGTGGGCGAATAGTTCGCCATCGCGGTAATACAACGCGCCGTGTTTGCCCAGCGTAACGCAGATTTGGCGCGTGTGTGTATGCTCGGCGATGAAGCGGATGTTTTGCTCTATGCTGCGGTAGGGCGAGCCCAGCGCGGTGGCGATTTCATGCAGTTCGTCGTCGTTGAGCTTGATGAAATCGGCTTGCCGCATCATGTCGCGCAGGTGGGCAAGTTGGTAGTGCGGCGGGCGCAGGTTCACGTCAAAAATTTTGAAGGATGCGTGCGGCAGCAGTTCGGCGAGGGCTTGGCGTGATACCGCATCGCGCACGGACAGGCTGCCGAAAATGAACACGTCCGATTGCGCCACACGCGTTTTGGCTGCTTCGCCGGCTTGGATTTTGTCCCACGCGCAGGGGTAAACGATGTCGTAGTGGGCGCAGCCTTCGTCGTTCAGTTGCACCAACACTTGGCTGGTGGCGAGTTGGGGGTCGGTTTGGATGAAATCGGTGGCGATGCGTTTGCGTTGGATGGCTGCGAGCAGGGCTGCTCCGTCGGCATCGTTGCCGCAACGGCTGATAACGCTGCAATCTGCGCCGAGCGTGGCAAGGTGGGCGAGTAGGTTGATGGGCGCGCCGCCAAGCACTTGCCTGAGGGCAGGTTGTCCCAGAGGGCTTCGCCAAAAGAGGTGATTTTGTGCATGGTGTTTGGAGGGGAGTAACCCACTTGGGCATAGGCTAAATGTGTTTATAGCTTGGGGATAAGTGGGGCAGGGGGTTGAAAGATAGGGGGAAAATTAAATTGCTGCTTTTTTGTGCAATGGCTGTTGAGGCAGCCTGAAACGAAGTTTGGCGCAGCAAATGGCAATTTAAGGTTTTCAGGCTGCCTCAATATAGGCAATAAACATAGGCAGCCTGAAAACACAAAACTGCGCTTTTCGTTACAAAAAATGCAGTTTAAAAATCATGCCGATGTTTCATCCGCTTTGTATCCTTGGGTGGCGAAGAACACGATGTAAACATAGCAAACGGCAGGGATCACATACGAAATCATCAAGCCCACATTATCAATCACCAAGCCTTGCAACACGGGAACCAGCGCACCGCCCACAATGGCGGTGGAAATGATGCCCGAAGCTGCGCCCGTAAATTTGCCTAAGCCTTTGGTGCCCAGCGAGAAAATAGTCGGGAACATGATGGAGTTGAAAAATCCAATCAGCAGCAGTGCCCATTGCGTTACCGCGCCGCCGCCCGCCGCAATCGCCAGCAGCAGTAAGCCCACCGCCATCGATGCGTTAAACGCCAAATATTTATTGGGGGCGATTTTGTTCATCAAGCCCGCGCCGATAAAGCGTCCCACCATCGCGCCACCCCAGTAAACCGACAAATAGCCTGCGGCTTTATCGTGGTCTAAGCCTGCGGTGTGTTCCAACACGTTCACCATCAGCGAGCCAATCGCCACTTCCGCGCCTACATAGCAGAAAATCCCGATTGTGCCCAGCACCATGTGTTTGTATTGCCACACGCTGGTTTTGCCATCGTGGTTGGATTCGGTTTGTGCGGCGGCAATTTGGCGCGCATCGGGCAGTTTAATCAAGCCAATCAACACCGAGAGCAAAATCATAAATCCCGCCAAGCCCAAATAAGGCATTTGCACGGATGAAATGCGCTCGGCTTGGCTAGCGGTGGCGTCCACAAAAATCAACGCCGCGCCAATGGGTGGCGCAACGGTGGTGGCCAACGAGTTAAACGCTTGGATGAGCGTGAGCATCATCGATTCTTTGCCTTTGGGTGCCAACAGCGTTACATACGGATTGCCCGCCACTTGCAGCAGCACAATGCCCGCAGCCAAAATAAACAACGCGCCCAAGAAAATAGGATACGACGCGCTTGCCGCCGCAGGGTAAAACAAAATGCAGCCCAAGGCGGCAATTAAAAAACCGCCGATGATGCCCGCTTTGTAGCCCATTTTTTCCACCAGCTTACTCATGGGAATGGACATAACGGCATAGGCGGTAAAGAAACAAAATTGCACCAGCATGGCTTGGGTGTAGTTCAGGTTAAAAATGGCTTTCAGATGCGGAATCAGGATGTCGTTTAGACAGGTGATAAAGCCCAGCATAAAAAACAGCGCACCCACCACGGAAAGCGCAAGATTGTTGTTGCCCGCGCGTGGCGGTGCGGTTGTTTGATTAGAAGCGTTCATGGTTTATCCTTTGCAAAAGGGTGTTAGAAAGAGGTTAGTCGTTGCCAAGTGAAGGTTTATATGATGAGGCAGCCTGAAACGGTATCATGTTTTCAGGCTGCCTTATTTGTTATACGTTAAACAAGAAATGAATCACATCGCCATCTTGCACCACATATTCCTTGCCTTCGGCGCGCATTTTGCCCGCTTCTTTGGCTTTGGCTTCGCCGCCCAGCGCGATAAAGTCGTCATACGCAATCACTTGGGCGCGGATAAAGCCGCGTTCAAAATCGGTGTGGATAACGCCAGCGGCTTGCGGCGCGGTGTCGCCTTTGTGGATTGTCCACGCGCGCACTTCTTTAACGCCAGCGGTGAAATAGGTTTGCAAGCCGAGCAAATCGTAGCCCGCGCGAATCAAGCGGTTTAAGCCCGGCTCTTCCAAGCCCATTTCGGCAAGAAATTCGGCTTTTTCATCGTCTGCCAACTCGGCGATTTCGCTTTCCATCGCCGCGCACACGGCAACCACAGGCGCGTTTTCTTTGGCGGCGAGCTCTTTTAAGCGATCAAGATGCGGATTGTTGTCAAAGCCATCTTCTGCCACGTTGCCCACATACATCGCAGGCTTGGCGGTTAATAAAAACAAGGGTTTGAGCAAGGCTAAATCTTCCGCGTCCAAGCCCAGCGAGCGCACGGGCTTGCCTTCGTTTAAATGCGGCAGCAGTTTTTCGCACAGGGCAACCAGTTTTTGCGCGTCTTTGTCGCCCGATTTGGCTTTTTTGCCCTCGCGCAGCATCGCTTTTTCCACGCTCGCCAAATCCGCCAGCGCCAGCTCGGTGCCGATGGTTTCAATGTCGGCAATCGGGTCTACCTTGCCCGCCACGTGCACGATGTTGTCGTCGTCAAAACAGCGCACTACATTCACAATCGCGTCGGTTTCGCGGATGTTGGCGAGAAACTGGTTGCCCAAGCCTTCGCCCTTGCTCGCGCCCGCCACCAAGCCCGCGATGTCCACAAATTCCACAATCGCCGGCTGCATCCGCTGCGGATTAACGATTTTCGCCAGCGCGTCCATGCGCGGGTCGGGTACTTCCACGATGCCGACGTTGGGCTCGATGGTGCAGAAAGGATAGTTGGCCGCTTCAATGCCCGATTGGGTTAAGGCGTTGAATAAGGTGGATTTGCCGACATTGGGCAGGCCAACGATGCCGCATTTTAAGCTCATGAGTTTGTCCTTAAATAAATGATTTTTGGGGAGAATAAAAAGTGCGCGATTTTAGCATAAAAGGCAGCCTGAAAAGGCGGCGGCGCAATCAAGAGACGTTGCTTGGCAAAATGGGGGCGATGGGTTTTCAGGCTGCATTGGGGGATGCGGTTTGCGGTTATGGGTAAACAAAGGAACGAGCGCAAAAGGCAGCCTGAAAACAGGGATTGGGGTTTTCAGGCTGCATCCAGATGATGTGGCTTGCGGTTATGAATCAGGGTGCGGGCGCAAAAGGCGCAACCCGTTTGCTGGACGACAAAAGGCAGCCTGAAAACGGGAATTGGGGTTTTCAGGCTGCATCAGGAAGGTGTCGCTTGCTGTTTATGAATCAACAAGGGTGCGGGCGCAAAAGGTGTAACCCATTTGCCAAACAATAAAAGGCAGCCTGAAAACCAAACCCGTATTCGCATGAGCATGAATATGGGTTTGGGTTTAGAAGGCATCGTCCAAGGGTTCAATTTGCCAATGTTTGAGTAGTTTGTTGAGCTGGCGGACTTTGCGTTGGCGGATGGCGCGGGCGAGAACAACGGGGGCGTTTAGGGCGAAACGGCGGCGGGCGAAGCCGAGATCTATCACTTCGTAAACAATCATTTCGTTGTGTTCAAAGTGGATTTCGCCGCTGTTGGCAAGGATGCCGCGTTTGGTGCTTTGGTAGCTGCCGTCGGGTTGTTGTTGATAGTGGCTGGCGTCGCACCAGATGTGAAAGAGGGGGTCGTTTTGGGCGTTGGTGGGAACGGGAATGCGCAGTTCGGGATAGCGGCGTTGGGCATCTTTGGCGTTGAGCCATAGGCAAAATAGGAAAAAGCCGCCGCCAAATATGCCGCCGATGATGGCGCCGAGAAAGAGCAGTGGAGTCATTTTTTGTTTTTGCGAAATTGGGGTTGTTGGTTGAGCCATTCTATGGCTTGTTGGGCGCAGGTTTGCTCGGCGGCGCGGCGGCTGTGGGCTTGGGCGTAGGTGATTTTGCCGAGCTGTCCTAAATCGCAGGAAACGTCAAATTGGGCGGCGTTGCCTTCGCCTGTTTGTTTTTCAATGCGGTATTTGGGCAGGGGCAGGCGCTGGGCTTGGAGCATTTCTTGCAGTTGGGTTTTGGGGTCTTTGGCTTGGGTGCTGGTATTGAGTTGTTTGATGCGTTGGGCGAATAGGCGTTGCACGGTGGCTTCGGCGGTGGCGAAATCGGCATCAAAGCTGATGGCGGCGAGCAGGGCTTCTACGGCATCGGCAAGGATGGATGCGCGGTCGTTGCCGCCGCTTTTGAGCTCGCCTGTGCCCAGATATAGAGCGTTGCCAACATGAAGCTCGCGGGCGATTTCGGCTAGGGTGGCTTCTTTTACTAGCTGGGCGCGCAATGGGGAGAGATGTCCTTCGGGCAGGCTGGGGAAGGCGTGGTAGAGCATTTTGGCGATGGCGTAATCTAGGATGCTGTCGCCGATGAATTCTAGCCGCTCGTTGTTTTGGGCGTGGTAGCTGCGGTGGGTTAGGGCTTGTTGCAACAGGGCGGGGTTTTTGAAGGTGTAGCCGAGTTGGTTTTGCAGGTGGGTGAGATGTTGTTGGCGGGGGCTGTTGGGTGTTGTCATGATGGTGTTGGGATGGGAAGGGTTTTGTTTACGGCAGCCTGAAGATGGGGTTTGGTTTTGTTGGGGATTGCGTTTTCAGGCTGCCTTTGGTTGGCTTTGCGCAAGCTCGTAAACCTATTTTCAGGCTGCCTTTGGGCGATTGGCGTGGCTTAGAATTCTTTGAACTCCCACACGCTGCCGTCGGCATGGAAGCTTAGATAATAGCGTGCGCCGTTGGTGTCTATTTGCGCGGTGTGCCACATGAGTTTTTGTTGCTTGGGCAGCCAAATTAGGGCAACGTGGTAGGCTTGGGTTTCTACGGCGTTCACGCTTTGCGCTTTTTGTTGCCACGCTTGGGCGATGTCGGCGGCTTGGGCGAAGTCTATTTGGGCAAGGGGAACAAGATGGTGAGCGAAATTTTTGCCGCTGGGCTTGGGCGCTTCGCTGATGGGCGTGGGCGACCATTTGCCGTTCTCGTAAGTGTAGTACAACACGTTTTCAGGCTGCTTGGGGTCTTGCAGGTCTATTTCAATGCGTGGGCGCGTGCCGTCAAAAAAGTTGATTTGTTCGTAGATTTGGATGGGCGCGCCTTGCAATTCGGGAAGCTGGCTGAGCGCTTGTTGGGCACGGCGCAATGCTTGTTTGTCGCGCAGTATCCATTGTGGCTTTTCAGGCTGCGTTTGTGTTTGTTCCAGCACAACGGGCGTGGAGGCGGAGGCAGCCTGAAACAGGGTGGGGCGGCTGCTTGGGGCGTGGACAACGGGGGTGTCCAACAGCGGCAGCACAAACGGGATGATGAGGGCGAGCAGCCAAGCTAGCATGGCGCGTCCTTTTTTTCTTGCAATAGCTGCCGCTCGTAAACCGCTTGGGCGAGCGTGCCTGCGTCCACATATTCCAGCTCGCTGCCTAGCGGCATACCGCGTGCCAAGCGGCTGATTTTATAGGGTTGTTCTTTGAGCAACTCGGTGAGCACATAAGCGGTGGCATCGCCTTCGGCGGTGAATGAGGTGGCGATGATGATTTCTTGCACGGGGCTGTTTGCCAAGCGTTCTATCAGTTTTTCCAGCGCAACATGGCTTAAATCCATGTTTTGCGTGGGGTTCACGCTGCCCATCAGCACGAAATACAAGCCGTCGTGGCAATGGGCGGCTTCCATGGCGGCAACATCGGCGGGCATGTGCACAATCATCAGCCGCGTGGCATCGCGTTTTTCGTCGGCGCAAATGCTGCATTCACTGCCTTCGCAAAAGGTGTTGCATTGGCGGCAGTTGGTTACTTGGCGCAAGGCGGTTTCCAGCGCGCCAAGCAGTTCGGCTGCGCCATCGCGGTTTTGTTGCAGCAGGGTGTGCGCCATGCGTTGCGCGGTTTTCGCGCCCACATTTGGGAATATGCGCAGGGCTTGGATAAGGGCGGTGTATGCGTCTTGTGGTTTGGACATGGTTTTCAGGCTGCCTGAAAGAGGATTTGCGATGCGTTTTCTGTATCAAGGGATTGCCAAATGCTTCGGGTTTAGGGGTTGAAGCGTTCAGTTAAAACGGCAAGCAAATCGTCAAAATGTGTTTCGTCTTGGTCGATTTCTATAGTTTCGCCGTATTCGTATTCAAAAACCAAATAGCGCGAGGTGGTTTCTACGCAATCCAAACATTCGGCGTAAATGGCATGGATTTCGTGCCAATCCATGCGGATGCCGTTCTCCAGCACAAAACCTTGCGGTGTGATGTTCATAAAACGCTCCTGCGGATTTTCAGGCTGCATGGTGCGCAGAGACAGCCTGAAAACCATCGTTTACGCCTTGGGCAGCGTAACCCCCGTTTGCCCCATATATTTGCCATTGCGGTCTTTATAAGACGTTTCGCACATTTCATCGCTTTCAAAAAACAGCACCTGCGCCACGCCTTCGCCTGCGTAGATTTTGGCGGGCAGCGGTGTAGTGTTGGAAAATTCCAGCGTAACGTAGCCTTCCCATTCGGGCTCAAACGGGGTTACGTTCACAATAATCCCGCAGCGGGCGTAGGTGGATTTGCCCAAGCACACGGTAAGCACATTGCGCGGAATGCGGAAATATTCCACCGTGCGTGCCAAGGCAAACGAGTTGGGCGGGATAATGCAGCAGTCGTCTTCCACAGTTACGAAATTCTTGGGGTCAAAATTTTTCGGGTCAACGATGGTGCTGTTGATGTTGGTGAAAATTTTAAATTCGTTGGCGCAACGGATGTCGTAACCGTAGCTGGACGTGCCGTAGGAGATGATTTTTTTGCCGTCGGCTTCTTTGATTTGGCGCGGCTCAAAGGGGTCTATCATGCCGTGTTGCTCCGCCATGCGGCGTATCCATTTATCTGATTTGATGGACATTTTTTGCTCCTAGTTGATTGTTTGAACATGGGCGATTGTAGTATTTTCAGGCTGCCTTTGGAACAGCAGGGGCAGCCTGAAACCCTGTTAGGCTTGTTTTTGCCAGCCGCCCAAATAGCCCGCCAGCTCGCTAATCATCGTGCCGATGCTTTCCGCCATCAAAATTTGGCTGGCAAAGGCAAGGCTGGCGGCATCATCGCCGTGTTGTTCGGCTTCTTCTTGCAACACGTCTAAATATTGGATGCGTTTGAGCGCGAAGTTGGCATCCAGCACAAAGGCGATTTGCTCGCGCCACACCAAGCCCAGCTGGGTTACGGTTTTGCCGTCTTTCAAATGCTGCACCACTTCGGGCGCGGTTAAATCTTGCTTGGAGATTTTAATCACGGGGACGACATCGCCGCTGCCTTTGATTTCGCAGTTGTCGTCCAGCTCAAAACCGCCTTGGCACGCGCCATTGAGCAGCCATTCGGTCATCAGGCTGCCGGGCGATTGTTGGGTTTGCGGCAGGCGCGCTTCCAAGCCGCCGAGTGCTTCGCGCAGTTTGCTGAGCAGATTTTCGGCTTTGTTGGCATTGGCGTTGTTAATCAGCAAATAGCCGTGTTTGGTGTCGCAAATGGCTTGGGTGCGACTGCTGCGGGTGAACGCGCGCGGCAGCAAGTCGTCGGTGATTTGTTCTTTAAGCTCTTGCTTTTCTTTGCGCCCGATATTGCGCGCTTCGCTGGCTTGGATTTCGGCAACTTTGTCGTCCAAAATTTCACGAATTACGCTGGCAGGCAGCACTTTTTCGGCTTTTTTCAGCGCGACAGACCAAGTGAAATCGGCAGGGAAAACCAATTCTGGGCTGAAACTTTGCGGCGCGGTAAAGCCTTCGCTAAACCAATCCAGCCCTGTAATCGGGGCGAATTCGGCTTCGCTGAGTTTGGCGGTGAGCGTGTCTAAATCGGGCAGGGTTTCAAGATTGATGGGGTAGAAATTGAGTTGTTTGAACCACATGGTTTGTGTTTTCTCGTATGGCTTGAAAGGGCGGCGATTATAGCATTTGGGCAGCCTGAAAAGCGAAAACGGCAGGTTCCAGGCTGCTTTTGAGTGGCAACAAACGCGCCAAGGCGGTTTCAGGCTGCCTATATGATGTCTATATGATGAAGGTATAGTCGTCGGTATTAAACGATTGTTCCATTTCTTCGGCGGGCACATTGTGCGATGCGCCCACGGTTTTGGCGGGCACGCCGACCACGGTGGTTTGCGCGTCCACATCGCGGATGACCACGCTGCCCGCGCCGATTTTGGCGCAGTTGCCGATGCGAATGTTGCCAAGGATGGAGGCGTTTGCGCCTATCATCACGCCGTCGCCCACTTTGGGATGGCGGTCGCCGCTTTGTTTGCCCGAGCCGCCGAGCGTTACGCCGTGCAGCAGGGAAATGTCGTTGCCCAGCACGGCGGTTTCGCCGATAACGATGCCTGTGCCGTGGTCAAACATGATGCCGTGCCCGAACACGGCGGCGGGGTGAATATCCACGCCAAACACTTCGCTGGCGCGGTTTTGCAGAAAATAGGCAAGGATTTGGCGATTGTTGTTCCACAGCCAATGGTTGATGCGGTGCGATTGGATGGCGTGGTAGCCTTTGAAATAGAGCAGGGGCAGGCAATATTGGTCGCAGGCGGGGTCGCGGTCGTAGCACGCGGCAACGTCGGCAACGGCGGCTTCCACAATGCTGGGGCTGCTTTCTAGCACGCGCATAAAGGTTTCGTAGAGCGCGCGCGCGTCCATGGTGCTGCTGGATAGTTTGCTGGATAGATGAAAGGCGAGCACGCGGGCGAAACTGTCGTGGCGCAATACGGTGAGGTGCAAAAAGCTGGCGAGCATCGGCTCGGATTGGGTGGCTTGGGCGACTTCTTGGCAGATGGTTTGCCAGAGGGTGTGTTGGTTGATGGGCATGGCAGTTAAGAGGCGTAAAAAAGGGGGGATGATAGGGGGTTTTGCGGGAATGATAAAGGGGTTTTAGCTACGCTGAACTTCGTTTCAGGCTGCCTTTGGGAAAACAAATAAGGCAGCCTGAAAACGGTATTCCCCATTTTCAGGCTGCCTTTAAGCAATCAAACCATCAACAATCGCTTATTTTTTCTTTTTTTGTGGTGGCAAGTCGGTGCAAGTGCCGTTGGCTACTTCCGCTGCCATGCCGATGGATTCGCCCAAGGTTGGGTGTGGGTGGATGGTGCTGCCAATATCCACAGCATCGCAACCCATTTCAATCGCCAAGCAGATTTCGCCAATCATATCGCCTGCGTGCGTGCCTACAATGCCGCCGCCGATAATCAAGCCTGTTTCCGCGTCAAAAATCAGTTTGGTGAAGCCTTCATCGCGACCATTGGCAATGGCGCGACCTGATGCTGCCCAAGGGAACACAGATTTGGTGATTTTTATGCCATCGCGTTTGGCGATTTCTTCGGTAACGCCCACCCAAGCCACTTCGGGGTCGGTGTACGCTACACCCGGAATCACGCGCGCGTCAAAGTAGGCTTTGTGTCCCGCGCAGTTTTCGGCGGCAACGTGTGCTTCGTGTACCGCTTTGTGCGCCAGCATGGGTTGCCCTACCACGTCGCCAATGGCGTAGATGTGTGGCACATTGGTGCGTTGTTGTTTGTCCACTTCAATGAAGCCGCGCTCGGTTACTGCCACGCCTGCTTTTTCAGCAGAGCAGAGTTTGCCGTTTGGCGCGCGACCTGCGGCAACCAACACCAAGTCGTAGCGTTGTGGCTCTTTGGGCGCTTTTTCGCCTTCAAAGGTAACGTAGATGCCATCTTCTTTGGCTTCTACGGCAACAGTTTTGGTGCTGGTCATAATGTTGTCAAAGCGATGGGCGTTCATTTTTTCCCATACTTTTTCCAAGTCGCGATCCGCGCCTTGCATCAAGCCGTCCATCATTTCTACCACGTCTAAACGTGCGCCCAAGGTGCTGTAAACGGTGCCCATTTCCAAGCCGATGATGCCGCCGCCGATAATCAGCATGCGCTCTGGCACTTGGCGCAATTCCAACGCGCCAGTTGAATCCACAATGCGTGGATCTTCGGGGATAAACGGCAGTTTCACCACACGGCTGCCCACGGCGATGATGGCATTTTTGAAGGCAACGGTTTTTTTCTCGCCTGTTTGCGTGGCTTGTTCGTATTGAGCTGATTCAGTTAAAGCCACTTCAATATGGTTCGCGCCAACAAATTGGCCATTACCGCGAATGATGTCCACTTTGCGAGCTTTTGCCATGCCAGCCAAGCCGCCAGTAAGTTTGGCAATAACTTTTTCTTTGTAACCACGCAAGCCGTTAATGTCAATTTCAGGCTCGTTGAATTTGATGCCGTTGGCAGCAAGGTGTTTCACTTCGTCGATTACGGCTGCGTTGTGCAACAGGGCTTTGGATGGAATGCAGCCCACGTTCAAGCATACGCCACCCAAGGTGCTGTATTGTTCAATCAGGGCAACTTTTAAGCCTTCATCGGCTGCGGCAAAGGCAGCAGAGTAGCCACCTGGCCCGCCGCCCAACACAACCACGTCGTATTCGGCATCAGCAGAGCCTGCAAATTGCGCAGCTTGCGGAGCAGGGGTTGCAGCTTTGGGTGCTTCGGCAGCGGGGGCAGCAGCTTTGGGCGCTTCGGCTGCGCCAGCAGCTTCAACCACAGCAATCACGCCGCCTTCGGAAATTTTGTCGCCCACTTTAACTTTAACTTCTTTCACTACGCCTGCGGTTTCGGCGGGCACATCCATGGTGGCTTTGTCTGTTTCCAATGTAATCAAAGTTTGTTCCAGGGCAACGGTGTCGCCTGCTTTGATTTCCACGGCGATGATGTCTACATTTTCGTGTCCGCCAATATCGGGCACTTTCAGCTCAACTAAACTCATACTAAACCTTCCTTATCATGGTTTATCGTGTTTACAAAATGATTCAGGCGGCAGCCTGAAAGAAAATGACGGGGCGCATTATACGCTATTTATGGGCGATGGGTGGGGGCGGATTGGTTGATGCGTGTCAATTTTAGGCAGCCGTGCCGCTGGCGGGCAGGGCGTTTAAAACCCGTTTTCCATCATGATTTGCCCGGGGATTTTGTTGCGGTGCATGGCGAAGCCTTGGTCTAACAGGGCTTTGAATGTGTCTTGCACCATGGCGGGGTTGCCGCAGAGCATAAAGCGGCTGCACTCTTTGCTGAATGTGAGATTAAACGCTTGGCTCAAACTGCCGTTGCGCAGGCTTTCAGGCAGCCTGAAATGCAGTCGTTCGCTATCGGTTTCGCGGGTGGTGATGGGGACGAAGCGCAGTTTGCTGTGATACTCGCCCACCAGCGGATGCTCGGCAAGGTTGGCGATGTAGTCGTTAAAAATCAAATCTTTGTTGTGCGACACGCTGTGGGCAAGGGCAAGCGTGTTAAAGCGTTGCCAAATTTCAGGCTGCTGAATAATGGAAAGAAACGGCGCGATGCCCGAGCCTGTGCAGAGCATGATTAAATCGCTACCATCGGGAAAACGCTCGGGCAGGAAGAAGCCTTGCGCGGTTTTGTCTAGCAAGATGCTGTCGCCCGCTTGCATGGCGGCGAGCTTGGCGGACATTTCGCCATTGGGGATGAGGATGGCGAAAAATTCCAGCGTGTCGGCGTATTCGGCGGAGGTGATGGAATAGGCGCGCCAAATGTAGCCCGCGTCTTGGGTAAAGCCGAGGCGGGCGAACTGCCCTGCGGCGAAGCGGTAGCTTTCGGGGCGGGTGGTGGCGAAGGTGATGTGGGTGGGGCTATGGTGTTTTATCCACAGGATTTGTTCGGTGGTGTATTTATTTTCTTGCATGATGTGTGATCTTGGGTGAATAGGCAGCCTGAAAATGGGGTAGGGCGGTTTTCAGGCTGCCTGATGGTGATAAAGAGATGCTGTTTAACAGCGCAGTCTGGTAAACATTGTCTTGCAAACATTGCAACAAACATTTTCAGGCTGCCAATCAACACCAAAGGCAGCCTGAAAATGTTTTTACACTTGATACCAAGCGATGATGCGCTCTGCTGCTTCCACGCATTTTTCTATTTCGTCCACCAAGGCAATGCGCACATAGCCTTTGCCTGGGTTGCCATGTTCGGTGTCGCGGGCAAAAAATCGCCCTGGTAACACTTGCACGCCTGTGGCGCGGTAGAGTTCTTGCGTGAAGCACAAATCGTCGCCATCGGGGATGGGCAGCCAAATATAGAACGAGGCTTGCGGCATGGTTACACTAAACTTTTGCCGCAAAATAGGCACAACGCGGTCAAATTTTTGCTGATAAGCGCGGCGGTTGGCTTCAACATGGGCTTCATCGTTCCAAGCGGCGATGCTGGCGCGTTGCACAGGCAGGCTCATCGCGCTGCCGTGGTAGGTGCGATAGAGCAAAAACGGTTTGAGCAATTTTTCATCACCCGCCACAAAGCCCGAGCGCAGGCCGGGCGCGTTGGAGCGTTTGGACAGGCTGGTGAACATGATGATGTTGTCAAACGTGCGCCCCAATTCGGCGGCGGCTTGCAGGCAGCCGATGGGTTTGTGTCCGTCAAAATAGATTTCGGCATAGCATTCATCGGAAGCAATGATAAAGCCGTATTTGTCTTGCAATGCAAACAGTCGTGCCCAATCATCGCGCGTGAGCACGCTGCCTGTGGGGTTATCGGGCGAGCAAACAAAAACAATTTGGCAACGCGCCCATTTGTCGGCGGGCACGCTGTGCCAATCGGGCAAAAAGCGTGGCGCGGTGGTGTTGGCGTACACAATTTCGCCATTGCCCAAAATCGTCGCACCTTCGTAGATTTGGTAAAACGGATTGGGCGATACCACCACAGGCTTTTCGCTGGCAACAGGGTCAAGCGCAGCCTGAACAAAGGAAAACAACGCTTCGCGGCTGCCCAATATCGGCAAAATTTGCGTGTCGGGGTTCAGCGTTAAGCCATCATAACGGCGATGCAACCAATTGGCGCAGGCTTGGCGCAGCTCGGGCAAGCCCAGCGCGGCAGGATATTTGGACAGCTCGGGCAGCGCGGCAATCAGCGCATCGGTGAGCACGGCTGGCGTGGGATGTTTGGGCTCGCCGATGTAAAGCGGGATTTCGGTGATGCCAGCGGGCGGCGTGATGCCTTGCATGGCTTCGCGCAGGCGGGCGAATGGATAGGGGTGAAGTTGATTGAGATGGCTGTTCATGGATTATCCTTGTGGTTTGGGCAGCGCGGGATGGTGTTTTAGGTTGCGGCGTTTCAGGCTGCACCAAAAGAGACGGCATTATAAAGCGTTTTCGCCGTGCGACTCTACTTCGCAGGGCAGGCAGCCTGAAAACCCGTTTGCATTATTTGTAAATAAATCGCTTGATAAACAATATATTGCGTTTGATTGTTCTACAATAGAACGAACCCGCCATCCGCCATTTGGCTGCCTGAAAATGAAAACGCGCGGTGCAAATTTGTTTTCCATATTTTCCGTAACTTAGCAAACATTCGTAATTTACGAATGTTTAAATTTGATGTGCGTCAATTTTTGTAACCGCGATTAGGCATAAACTTCGTTCCGTTTTCACCCTAAATCCAATGGCTTTTAGGGCAATTTTTTACCTTGTCCTATTGTTTATTTTTATGAATGCAATTTGGTTTCACTATAAAAATGCGCCGTCTGCGCTGCCGCCGCTGCGCTTTACGCGCGAAGAAATTGTGTGGCAGGAAGTGCCTAATGAAGTGTCGCTGGCGTTTTTGCTTTCAGGCTGCCCTTTGCGTTGCGTGGGCTGCCATAGCGCGGATTCGTGGAAAGCGGGCTTGGGCGAAGCGTTGTCGGTGGCGTATTTGCGCGAGCGGCTGCGGCGGTATAGCGGTTTGCTAACGTGTGTGCTGTTTTTGGGCGGCGAATGGCAGCCTGAAAATCTGTTGGCTTTGCTGCGGGTGGCGCGTGATGAGTTTGGCTTGAAAACGTGTTTATACACGGGCTTGGAGCGCGATGAAGTGCCGCCGATGTTGTTGCCCGAATTGTCGTTTTTGAAAACGGGGCGATGGCTGCCCGAGCGCGGCGGGCTGGATAATCCGAACACCAATCAGCGTTTTGTGGATGTGGAAACGGGGGCGGATTTAACGTCTTCGTTTTGGCGGCGGCAATAGGCATGGGCTGCGTTGGGCGGTGTTTTCAGGCTGCCTTAACGGGATGATTGCAGCGGCGCGAAATGCGGCATGAGGCAGCCTGAAAACGGGTGCGCGGAAAAACACACAGCACAACAGATCGCTCTCAATAACGTTTTCAGGCTGCCTCAATCGGGTAAACAAGCCCGCCATACCATCACAACAAAAACAGTTTTCCCTGCTGCGGTTCTTTTCAGGCTGCCTGAAACGTGCTGCGGTGTTTTTTCAACCACTCACTCACTCATTGGAGAACATCATGCTTCGGCTGTATCCCGAACAAATCCAATCCAAACTCAGCTTTATCCAACACTAAATGGCGGCGCACAACGCGGCGGACGGCTCAACCATGGATGCCAACGCCAACGTTACCCATAAAAACATCGCCACGCTGGAAAGCGAGTTGCTCAAAGACGTTTTCGTGCAAATTAACCGCGCCCAAGTGTCGCGCAAAATTGGCGAATTATTTGGCGACGATTTGGCGCGCGAATATGTGCGCCAAATTGAAGCGCACGAAATTTATGTGCACGATGAAACCAGCCTGAAACCGTATTGCGTGTCGGTTACCATGTATCCGTTTTTGCGCGATGGGCTCACCAAATTGGGCGGCGAATCGCGTGCGCCGCAGCATTTGGCATCGTTTTGCGGCTCGTTTATCAATTTTGTGTTTGCCATCAGCGCCCAGTTTGCCGGCGCGGTGGCAACGGTGGAATTTTTGACTTATTTTGACTATTTCGCGCGCAAAGATTTTGGCGACGATTATCTCAACACCCACCGCAGCGAAATTGAAAACGCCTTGCAGCAAGTGGTGTACAGCATCAATCAGCCCGCCGCCGCGCGCGGCTATCAAAGCGTGTTTTGGAATATTTCGTTGTATGACCGCTATTATTTTGACGCGATGTTTGGCGATTTTGTGTTCCCCGATCTTACCAAGCCCGTGTGGGCGAGCGTGTCGCGCTTGCAAAAATTTTTCCTAAATTGGTTCAACCAAGAGCGCAACAAAGCGGTGCTCACCTTCCCCGTGGTAACCGCCGCCATGCTCACCGACCACGGCAAATGCAAAGACGGCGAATTTGCCGACACGCTGGCGCACAAATTAAGCGTAGGCAATTCGTTTTTTGTGTACCAATCCGACAACCCCGATTCGCTCGCGTCTTGCTGCCGACTGCGTAATCAAATTGAAGACCGCACGTTTTCCTACTCGCTGGGCGCGGGTGGCGTGGCAACGGGGTCAATTAACGTGATTACCATCAACATGAACCGCTTGGTGCAAGATGGGCGCGACCTTGCCGCCGAAGTGGACAAAATCCACCGCTATCAATACGCCTATCGCAAGCTGATGGAAGAATATCAAGCCGCAGGGCTGCTGCCTGTGTATGACGCGGGCTTTATCTCGCTGGACAAGCAATTTTTAACCATCGGCATCAACGGCATGGTGGAAGCCGCCGAAAGCCAAGGCATTCAGGCTGCCTACACGCCCGAATATGTGGATTTTGTGCAATCTCGGCTCAAAATTATTTTTGAAGCCAACAAAGTCGCCAGCGCAAAATATGGCGTGAAATTCAACACCGAATTTGTGCCCGCCGAAAACTTGGGCGTGAAAAACGCCAAATGGGATAAGGCAGACGGCTATTTTGTGCCGCGCGATTGCTACAACTCTTATTTCTATGTGGTGGAAGACGACAAAACCAACGCGCTAGACAAATTCTTGCTACACGGGCGCGAGTTAATAGACTGGCTGGACGGCGGCTCGGCGTTGCATTTGAATTTGGACGAAGCCTTGCCGCAATCGGGCTTTCGCGCCTTGCTGGACATCGCCGCCAAAACAGGCTGCAATTATTTCTGCACCAATGTGAAAATCACCATTTGCAACGAGTGCGAACACATAGACAAACGCACGTTGAACGCGTGCAGCGCGTGCGGCTCGCCCAATATTGACTACGGCACGCGCGTGATTGGCTACTTGAAGCGCGTGTCCGCGTTCAGCCACGGGCGGCGCAAAGAACACGCCCTGCGGCATTATCATCGCGAAGCGGCGTGATTTGAGAAACACAACAGGCAGCCTGAAAACGGATAAAAGCGGTTTCAGGCTGCTTTTGGTGTTTTCAGGCTGTCTCAAATCATCCCAACAAAAAGCTGTTGGCAACCAAGCTAACAGCCCTTTTTGTTTACAAATACCGCAGCCTGAAAACCGCAAACCCAGTAAAATCACCCCCTTTTTCGCACGCACCACAGCCATGCCCACCATCACCCTGTTCACCCTATTTCTACTTGGCTTCTTCGGCGGCACGCATTGCATCGCTATGTGCGGTGGCTTATCCACCGCCTTCGCCCTGCAACTGCCCCCACACATCAAACGCCATTGGCTCATCATCCTGATGAACCTCGGCAGGCTCACCAGCTACGCCCTTATCGGCACGCTTATGGGCGGATTATCCCAGCTAGGCAGCACCCTCACGCACACCCATACCCTGCAACTCATTCTCGCCGCGCTCGCCAATCTGCTGCTGCTGTTCACAGGGCTTTATCTTGCCAACATCCTTGCATGGGCAGCCAAAATTGAACATCTCGGCCGCCCCATCTGGCAACGGCTCAACCCCTTGCTCAACAAACTGCTTCCCATCCAAACCATCCCTGCCTGCTTTGGCGCAGGTATGCTTTGGGGCTGGCTGCCATGCGGCTTGGTTTACAACGCCTCGCTCTACGCGCTGGGCAGCAATTCTGCGTTGTGGGGTGGCTTATATTTACTCGCCTTCGGGCTGGGCACCTTGCCCAATCTTATCGCCGCAGGCTTATTTGCCAGCCAACTGCGCGCGCTGCTGCAAAAAAAAGGGCTGCGTCTGAGCGCAGGATTGCTGGTGAGCAGCTGGGCGATTGTTCAGCTCGTTCGCGTTGTTATCTAATTTCAGGCAGCCTGAAAACGCAGCATCCCATATCTTTTCAGGCTGCCTTTGCTTGTTCACAAAAGGCAGCCTGAAAATAAAAACCACCCGCTAAAAAATAGCAGGTGGTTTTCTTTTTTTTACTCGGATTACCAGAGCTTGGTAGTGGTTTGTTTTAATCGTCCTCTTGCGCCCCGAGTTGCAGGTAGTTTTCAATGCCCAAATCCGCAATCAACTCCTGCTGAGTTTCCAACCAATCAATGCGTTCCTCGTTTTCAAACTTCTGTTCTTCCAACAAATCACGCGAAACATAATCTTGCCGCTCCTCGCAAACCGCAATCGCAGCAACGAGCGCATCATGTTTTTCATATTCTTTTTTCAAATCGCAATCAATGATTTCCGCAGGCGATTCCCCAATCAGCAATTTGCCCAGCTCTTGCAAATTGGGCAAGCCTTCAAGCAGCAACACGCGCTCGATAATCGCATCCGCCGATTTCATCTCTTTAATCGAGCGTTTATAGAAATTGCAGCCCAATTCCTCCAAACCCCAATTTTTTAAAATGCGCGCGTGCAGAAAATATTGGTTAATGGTAACCAGCAGCAAGCCCAAATTCTTGTTCAGCTGTTGGATAACTTGACGGTCTCCTTGCATCGCCCAATCCTTACACTTGGCTTTGCAAGTAGTTTTGTTCACCCATCATGCCAATCAAGCGAAGCTGTTGTTCCAACCAATGCGCGTGGTCTTCTTCAGTATCTTTCAACTGCGCTACCATCAATTCGCGGGTAACATAATCTTGTTTTTCTTCGCACAATTTCACGCCTTTTTTCAACGCCGCGCGAACGTGCAATTCAGTTGCCAAATCCGCTTCCAAGCATTCTTTTACTGTTGTGCCAATGTTCAAGCCTTCGGGTGTCATTTTAGGCGTGCCACCCAGCATCAAAATGCGGCGGATAAAATCTTCTGCGTGTTGCGTTTCTTCTTCCATCTCGTGGTTCAAACGCTCAAACAATTTGTTGTAACCCCATTCGGCATACATACGAGAATGAATGAAATATTGATCGCGCGCAGCCAATTCGCCTGCTAACAATTCGTTCATATAAGCAATTACTTCTTTATCGCCTTGCATTTAGTTTTCCTTAGAGTGAGTGGTTCGGTGTGAATAAAAAAACGAAAGAAATACAATCTCCCGTCTCAACGCGGAGCGCATTGTAGCAGCGTTTCCATAAAAATAAAATTTTATTTTAAAATACAAATAATTATCAAAGAATATCAGGCGCAAAAATCAAGATGATAAGCATTTTTATCCCGCAAAATTCATAGCAACATCAAATAACTAATTTGAAAATGATTGCCGATTGTTATTAACCCTCCATTTTTGCCTGCTAAATATTTACGTTTATTTACAAAAACAGCTTTCAGGCTGCCTGAATATGTGTTTTAATTTTGCCCAGGCTTGGAAATAGGCTAAAATCATGCGTCGTTGCACACGTTGCAACGTTTTTCAATTTTTCACAACATAAGGTGAATATCATGCTAACAGGAAGCATTGTTGCACTCATTACCCCCATGCACGCCGATGGCAGCGTGAATTACGAACAATTGCAAGCTCTGGTTGAATGGCATATCGCCAACGGCACAGACGCTATTGTCGCAGTCGGCACAACAGGCGAATCTGCCACGCTTGCCGTTGATGAGCATTTGAAAGTAGTTGAAACCGTAATCAAAACCGCCAACAAGCGCATTCCTATCATCGCAGGCACGGGCGCGAACAATACTCGCGAAGCAATTGAGCTATCCAAAGCAGCAGAAAAACTGGGCGCAGATTACACTTTGTCCGTTGTTCCTTATTACAACAAACCTTCGCAAGAAGGTATTTATCAACATTTCAAAGCCATTGCCGAAGCAACCACCATTCCTATGATTATCTACAACGTGCCAGGTCGCACCGTTGTGGATATGAGCAATGAAACCATCGTGCGCTTGGCGCAATTTTCCAATATCGTGGGCGTGAAAGAAGCCAGCGGTAATATTGGGCGCGTGGTTTCTTTGATTAATAGCGTGCCAGAAGGTTTTGCCGTTTATTCTGGCGATGATCCAACTGGCATGGCAAATATGCTTTGCGGTGGCAAAGGCGTGATTAACGTGGCGGGCAATGTTGCGCCTAAATTGTTCTCGCAAATGTGCCACAGCGCATTGGATGGCAATCTTGCCCAAGCCCGCGCGCTTAATAAACAGCTTGTTCCTTTGTATGACGTGATGTTCTGCGAGCCTAGCCCCGCAGCGCCTAAATGGGCAGCATCGCAATTGGGCGTGTGCGCTGAACACGTTCGTTTACCTATCTTGCCATTGAGTTCAGCTGCGCAAGAAAAAGTTCAGGCTGCCTTAAAAGCAACCAACTTGATTTGATTTTTCTGGAAGGTGTACATGAACCACATCAAACCCCTTGTTTTAGTCCTAGCCACTATTAGCCTTGCCGCTTGTTCGGGTAGCAAGAAAGAAGCGCCAAAGCTGGATTACCAATCTGAAAACAATAAAATTGTGAGTTTGGAAGTTCCGCCCGATTTAAATGACCCGCGTAATGGTGATTTATATACGCTACCCAAAGGCACGACTGCTAGCCCCAATGCGTTGAAGGAAACTCAATCGCAAGGCAGAAAAAGAGTCTTGACCCAAGTAAAAGACGCGCACATTGAGCGCCAAGGTAATCAACGTTGGCTGGTGGTGAAAAACAAATCTGCTGCTGAAATGTGGCCTTTGCTGCGCGCGTTCTGGCAGGAAGCGGGTTTCACCATTTATTCTGAAGAGCCACAAGCAGGCTTGATGGAAACCGAATGGGCGGAAAACCGTGCCAAATTGCCAAATCAAGGCTTGCGCAAATTGTTTGACAAAGTGGGCATGGGTGGCGTGTACACCACCAGCGAGCGCGATAAATTCTTGATTCGCATAGAGCGCAACAGCCGCACAGGCGATTTGGATATTTTCTTTACGCACAAAGGCTTGGAAGAAGTTTACAACAGCAAAAAAGAAGAAAGCACCATTTGGCAGCCGCGTGCTAATGACCCAAGTTTGGAAGCCGCGTTCTTATCGCGCTTTATGCAATATTTGGGCGTAGATGAAGCGGTTGCAACACAGCAAACAGCGGTTCGCTCAGACCAAGCGCAGGGCACGGAGTTTGCGAAGTTGGAGCAAAACAGCGTTATCGTGTATGGCGGGGCAGAGCGCAATGTGAACCGCATTGCTTCTGCGCTTGACCGCATCGGCTTAACGGTTCAGCAGTTTGTGAGCGAGCGCGGTATGTTTATCGTGCGTCCCGCGCCAACACAAAGCGAAGCGTTGGCACAGGCGGCAGCAGATAATCGCAAACCTGGTTTGTTGGGTCGCTGGTTTAAGAGCAAAAAAGTGGCACAGCCAACTACCACGAATCAACCTGCGCAGTTATATGTGGGCTTGGTGCAAGAGACTAATGGGCAGCGTGTTGTGTTGCTAGACCAAACGGGGCAACCGTTGAATGATGCGCGTGCGAATAAATGGTTGCGCGATTTGTATAACGAGTTGAAGTAAACCGTTGGCGTGAATAATAGAAGGCAGCTTTTCAGGCTGCCTTTTTTGTATTTGGGGCAGCCTGAAACCTTTGCAAAACTCCCAAGAACCCTTTAAATTCCCCCATCTCCCCCCATCTCCCATGACCAGCTTCTTCTACCAAACCGCCCAAAGTCTCATCAACCAATACCCCGACCGTTTTCCCCTACTTAAAATTACCCACCTACTAGACTGGCAAACCATAGAAGCCAAACTACAAAGCAAAAAAAATCATCCCCTCACCGCCAACAACGGCAGACCCGCCTATCCCACACTACCCATGTTCCGAGCCATACTACTTGGACAATGGCACAACCTATCCGACCCAGAGCTAAAACGCAGTTTAATTATCCGTTTAGATTTCGTCCTATTCTGCCAATTTCCAGACGAAACCCATCTACCCGACCACAGCACACTCAATCGCTTTCGCAACTGGTTGATGAAAGACCAACTGCTAGACAAACTGTTTGATGAAATCAACCAACAACTCGCCCGCAACCAACTCAAAGTAGAAAAAGCCCAAACCACCATTGTAGATGCCAGCATCATCCAAACAGCAGCAAGTAAAACCAAAAAAGCAATTGAAATAACAGCAGACAACCAAATCCATACCACCCCGCCCAGCAAAGATACCGATGCCAAATGAACCATTAAAAGCAAACATTGGCATTTGGGCTATAAGCTACATATACGCACCGATGCAGAAGGCTTTATAGAAGAAGCTCATGTTACTGCTGCCAATGCAGCCGATGTTAATAATCTAGAACCCGTATTAAGCAAAGTGCCAACAGGGACAAAAGTCTATGCCGATAAAGGTTACGATAGCGATTACAACCGCCAGCTATTGGAACAAAAACAATTAGCCGATGGTATTATGCGACGAGCACGTAAAAACCGACCATTAAGCTCCAGCCATATTGAACGCAATAAACAGTTATCCAAAACCCGTTACCGAGTAGAACAGAGTTTTGCGATTTTGCATCGGATATTTAAATGCAAACGGGCGAGTTACTTTGGATTAGCCAAGGTAAAAGGACAGATGTTGTTGAAGGTGATTTGTTTGAATTTGCTTAAAGCGGCAAACAAGTTGAGGACAGATGCGCCTATTGTTGGGGTGGGGGTGTGAGATGTGGCTTGAAAGGGGGGAAATAGCTTGCTTATGGGGAAGTTTAAGGGGATTCTTGGGTACATAGATGATGAGATTATGATGTGGGAATGGTTGAATTGGTGGTGAATTCAATTCTTGGGGGTGTTGGGGTGGGGTTTTGCAAAGGTTTCAGGCTGAAACCTTTGCAAAACCCACAATCAAACAAGAAATAGTAAATTTTCCGTCATTCCCGCACAGGCGGGAATCTTGTTTGATATTCAGAAATAAATGTAAAAACAATATGTTGTTTATCAGTAGGTCGGGCATTTATGCCCGACAAACATTGACAAATAAAAACGTCGGGCATAAATGCCCGACCTACTTAGGTTTTGCAAAAATTTCAGCCTGAAAATCAGAATTCTGTTTCGGTAGCGTTGCCGCCGCTTAAAGATGCGGATGCAGGCGCGCTGGCGGTAATTTCAGGCTGCGGTAACAAGCCTGCTTTTAAGTTTAATGCCGCGGCGTTAAGCGTGGGATAGTCGCTGAATGTGATTTGATAGCCGCCTGCGCTGTTGCCACGCAGTTGCGCACGCGCGCCCAATGGGAACGAAGTTTTGTTGGCAACATGACCAAATGGGAAACCCGTGTAGACAGGCACGCCTGTTGCGCGCGCGATGACTTGCGACACGTTGGTTAAATCGTAGCTGCTGTCGTAAACATCGCGGATATTATCCATGCGGAAATCGCCCAACACAATCGCTTGCTGGCTTTTCAAAATACCTGCCAAATGCAGCGTTTGCAGCATTCGTTCAATGCGATACGGCTGCTCGGCAACGTCTTCAATAAACAAAATACCGCCTTGAATTTTCGGCATATAAGGCGAGCCTGTCAATGATGCCAACACGCTCAAATTACCGCCCCACAAAATACCATCCGCATCTTTCACGCGCGAAGTTTGGTAAGCGGATACCGCAACCGTGGTGCTGGCGGAAGTGGTGGTGCGGATAAAGCTATCCATTGTGTATAAGCTGGGTTGCGGCTTGGCAAATTCGCTGTATAACATTGGACCTGCGAAACTGGGCATGCCACTTTGTGCCAACAATGCCAGCTGAATGGCGGTTACATCACTGAATCCAAACAACAAAGTTTGCTGTTCGCGCATTCGTGCACCCAAGTTGCTCCAATCAATGTGTGGCAACAAGCGTGCTGCGCCATAGCCACCGCGTGTGCCCATCAACACTTTGGGCGTTGGCACGCGCCCTGTTGCCACATCTTGAAAATCAGCAATGCGCTCAAAATCGCTGCCCGCAAAACGTTGGAAATGGCGGTAAGCGGCGGTGTGGTTGGTGATGGAAAAACCTGCGTGGGCAAGGCGATCCAGCCCTGTTTGGATGCGGCTGCTGTCTTCGCAAAAGCCTGATGACGCAAAAATTCGCATGGTGTTGTCGCCTTGGGTGCGTGATGAGGTTGCAGGTGGGGTTTGCGGTTGGGTATTGACTGGCGTTTGAGGTTGCGGTTGTGGTTTGGGGCTACTACCGCAAGCAGCTAACACACCGCTGCCAGCTGCGATGAGCGAAGTTTGCAACAAATATCGGCGCGATAAGGTGAAATGCATGGGGTTTCCTTATGGGTGAACAAAACGGCGTATTATCGCGTTTTCAGGCTGCATTTAGAATGTGTTTTACTTGATTTGACCAGTTTTCAGGCAGCCTGAAAACGGCTTGGCGCATAGCCGCTGCCCAAATGGGCGCAGGAAAGCAAGCATCGTCTTTAAAACGTGCGATAACGTGCCAATGCAAATGCGGCACCACATTGCCCAAGCTGGCTAGATTGATTTTTTCAGGCTGCAATACTTGGCGCATCGCTGCTTCCACCTTGTAAACCATTTCCATCAGTTCAGCGCGTTCTGCGGGCTGCAAATCGCTCATCTCGGCAACATGATGTTGCCAAATCACGCGGCAAAAAGCTGGCGCGTTGGGCTCGTTATGCACGGCAATCACGCGCAGATTGGGTGTTTGCAGCAAAATTTCTTCGTGCTGCGCGGTGCAAATTGGGCAATCCATGTTCATCGTCTCCATCAAATGTTTTCAGGCTGCCTCAATGTTGAAAGGCAGCCTGAAAAGTTATCACGCTAATTATTTGGCAGCAGGGCGCGCAGCGGGCTTGCTGTCAAAAGTATCCAAGTCTTGACCTGGGGTGGACAGCAAATCGCCACGGTTCACGTTTTTAATGCTTTCCAAAATGATGGCGGAAGAAACGTGTGGGCCTGTGCGGTACACCATTGCCAAGCCGATTTCTTCATTTGGCGTGTTCACAAAGTGCGTCGCTTTTTCGTTCGGGCTTCTCCAATCGGATTTCACCACTTGGCCGCGGCGGTAAATGCTCAACACCGTGCCGTTATCCAAGCCGTCGGCTTCGCCTTTGTTCAAAATCAGCGTTTGCATAGTGCCGCTTTCTTCCACGCCTTCCATGATGGAAATGATGTCTGCATCAACGCGCGTTGCAGGCTCGTGTGGCACATAGTGGAACTCGGTCAATGCGGGCGATTTTTTAATCAGGTAGTCGCCTTGGTGGATTTCAGACAATGCACCGTCAATAATCATAGGCTGCGCGGTGCGCGTTGCGACTTTTTTGCCAACCAGCAAACCGTTTTTGGTGTTTGAATAGTATTCATCGCGGGCCAAATTCGCTTCTTCTTCCGCAGTGCGGTATGACAGGCGGCTGTTTGGCGTAACCAAAGTGGAGGCTTCGCCTACATACTCAACCAAGATGCCCAAGTTCGCTTTGCTGCGCGGGTCAACGATGGGACCGTTTGGACGGAACACGAGATATGTGCCCGACTCTGCAATGCCGTCCGCATAAATGCGGTCGCCGCCGGAGTAATACATGCGGTTATCAGGGCCGGCAACGATACGCGCGGCGTTTGCCAGTTGTTCTTTGGTCATGAATTGTGGCGTTTTCATGAACATATGATAGAAATTCACGTTGATGGTTGGAATAGCATAGCCTGAACCCAAATCACGCACGCGTGGGTTTAGTTTGAAGGTTGGGATGTCGCTCTTGCTGCCACGCGCCACGCTCAAACGGGGTTTGCCATTTACATAAGTGAGCACCAATGTTTGACCTGGATAGATCAAATTGGGGTTTTTAATTTGGTTGCGGTTCATGCCCCATAGTGCTGGCCATTTCCATGGGCGGTATAGGTATTTTCCTGAAATGCCCCATAGTGTGTCGCCTTGTTTTACGGTGTAACGCGCGGGAGCATTTTTTCTTACGCGCAAGGTGTCGGCCGTTGCGGCGGTGGTTGAAATCATCATACCTGCTGCACAAAGCAGCGTTATAATTGTTTTTTGCATTAGGAATCCCCTGTTAGCTTTGATGAGTTGGATTACATTATTTAACGAACAATTGCAATGATAGTGCATTTTAAATTGTTTAGGCTAGCATTATACTAAAATGCGTTAAGGAAATTGGCATCTATGCCACAGTTTTTTAAAAATCACACAAATTGAGGATATTTATTTTATGGCTTTATTACCTATTTTAACGCATCCTGACGAACGCCTGCACATTGTCGCCAAACCCGTAGAACAGGTGGACGATCGCATTCGCACGCTGGTTGCCGATATGGCGGAAACGATGTACGCATCCAAAGGTATTGGCTTGGCGGCAACTCAGGTGAATGTGCACGAGCGCGTGGTGGTGATTGATTTGTCGGAAGAGAAAAACCAGTTGATTGCGCTGATTAACCCTGTTATCACCAAAAAAGACGGCGAAACCACTTACGAAGAAGGCTGTTTGTCTGTGCCGGGGATTTACGAGGAAGTTACCCGCGCGGAAACGATTACGGTGGAATTTTTGGATATTCAGGGCAATAAACAAACGCTGGATGCGGATGGCTTGCTGGCGATTTGCATTCAGCATGAGCTGGATCACTTGCAGGGCAAATTGTTTGTGCAATATTTGTCGCCGCTGAAACAAAACCGCATTAAAACCAAAATGAAAAAACGCCAGCGCGAGACGATGTGATTTTCAGGCTGCCTTATGATGGATAATGTGAGGCAGCCTGAAAACGTTTTAGGAGAACGGGATGACAATGGCGCGATTGCAGCAGATTTATTTGTATTATTCGTATGCGGTGTTTGTGGTTTTGCTGTTTACCGCGTGGTGGCAGTATCAATTTGCTTTATTTTTGCTTTTAAGTTTTATTTTGCTGACCTGCAATGTGGTCATGAAAAGCTTGGCGTGGCTTGCAAAAAACCGCTATGCTGATTACGCCAGCCCAATGGATGCCACCATGCCCGCTGGGCTATTGTATGGCTTGATTGTGTTGGCTTATCTGCTGTTTTCGGAATTGCTCACCAACCCCAACCGCTTTAATTGGCTGTTGTTTGCAATTTGGGCAGGGTTAATTCTGCTGCCCAGCCTTTATTTTGAACTGCAAGTAAACCGCTTTATCGCGCATGAGCTGCAAGTAAACCGCTTTATCGCACAATCGCTCGCTGCCATAAGGCAGCCTGAAAAATGGTCTGCGGGCAAAAAGCTGCTTTGGCTGCTACACGGGCTTGTGCCCTTGGGCATGGCGGCGTTCTCTTTTTATAGCGCGTTTACTCTCCACGACCATTCGGTAATGTGGCTAAAAGTGGGCTTTTTTACCTTGCTGATTGGGATTTTTATCTATCGCTATTTGCTGCTGCACTTGGGTTTTGAGGCAGCCTGAAACGTTTTCAGGAGAAATATGATGACGGTAGCGCGTTTGCAACAGATTTATTTGTATTATTCGTATGCAGTGTTGGCAGTTTTGCTGTTTATACTGTTGAAGCAAGATGATTTTGCTTTATATTGGGTGCTTTTTTATCCTTTGTTTTGCAATCATGCCATTTTTGACTTGGCGGACTGTTTAAAAAATCAGAAGCCTTTTTACGACAAATTTTTACGCACTAATGTGCCTGCCACGCCATTTTATCTATTTGCTGCAATGGGCTGCCTGCTGTTTTTAGAATCCAATGATAAAGGTTTTAACTGGCTGCTGTTCACGATTGGATTGTTATCGATAACGCTGCCCAATCTTTACTTTGCGCGACAATTTAACCACTTTGTCGCACAGTTGCCTAAAGCAACAAGGCAGCCTGAAAAATGGTCAGTGGGCAGAAAATTGTTTTGGTTGATAACAGGTCTTGTGCCTTTGAGCATTTCTATCCTTTTCTTTTATACGGCGTTTACACGAGATAACCAAATGGTACAGGGCATAAATTTTGGCTTATTGACATTATTGATAAGCATTTTGATGTACCGCCATTTGCTGCTGCATTGGGGATTAGGGCAGCCTGAAAACACCCAAACCAACTGAAATAGTTATGCCACCCATCACAACAGCCTTTTCAGGCTGCCTTATTCATTACACCATCCCAACCGTTTAACCCATTTTCAGGCTGCCTAATATTCAATACTCCAAAGGCAGCCTGAAAACCACACACAAAGGACACCCCATGAAAATCATCTTCGCAGGCACACCCGATTTTGCCGCCGCCGCGCTTAATGCCATCGCCGCCGCAGGCTTTGACATCCCGCTGGTGCTCACCCAGCCCGACCGCCCCAAAGGGCGCGGGATGCAGTTGCAAGCATCGCCTGTTAAACAAGCCGCGCAGGCACTCGGCTTGCGCGTTGAACAGCCTGAAAAACTGCGCGGCAACGCCGAAGCCATTGCCCTGCTGCGCGAAATGGATGCCGACATTATGGTGGTTGCCGCTTACGGATTGATTTTGCCACAAGACGTGTTGGACGCGCCCAAACATGGCTGCCTAAACATCCACGCTTCGCTGTTGCCCCGTTGGCGCGGCGCGGCTCCGATTCAACGCGCGATTGAAGCGGGCGACGCGGAAACAGGCGTGTGCATCATGCAAATGGACGCAGGGCTGGACACAGGCGCGGTCGTCAGCGAACACCGCTGCCCCATTTTGCCCGGCGACACCGCCAACGAAGTGCACGACAAACTGATGCGCCTTGGCGCGGCGGCGATTGTGGCGGATTTGCAAACCTTGCAGCGCGAAGGCAGCCTGAAAGCCACCCCGCAGCATGAAAACGGTATCACCTACGCGCAAAAATTGAGCAAAGACGAAGCGAAAATCAACTGGCAGGAAGATGCCGCCATCGTGTCGCGCAAAGTCCGCGCCTTCAATCCCGTGCCCGTCGCGTGGACGCTATGGCAAGGCAAGCCGATGAAAATTTGGGCGGCAGAAGCGGTGGCAGGCGACGGCGCGGCTGGCGCGGTGTTGCGCGCAGATGCGGTGGGCATTGTGGTGGCGTGTGGCACGGGCGCATTGCGGATTACCGAGTTGCAACCTGCTGGCAGCAAGCGGATGACGGCGGCGGCGTTTTTGGCGGGGCGCGAGTTGGCGGTGGGCACGGCGTTTGCGTAGTTTAGGCAGCCTGAAAAGCAGTCGCCCGCATCATTTGAAAGCGTTAATCTTTAAACCTTGCCGCCTTGCCCGCTAAGCATTCAGGCAGCCTGAAAGCAAGTTTACGAGCTTCTGCGAAGCCAAAACCCAATCCCAAAGGAAAACCATGTCCCTATCCCAAGTCCAAAGCCTTGCCGCGCACACCCTTGCCGCCGTTGCATCGGGCAAAAATCTGTCCGACGAGCTTGCCTACATCATCGCGCAAACGCCCGAACTTACCGCGCAAGACAAAGGCATGCTGCAAGACATCGCCTACGGCTGCCAACGCCATTTAGGCAGCCTGAAATTTATGCTCGGCAAAATGCTCAACAAACCCATAGACAACGAAGCCCTGCAAAGCTATCTGCTCGTTGCGCTCTATCAGCTCAACCACACGCAAAACGCGCCGCACGCGGTGGTGAACGAAGCAGTGAACCACATCGCGCGAATCGGGCATGGGCAATACCGTTCCTTTGCCAACGCCATTTTGCGCCGCTTTTTACGCGAAAAAGAAGGGCTGAACAAAGCCTGTCGCTATGATGATGTTGCTAAACACAATCTGCCCACTTGGCTACAAAAAACTCTGCAAAATCAACACCCCAAACATTGGCACAACATCGCCACCGCCTTCCAAGCCCATCCGCCGCTCACATTGCGCGTAAACCGTCGCCACGCCAATGCCGAGCAATATCTCACCCTACTGCACGAAGCGGGGCTAAACGGCAAAATTTTGGATGATTACGCCATTCGCCTTGCCCAAGCCGTGCCCGTTGCCCAATTACCGCGCTTTGCCGAAGGCTGGGCATCGGTGCAAGATTTTGGCGCACAGCAAGCCGCCTATCTGCTTAATCCGCAAAACGGCGAGCGCATTTTGGACGCTTGCGCCGCCCCAGGTGGCAAAACAGGGCATATTTTGGAACTGGCCGATTGCGATGTAACCGCGCTAGACATCGCCACCCAACGCCTGCAACGCGTGCAAGACAATCTCGCCCGCTTGCGTTTTCAGGCTGCCTTATACTGCGCCGATGCCCAAAATTTAAGCGATTGGTATAATGGCGAACCGTTTGACGCAATCTTGGCAGACATCCCCTGCACCGCATCGGGCACAATTAAACGCAATCCCGACATCAAATGGCTGCGCCGCCCCACCGATGCCTACAAAACCGCCCGCCAGCAAGAACCCATGCTGGATGTGCTGTGGACAACGCTCAAATCAGGCGGACGAATGCTCTTGGCAACCTGCTCCATCTTTGAAGAAGAAAACCAGCAGCAATGCCATCGCTTTCTCAACCGCCACCCCGATGCCCAATTGCGCACCGAAAAAATCCTTATCCCAAGCGAAAAACAAGATGGCTTTTATTACGCACTTATTGAAAAGCATTAACCGCGTTTTCAGGCTGCCGCAAACATTCAAACGCAGCCTGAAAATGAGCAGCGCGAGTTTCAGCGAAGCTAAAACCCCATCCATCTCAAGCCAAAGGCAGCCTGAAAACAAGCAAATGCCGTTTTCAGGCTGCCTTCGCGCACTCATCATCAGCGCATTATTCATCGCCCCCGCCATACACGCCGAAACCATCAGCGCCACCCGCTCCGAAGCCCAAATCCAAGCCAACGGGCAACTCACCATCAGCACCCGCTTTCAAACCGAGCTGCCCGAGCAACTGCAAAACGCCCTGCAACAAGGCGTGCCACTAGATTTCACCCTATCCTATCGCCTAGAACGCCCCACGCTTGCTTCCTACCGCTTCAAAATCAGCCAGCTCATCAACACCGCCAACAGCGTGAACTACCGCCTAAGTTTCCACCCGCTCACCAACCGCTACCGCGTGTCCGTTGGCACATTTACCACCGAATACAACAGCCTGAACACCGCGCTCAAAGCCGTCGGCGCGATTGCCAACTGGCACGTGCTCAACGAAGGCGCATTGTCCGACACGCCCGCCAGCGAAGTCAAAGCCCAAGTTAAGCTCAATCTCACCACCACCCGCCTGCCCAAACCTTTCCAAATCAACGCCATCAATTCGCGTGATTGGGATTTGGATTCGGGCTGGCAGGATTTGGTGATTAAGCCGTAGGTGGGGTGGACGTGGTTTAGATGTTTTGTCCAAAGGCAGCCTGAAAACGGTTTTGCTGTTCCATTCAAAGGCAGCCTGAAAACGAGCAAAGCGCGTTTTGTGAAACTGAAACCATAAACTAGACAACCACACATTCTTGTTTTCCCATTCATCCCATTTTCAGGCTGCCCATCAGCCATGTTTGCTTACAAAGGCAGCCTGAAAATCCAAACCCCAAAACCACCCCCATCATGCAAAAATTCCTCATCCTCTGTGGCATCCTCTCCTTCATCGCCCTCTACGCCCTCAGCCAATCCACCGACAGCAACAGCCCCTATGCCCCCTACTTCTGGACAATCGCCAGCTTCACAGGCGCGCTCGCCTTTGCAATGCTCATCGTAACCCTGCGCTACATCTGGCTCATCGTCCGCGACAAACGCAACCACGTTTTCGGCTCGCAAATCGCCCGCCGACTCTCCACCATGTTCGCCATCGTCGCCGCCCTGCCCGCCCTATTCCTGCTCGGCATCGCCGCCCAATTCATCGCCCACAGCATCAACTCATGGTTTGGCAACGACACCAAAGAAGCCCTAGAACGCAGCCTGAAACTCAGCCAAAGCGCGCTAGACAACGCCGCCAGCAACAGCGTGCAAGAAGCCCAACGCATCCGCGCCGACCTCGCCACCGCCCTAGTGCAAAGCCAAGCCCCCAACGCCGCCTTCCAAACCCAACAAGCCCGCACATTCAGCCATCTTGCCCTGTGGCAACTAGAAAATCATCAACTCGTTGCCGAGCGCAATCCACAAAAACTCCCCGCTCCCGATTTTGACCCCAGCACGCTCAACACCCTACGTCAACAACAAATCATCCGCAGCATAGAAAACGTAAATGGCACGCTATATGCTACTGGCTGGATAATGTTGTCAAAATACGTCAGTAAAGAATACATCTTCTTTTTCAGGCAGCCTATCCCCGAAAACGTCGCCAAAGACGCCGAACTCATAGAATCCGCCCGCGCCAAATACGCCGAGCTCGTCTTCGCCCAAAAAGGTCTGCAAACCTTTTTTATCGCCACGCTCATCATCGCCACCCTACTCGCCATCCTATTATCCATCGCCGCCGCGCTCTATTTCGCCCGCCGCTTCGTTGAGCCCATTCTCGCCCTAGCCGATGGCGCGCGCTCCGTTGCCCACAACGATTTCAGCCGCCGCATTCCCGTAACCAGCCACGACGAACTGGGCAAGCTATCAGGTATGTTTAACTACATGACCCAACAGCTTGCCAACGCCCAATTTGCCAACGAACGCCACCACAAAGAACAAGAAGCCGCCCGCCATTATCTAGAACGCGTGTTAAACAGCCTTAACGCAGGCGTAATCACCCTAGACTACTCAGGCAGCCTGAAAACCTACAACGCCAGCGCCCAACAAATGCTAGACATCAATCTCACCCACCACATCGGCGAGCAAACCAGCGCATGGCATGATTTAAGCCCCCAACACCACGCCGCCGCCGACCTTCTCAACGCCCTGATTGCCAGCGAACACAACCCCGACGCCGTAGAGCTCTCCTACACCGCGCAAGACAGCAGCCGCATCCTGCTAGGCAAAGCCATCCGCCTGCCCGCCGAAAACGGCAAAGGTCTCGTGCTCGTGTTTGACAACATCACCGAGCTTGTTCGCGCCCAAAAAGAAGCCGCATGGGGCGAAGTTGCCAAACGCCTCGCCCACGAAATCCGTAACCCACTCACCCCCATCCAACTTTCCGCCGAGCGTTTGGCATGGAAATTGCAAGACAAATTGGACACAAAAGACGCACAAATCCTTACCAAATCCACCGACACCATAATCAAACAAGTCGCCGCGCTCAAAGAAATGGTAGAAGCCTTTCGCAACTACGCCC